>NZ_CP085256.1:311469-622938 GCF_044790185.1 Oceanobacillus kapialis
ATGCGGTGCTTGTGCGCTGGCGTGGTCTTGGTAAATCAATAGCCTGATTCAAGCTAATGTTCCCATTTTCAATGACAATTACGCGATCTGCTATGGCTACAGCTTCTTCAACATCGTGTGTAACCAGTATGGCGGTAAAACGTTTTTGCTGCCAAAGTTCCTCAATAAGGCCTTGCATTTCCAAGCGCGTCAAAGCATCCAAGGCCCCTAGCGGCTCATCCAGCAGTAAAAGGGAGGGCTCATGGACCAACGCTCTAGCTAGTGCAACACGTTGCTTTTGCCCGCCGGAAAGCATAGCTGGCCAATCCGTCATTCTATCCTCAAGCCCCACCAGTTGTAAAGCTTTTTTAGCTTTATGCTTACCTTCCTTGGGTAGCCCAAGTGATACATTATCGATTACTTTTTTCCAAGGGAGTAGCCTACCGTCTTGGAACATCATACGCGCCTGGTCATTTAGCTCTGTTAAGGGTGTTTGACCCATGAGCAATTTTCCATCACTCGGCTTTTCTAAACCAGCTAATAGTCTGAGTAAAGTGCTTTTCCCACAACCACTTTTCCCTACAATCGCAATAAACTCACCTTGTCGGATAGAGAGGTTGATCCCGCTTAACACATTTCTTCCAGGATAATCCTTTTGAAGCTGTTTGGTTTCAATATGGTAGTTCGTCTTAACGTCTTTCATATTCGTTCCTCCCTTCGTTATGCACGATTCCAACGAAGTAATTTTCCTTCAAAAAGCTTGGCAATAACGTCTGATAATTTTCCAAACATCGCGTACAGGACAATACTTAAGACAATGACGTCCATCTGCATAAATTCTCTAGCATTCATTGCCATATAACCAATGCCGGAATGTGCTGAAATGGTCTCCGCTACAATGAGGGTTAGCCACATAACGCCAAGTGAAAAACGTACCCCAACTAGGATGGAAGACATGGCTCCAGGCAATATGACATGAAAGAATAATGTTCTTCCTTTTAACCCATAAGCCTTTCCCATTTCAATTAGTCCTTTGTCTACTGACTTAATGCCATGATAAGTATTGATGTAGACGGGAAACATCACCCCTAATGCTACAAGGAAAATTTTCGAGGTTTCATCAATTCCAAACCACAATATCACTAGAGGGATTAAGGCTAAATGTGGAATATTTCTTAACATTTGAATAGATGTATCAAAGAAGAGCTCTGCAAAACGGAAAATGCCGTTAAACAGTCCAAATAAAAATCCAATAATCCCGCCAATGAGAAACCCGATTAATGCCCTCCCCAAACTTATGGAGATATGTTCTGTCAGTTCTCCTGTGGCGGACAAGTCTATTGCTGCCTGAAACACTTGTGTTGGAGCAGGAAGGATGCGGGTGGGGATGATACCTATAGTAGAAAGAAACTGCCAGCCTAATAGTAACGAGAATGGGACCAGCCATGGAATAAGTTTATCTGCTACGCTTTTGGACGAAATTTTCAAGATTCTAACCTCCTTTTCTTATAGGAATTTTTAGTTTCAGGTTCAGAAGCCGCACATCGGCTTATAAAAGTAGCGCGCCAGCCATAGGGATTGGCGCACGGGCCCATGAGAGTCGCGCATCAGCTCCTGAAAGTAGCGCACCGGCCATAGGAAGTGGCGCCCCACAGTGGCACTTCCATTTTTAATCAATTATTCATTAAAACATCTTCCACCTGTATTTGTTTCGGAATGATATCAAGTTCATAAAAGGTGTCAGCAATTTCTTGCTGTTCTTTCAGAATCTCTTCATTTATTTCGTCCACCCCGTAAGTGCGTCTTTTAATGGATTTCATAATGGAATCTTCCTCAATATTAAGGATTGGAGTGAGCATGGTAGCCAGCTCATCGTGATTTTTATTAGCCCAATCAGAGGACTTTTCAATTTCTTCTAAAAGAATATCAATTAACGCTGTATGGTCCTTAGCAAAGGACTCCGTTGCAATGAAGAAATCGCGGTCAGTAGTGAGACCTTCTCCATCAACTAATAGCTTGCCATTAGAATGCAGCTCTGTTGAAGCTGTATAAGGATCCCATACGACCATGGCGTCAATATTTCCTTGTTCAAAAGCGATTCGTGCGTCCCCAGGAGATAAATAGGCAGGTGTAATATCACTATAGCTTAACCCAGCTTCTTGCAATGCTCGCACGATGAGGTAGTGAGAGCTTGATCCTTTGGCAAAGCCAACCTTTTTCCCTTTTAGATCTTCTATACGTTCTATGGATGAATCGTTCGGTACTAAAACGCCACTCCCTTTAAACTTAGACTTTCCTGCTGCGACCATGACAAAAAGAGTGTCAGCAGCCTGTGCAAATATAGGTGGAGAGTTTCCTGTTCTGCCAAAGTCAATACTCCCTGCATTTAAGGCTTCCACTAATGCAGGTCCAGCTTGGAAAAGTTTCCATTCTACCGTATATCCTTCTTCTTTTAAACGTTCTTCCAAAGTGCCGAGTGATTTCAAAATAATGAGAGGGCCATTTTTTTGATAGCCAATCCGAATAACGTTTTCTTCCTCTGTAGAATTGTTAGATGCTTCATGTTGACTACATCCTACAAACAGGAACATACAAACAATGCTTAAAAACAGCAACTTTAATTTCTTTCTCATATAATGAACCCCATTTTCGTAAATTTTGCGTGATGCTTAGCTCCCTCTGGCTAAAATCAGACGGGCGCATTCGCTTTTGCTTTATGATTTTAGCCTATGTTTAAACGAAAAGTAGGTTCCTGTCCCATGTAAATTAATGCCCAACATAATTTTTTATTTGTTGTGGGATGCTAGATAGGAAGCAAGCTTTTATTTATATCTGTTGTAAGGTAAGGAGTACCTTGAAAATAATAGGAAAGGACTGAAGAAATGGGCATGCTTAATGGCAATAAAGAGGAAGAGGCGTTTCACGCAGGAGAGGTCTATCATCTTTGGACCTATCTTTATAATGCTAAGTGCTTCTGTGTTACCATGCAGGTGCTGATTAATCATACAGGAGACAACGATCTAAAGGTGTTACTAGAGGATGTGTTGGAGAACGGTTTTACCCAGGAAGAACAGCAAGTAGAAACTTTGTTAAAAGAAACGGGGATTCGCCTACCACCTGCACCGCCAGATCGTCCTAATGTTGAAACACAAGATATACCAGCTGGAGCCCGTTTTAATGATCCAGAGATTGCCGCCATGGTGCAAAAAGAGCTTGTGGCTGGCAGGATGACGGCCAGCTATATTATTGGCATAAGCTTACAGGAAAAGCTTCGGACTATGTTTGAAGAATTTAATACGCAAAAAGAAGAATACGAACTCAAGCTCTTAAACATTACGAAAGAAAAAGGGTGGATCGTGTACCCGCCAATTAATACGAAGTAGAGGAGAAGCATGATGGCAAAGGCTGCTAACAAAGGCATGACAATTCTTGCGATTGGTTCTATCCCCTTAATAATGACACTTGGGAATTCTATGTTAATACCGATTTTTCCGCAAATGAAATCTTCATTAAATTTATCTCAAATGCAGGTCAGTTTAACCATCACGGTATTTTCCATTGCTGCCGCTATTTTCATTCCAATTGTCGGGTATCTTTCCGATCGATTTTCGAGAAAAGTGATCATTTTACCCTCTCTCTTTCTATTTGGCTTAGGAGGGTTGATAGCAGGATTAGGTGCTGCTGCTTTTTCCAATGCGTATACGTGGATTATAATCGGCAGGATTTTACAAGGAATTGGAGCAGCAGGAACAGCTCCAATTGCCATGGCGCTTACGGGTGATTTGTTTAAAGGGGGCGAACAAAGCAGAGTTTTAGGGATATTTGAAGCGTCAAATGGCTTGGGAAAGGTTTTATCTCCAATTTTCGGTTCACTCATTGCCTTAGCTGTCTGGTATTTTGTCTTTTTTGCCTTTCCCATCATTAGTTTTATTTCCTTGATCCTTGTTTGGTTATTCATTAAAGAAAAAAGCTTTCGCCAAGCACCACCTCCATTTAAAAAGTATGTAAGAGGTTTGCTAACGGTATTTAAGCATGAAGGCAGATGGCTGTTCACCACATATCTCGCAGGCGGCACGTGCTTGTTCACGCTCTTTGGCATCCTTTTCTTTCTTTCTGATGTGTTGGAGACAAAGTACGAGATTGATGGGGTATTAAAAGGACTGTTATTAGCTATTCCACTTCTCGTTATGGTAGTAACCTCGTATATTACAGGTAGTAAAATTGGCAAGAATCTTATGAAGATGAAACGTCTTGCCGTGATTGGACTTCTCCTTATGACATTGTCTTACAGTCTGCTTGTCTTCTTTGAAATGCTCGTCCCATTTTTAATTATCCTTGCTATAAGTAGTGTAGGTTCAGGCCTTGTCCTTCCATGTGTGAATAGTATTATTACAGGAGCGGTAGGAAAGGAACGCAGAGGATTTGTAACCTCGCTGTATGGCTCCGTCCGTTTTCTCGGTGTAGCGCTTGGCCCGCCGGTTTTTACCCGTCTAATGGATTGGTCGAGAACAGGAATGTTTGTTTCGGTCGCTGCCTTTACTTTTATTGTAGGCCTCCTCGTTTTCTTCTTGTTACATGTGAAAGGAATGGACGGGAAGGATGAGAAAAAGACTGCCATTCGCTATACGTACTTTTAAGCATTGCTTTTGCGCTTTTAGAGCGCAGTACATTGGGTTATTTTTTCCTCCAGCTAAGGGTATAGCTTGGATAGAAGTTTAACTGACATATTAGATTGACTATCCTTGTAGCGATCCATTGACTACCTAATGCAAGTAGGATGATTTTCCAATCGATAACAATGGCTGTAAAAATAAATACAGAGCAATTAATCCAGAATAATGGTTGCCCTGGGGATATACTCCTTTTATGGGCGACAATAAGTGCAATAACTCCGACGCCTCCATTTGAAACGCTTTGCCGCATTAATAAACCAATTCCTGTTCCAAGCAATAAAGAGCCACAGAAAAAGTCTACTAGAAGGTTTCGATTTCCGATGATCACAGTTTGCTCAAAAAAGGCAATAGATGCTGAGGTCATCGTAATCCCAACAACCGTCCAAACAGCAACTCTTTTTCCCAAATACTTTACGGCAACTAATAGCATCGAAGAATTGACAAGCCATAGGGCAAGTCCAGTATGTATGTGAAACCAGTAGTTTAATAATACAGCAATACCTCCAGCGCCCCCGGACGGTATAAAATGCGGAAATAAAAAGAGTCCCATCCCTATGCCTTGCAGTATTCCACCAGCTAACACAATTATAGTTTTTATGAAAATGTGTGACATTGGCTTCCCCCTAAGGGGCGTCCTAATAGGTTTACATTAGGACAACCCCCTTTTTATCCTATTCAATTTAGGTTGGATTCATGTTTAATAATTTTAAGGGGGAGGCTAGAAAATGGGGTTGTTGCGTCAGTTTTAGAAGGTGCTGCGTCTCTTTGTAAAGAAGGTTGTGTCCCTTTTAAAAGTTATCATGTCACTTTGAATATAATGTGTATGAAAGTTTTACAAAACTAATATAAAGGGCTTTCAACATAACAGCTTTTCATGCATACTAGAAATAGAATTTTACTTAGTAGATAAGCAGGTGGCATGTATGGAGAGTACGATGAATGCGTTCCCAGTATTAGAAACAGAGCGTTTAATTTTAAGAAAAGTGATGAAAACAGATGCAGCTAGCATGCTGACTTATTTATCTGATAAGGACGTGATGGAATACTATGGATTGGAGCCTTTTAAAACAGAAGAAGAGGCGCTAAGTGAAGTAGCTTGGTATGATGAGATATTCACTGAAGGCATTGGAATTCGGTGGGGTATAACACTTAAAGGTTTAGATAAAGTAATTGGAACCTGTGGCTTTTTAAACATGGTCAAGCAGCATTCCCGCACCCAAATTGGCTATGAGTTGGACAAACAGTATTGGGGAAAAGGGATAGCAAGAGAGGCAATGGAAGCAGTCCTAAGATACGGCTTTTATGAAATGAAGTTACATCGTATTGAGGCATTAATTGAGCCGCCAAACACCTCATCGATTAAGCTAGTAGAACGAAATGGGTTTATGAGGGAAGGATTATTGAGAGATTATGAGTTTAATGGAAAAACATTCGATGACCTGTATATGTATTCTTTGCTGAGGAGAGATTATAAGGGGGAGTTAAGTTGAAAGCTTTTTTATTTGATTTCGACGGGACGTTAGCTAATACACTACCTGTTGCATATTATGCCTTCCAGCAGGTGTTCGACATGTACGATGGAAAAGAACTTACGAATGAAGATGTAAGGAACATGTTTGGTCCACCAGAGCCAGAGATCATTCGAGAGAATTTGCAGCACCAAGATAAAGAGGAGGCAATTGAGCGCTTCCTGCATATTTATGAGCAAAATCATGAGGAACTTGTAAAACAAAATCAGGACATTACAGATATGTTAAACATGCTGCAAGAGCGTAAATATAAGTTGGCCATCATTACAGGAAAGTCCAGAGCGACCTTGGACATTTCTCTAAAAAAATTGCATATGGATGAGGCGTGTTTTGACTCGATCATTACAGGAGATGATGTAGAAGAGGCTAAACCACACCCTGAAGGTATTTTAAAAACATTACGTGACTTGAAAGTAGAGAAAAGTGAAGCAATGTTTATTGGTGACAGTAATGCCGATATGGAAGCGGGGAAGCGAGCAGGACTTTTTACTGCCGGAGTACAATGGCTGCCTGAATTTCAGTCCAGCAAATTTTCCGTTGAGCCAGACCAGATGTATCAAAAGGTTTCAGAGTTTGTAGAATCGCTTGGTTAATCAAATCGAGGAGGGATAAGATGTCTTTACAGGTTAGAGATACTATTACAATTGATGCACCTGCTGCAAAGGTGTGGGAGGTGCTTGTTAACCCTGTGTATGTAAGTCAATGGGATGAACTGCCAGAGGATTACCCACAGGATCGAATGAAGCTTGGTGACAAGGTCGTATGGGATTTGCCAAACGGGCAACAGTCCATTACAAAACTGATTAAAACAGAGCCAAACAAAGAACTCGTTATTGCCTTAATGGTTACCACATGGGAACATCAGCCTGAGGAAGGTGATGTGTCATATCGTTACATACTTGAAGAAGGAGACAATCAGACGGTGTTGCATATAACAATTGGCGATTTTTCCCTAATAAAGGACGGGGAAATGTATTATGAGGAATCCGTTAAGTTTGCTGAGGAATCCAAAAAAGTCATAAAAGAGCTTGCTGAGAACTTATAATTAAAACTTGACTATACGCCGTCGGCTTGGAAAAGCCAGTCCTTTTACGTAAAGAGGACTGGCTTTTTACAATGTTTCCACACCATTCCAATTATGCTGCTTCATCTCCACTCTACCTTTTGCATCAAAGTGAACGCCTTCTTGTTCAAGTAGGTGCCGCTGGTTGGTGAAGCCGGGGGCAAGCTCGCCTGACTTTTTCACAACACGATGGCTTGGCAAATTCCGTTCAGGTGGTGATTGCCTCATCGCCCATCCCACAACCCTGGCATTATGTGGTTGTTCTAATATTTTGGCTATCTGAGAATAGGACACCACATGTCCACGGGGAATCTGGGCAACGAGGTCATATACTTGATCAAAAAAACCGTTTTTCATATTATTCTCCTTCTAATACTTCCTTCAACACGTTAACGTGATTATACGTTTTATCTTTGGCGCCGTATAACAAAACGAGTCGTTCATTTGTAGCCATTCCCTTTAATTTATCAAGCGCTTCTTGCTGTTCATCATTTTGTTCCAATTCTTCCTTGTACAGTTTCTTGAATTTATCAAACTTATCTGGATCATGGTCAAACCACTTTCTAAGCTTCGTACTAGGAGCTACTTCTTTCGCCCAATAATCGATCCCGGCGTCGTCCTTCGAAATACCACGTGGCCACACTCTATCTACCAACACCCGATTTCCACCTATTTTGTTTTCTTCCTCATAGATTCGTTGCAATACGATAGACATTAGAATCACTCCTGTATAAAGAATGGTGATATTTACCCCTGATTTGGCTCCGATAAACGGCTCAAATCTCTAACAGCAGCCATAATCCGGTACTTGCCTGGAGACACTCCCGTCCAGCGTTTGAATGCATTTTGAAAAGCGCTAGGTTCGGAAAAATGAAGCAAGTATGCAATGTCTCCAACGGAATGGTTGCCATCAGCGAGGTAACGCTCTGCCATCTCTTTTCGAACCTGAATGGACAGCTTACTGAAGGATGTGTCTTCTTCTTTTAGATTTGCTTGCAGTGTCCGTGGGCTTATCCGCAAATAATCCGCCGTTTGTTTCAAGGTGGGGAAAAATCTTGGCAAACAGTCCCTCAACCATTCGACAACCTGATAGGAGACAAGATTTGCATGTGTTAGTGCTTCACTATTCTCTTTTGCTAGACTTTCAAATACATGTAAAAGCTTTGGATTAGCGTATAGGACGGGGAAATCAAGCACTTCCCGATCCATGTAAAGTACTGTTTTGTCAGCTGAAAAGGAAGGTGCGACCCCAAAAATAGCGTCATATTCGGCCACATCTCCCGGGTGCTCATGACTAAATTGTACAGAATGAAGGGCTATTTTTGTATTACTTAACTTGCAGGCAAGGTGATAAACGGAGCTTGCCATATCCTCTATGCAGTGCCGTGACATCTGTCCATGTGGTTGTAAATGCAACTCAATCTGCAGCTGATCTCCTTTTACCTGCCAATCAAGATTAAATCCGTTGCACAAAATAACGTTATATCGCTGATAAGCGAGGAGCGCATCCTTAATCGTGTTGGAATGTAACATGACATAGCCAAGTACGCCCATATCCTCAAAACTTATATTGACACCTTGATGTAGGCCGAAGAAAGGGTTTCCTGTGTAGGCTGCAGCAGTACTCATTAATTTTACTAAATCAAGTGCTTCAATTCGTGCATCTATATCATGGAGTAGCTCAAGCTTCATGCCTGCCTTTTCGAAAAGCTGTTCCTTTCTTACGCCATGTCTGTGAAGTGACTTTACAATCGGATACACCATGGAGATGGAAACACCGGTAGTCGCCATAACCTCTTCCCCTTTCTTGCGTATATCTTCATGATTTTTGCGCTATCCATCATTTTTATAAATTGAAAGCTATTCTATGCTTATTTTATCAGCTATTAATACAACTATAGCATGTTATTGGAGGAGTGAATGTGTTGAAAAAGAAAATTCTTATTATAAATGGTCATCCCGATCCGCAAAGTTTTTGCAGAAGTTTATCCGAGGCATACAAAGATGGAGCAGCTGCCAGAGGAGAGGTGCGCTATCTTAATTTAAGCACAATAAGCTTTGAACCAAATTTAAAATATGGGTATAGAAAACGGACTGAATTAGAAGCTGATCTAGTAAAGGCCAGAGAATGGCTAGAATGGGCGAATCATTTGGTGTTCGTGTACCCAACTTGGTGGGGGACAATGCCGGCTGTGTTAAAGGGATTTATCGATCGGGTTTTTCTGCCGGGATTTGCTTTTCGTTATAGAGAAAATTCTCCATTATGGGATAAGCTATTGACTGGGAAGTCAGCCCACCTGATTGTAACTTCCGATACACCATCTTGGTTTAACCGCCTTGTGTACCGGCGTGCAGGACATCAGGTGATGAAGCGCAATATATTAAGTTTTTGCGGAATTAAGCCAGTCAAGGTAACAGAGATTACGCCTGTTAAAACTTCTACGGAAGAAAAACGTGCTGCTTGGTTGAACAGAGTAAAAAGACTTGGTAGTAAACATATATGAAAAAACAGGCAAATGGCTTTTGACAATTGAGAGAATACTCTATACAATAAACATATACTTTTAAATGTAAGGAGGATTGTGACGATATGGCTTCTGTAAGATTGCGTTTCCCAGCTTTGAACCAGTAATTTCATAGTTCAAAGCCTCTGCTAATTCATGCAGAGTAAACGGGAGCAGTCTGCCATTTTTTCATAATCTTCTTTTATACGTGAGGGGAAAGGTAGGTCAACCTGCCTTTCTTTTTTTATGCCATTACGAAAAGGTACACGTTTATACGTTGTACTTAATTTGTGTTATTCCTTCAAGGTTTATCTTTGATAAATGCGTGGACCCTCCCTTTATTCTCTAGTGTTAGCAGGTGGCTAATTTTAGGCAGAGAAAGGGAAGGGAATGTACAATGGAAAAATTATGCTTTGAGCTTGAAGATGTTGAGGTAACTTTTTTGGATCAATTAATTCTTTCAATACCTCGATTAGCTATCCATCAATTTGATCGAATTGGTATTGTTGGAAAAAACGGTACAGGAAAAAGCACCTTAATCAGATTATTGCACGGCCAGATAACTCCAAGTAAAGGTAGTGTTCATATTATTGCGGAAGCTGCCTATTTTGGCCAACTTACTGCTCCTGAGCCAGAAAAAGCGGACCCTAAACAGATAAGGAGCCTCGGTTTAGAGGACAAAAACAGATCAAAATTAAGTGGTGGGGAGCAGACAAGGTTAAAGTTGGCCCAGTTGTTCTCCGAGTATCACGAAGCTTTATTAATTGATGAACCAACAACACATCTTGATACAGAAGGTAAACAATACTTTTTGGATGAGCTGGAATACTACTATGGGGCTCTTGTACTTGTAAGTCATGATCGCCATGTGCTTGATCAGCTAGCTACGAAAATTTGGGAAGTAGCTGACGGTAGTGTTACAGAGTATACCGGCAACTATTCAAACTATGTTGCACAAAAGGAAAGGGAACGAATAGAACAGCAAGAGCAACATGAAAAGTACCAGAAAGAAAAACAGAGATTGTTAAAAGCTGCAGAAGAGAAGAAAAAGAAAGCAGATAAAATTACCCAAGCTAGTGGAAGTATGACAAAGAAAGATACAAAGTCTTTGGCAAATAAGATGTTCATGACGAAGTCACGGGGCACAAGTCAGAAAGCTGTCCATCGTGCTGCTAAGGCGATCGAGCAACGTATCGAACAGATGGAAGAAGTAGCAGCACCAACCTCGGAAAAGCAACTGTATTTTCATCAGAGTGAGGCACTAAAACTCCACAATAAATTTCCGATTATGGCTGACGACCTAAGCTTAAGGGTTGGTAAGAGGGAATTATTAAGCAAAGTAAGGTTTCAGTTTCCGTTAGGGGAAACCATTGCGATAACGGGCGATAATGGCACCGGTAAGACAACGCTTTTGCAAGCTATTGTGGAAGGCAAAGAAGGGATTATCCTTTCCCCTAAAGTTGAGATTGGTTTTTATAGACAGATGTCTTATCAGTTTGAAAAAGAGGAGACAGTTCTTGCGTATATGAAATCTAGGAGTGATTATCAGGAAAGTAAAATACGTGCAGTGTTAAATGCTATGAGCTTTACAGGAAATGATATTAAAAAGAATGTGCAGGACTTAAGTGGGGGAGAAGCAATACGACTCGTGCTATGTCAGCTTTTCCTAGGCCGATATAACATCCTGATTCTTGATGAGCCAACAAATTTTCTGGATGTCTTTAGTATAGAAGCGTTGGAGAAGTTTATTGAGGGATATGAGGGCACGATTTTACTCGTCTCTCATGATAAAGCGTTTGTAGATCGTGTAGCAGACCGTGTGTACAAGATAGAGAAGCAACAACTGACATTATTGGATTGAGAACAAATTGCGGGCAAGCAGCAGAAAAAACTCCTGCTACTTGCCTTTTTCTTATTTATCCCATTATCCTATCCTTAGGAGGGTCGGCCATGATATACATTGGACTAACAGGCTGGGGGGATCACCATGCATTATATCCACCACAGGTGAAGCCAAAAGATAAGCTGCAGGAGTACAGCAGTCATTTCCCAGTTGTCGAGGTGGATAGTTCTTTCTATGCGATTCAACCAGTTAAAAATGCACAAAAATGGGTGAAGGAGACCCCGGAAAATTTTCGGTTTATTGTGAAGGCCTATCAAGGGATGACAGGACATCAACGCGGGGAAGAGAAGCATTTTTCTTCAAAGACAGAGATGTTTCAAGCATTTAAGGACTCCTTACAGCCCTATATTGAAGCAAACAAGCTGGGAATGGTCCTGTTTCAATTCCCGCCGTGGTTTACCTGTAAAAAAGAAAATGTTGACTACTTACGCTATTGTAAAAAGCAAATGGAGGACATTCCTGTTGCGCTGGAGTTTCGCAACCAATCATGGTTTACGGAGCAATTTAACAACCAAACCCTTAGCTTTATGAAAGAAGAAGGGTGGATACACTCCATTGTAGATGAACCGCAAGCAGGGGATGGCTCGGTTCCAATTATCCCTGTCGCCACAGATGAGAAGACTACTTTAGTTCGGATGCATGGCAGAAATTTTTATGGATGGAACAAGCCGAAAGATGAAAATTGGCGCGAGGTGCGCTATTTATATCATTATAACGAACAGGAATTATTAGAATGGAAGGAACGACTCCTTGAGTTAAACAAACAATCAAAAGATATTGTTGTGCTATTTAATAATAATTCAGGTGGTGATGCTGCCGAGAATGCAAAGACCTTCCAAAGCATGCTTGGTATTAAGTTTGAAGGTCTAGCACCAAGGCAGATGGATTTATTTTAGTCTAGCTGAAAATCCTCTGTTTTCTTCTGCGTATTTGTTTGAAGAGGCTGTACACTATAAATGCACTTACAATAACTGTACAGCCAATAAGCGTCCAATGTAGTGTGTTTTGCTGGACGTTCAACATGATCGCAATAAACGTCCATATTAAGACGAGTGGATAAAGCAAATCTTGTTGAAATAGAAGTATAGAGATTGCTACCAAGCTAATACCGATGATTGCAATAAGTGTCCATCCTACTTCTCCTATTCCAAAAAACGAAAACATGTCACTTCGCTCCACATATGTGAAAACATTGACGATGCTTGCTAAAGATACCCATCCAGTGTAGACAGAAAACGGCGCGTAATCCCAGCTGTTACTTGTCGGATCGTTGTGTACGTTTTGGTAAATCCACACAAGGGATAGCAATAACAAAATAATAATAATCGTTGATAGCAGAATCATTTGCTGCGTAAACGTTATGATCCATAAACTGTTTAAAATAAAGTTTAGGGGAAGGATAAATGAAAGCTTTTTATAAAGTTCAACTTTAGCCCCTTTCGTGAAGAAACCTTTTATAATCCATACGAGCAGGAGTAAGTAAATAACACCCCATATCGAAAAAGCATAGCCGGCTGGCTGGATAAGTGCAGGATCTTGATTTGCAACCGTACCAACCTGGGAACCAACTGAATAGTTTACAAAGATCATACCTGCGAAAAAGATTAGGTAGACAAGCGAAAGCTTGGTTATGGAACGCAAATAAATCACCTCCTAAATGTTATCTTGTTTGAAGCTTTCCCTATTTGTTGGTTATGTAAAACTGCATGGAAGAGCGTCGGTTATGGTGAAATTTTAAAATAGAGGTTGCCTTTTTTCAAAATTTGTAATAGCATATATAAAAATTAGTAATGATAAGTGAAGATGAGGACACGCATTATTCTTACCGGTTATCAGAGAGGGAAGGCTTGCTGCGAACTTCCTAACCAAGGAAAATAATGTACCACCTCGGAGCAGTATTGGGGAAAACAGAGTAACCAATACCGTAATTGCTGCGATAAAGCAACCAAAGCCAATGATGATTTTTTCATTGGGAAATTGGGTGGAACCACGAACAGACACATTCGTCCCTTAGGTAGGGATTGATGTGTTTTTTTATTTTATATAGATGCTATGAGAAGGACACATATTATTTTTTCAGCTTTCAGAGAGGGAAGGATTTGCTGCGAACTTCCCAGTGATGGAAAATAATATACCACCTTGGAGCAGTATTGGGGAAAATAGAGTAACCAATATCGTACCGCTGCGTTAAAGCGTCCAAAGCCGGTGAAGATTTTATTCATTGGGAAGCTGGGTGGAACCACGGGTAAACGCACTCGTCCCTTTATTGGGATGAGTGCGTTTTTTATATATGAAAAAGGAGGAGTTTTTATGGAGAGAATTAGTATTCAATTTCCGGATGGGCAAGTCAACATGTATGCAAAAGGGATTACGATCCAAGAGGTGGCAGCATCCATTAGTGGAAGTTTGGCCAAAAAAGCCGTTGTTGGAAGGTTTAATGGCCAGCTTTTAGATATGGATTCGCCCCTTGAAGTTGATGGGGAGCTAGCTATTTTGTCGCTGGAAGATGACGAGGGACAGGAAGTAATGCGCCATAGTACTGCACATATTCTGGCCCAAGCACTGAAACGAAGCTTTGGTAATGTGGAATTAGGGGTGGGTCCTGTGATCGATAATGGCTTCTATTATGATGTGAAGCTAGAGAAGAGTTTATCCCAACAGGACTTTTCTGCTATTGAAAAAGAAATGCAACACATTATTGATGAGAATTTGCCGATAAAGCGGATGGTTTTGTCCTTGCAAGAGGCAAAAGAATTATTTGAAGCAAGGGGAGAATCCTTTAAACTCGAACTTTTGGAAGGGTTTGGGGAGAATGAAGAAATTTCTATCTACCAGCAGGGAGAATTTATCGATCTATGTCGAGGCCCACATTTGCCACGGACTGGCTTGGTCAAAGCGTTTAAACTTACCCATGTATCTGGTGCCTATTGGAAGGGGGACCAAGACAATGAAGTGATGCAACGGATATACGGGATAGCTTTCCGTAAAAAGAAAGAGCTGAAAGAGTATCTTCATTTAAGAGAGGAAGCGGAAAAGCGGGACCATCGGAAGCTAGGGAAGCAATTAGATCTATTTATGTTTTCAGAAGAAGCCCCTGGGATGCCATTTTATCTGCCAAATGGCCAAATTATTCGAAATGAACTAGAAGCATTTTCAAGAAAGTTGCAAACAAAAGCTGGCTATGAAGAGGTGCGCACACCATTTATGATGAATCAGCGGCTGTGGGAGCAATCTGGACATTGGGAGCATTATAAAGAAAATATGTATTTCTCGGAAGTGGATGACACAGAGTTTGCGATGAAGCCGATGAACTGCCCGGGCCATATGCTTGTTTATAAAAATAGCCTTTATTCCTACCGTGACTTGCCAGTTCGCATGGCGGAGTTTGGGCAGGTACACAGACATGAATATAGTGGAGCTTTGAATGGGATGCTCAGGGTTCGGTCCTTCTGCCAGGATGATGCCCACATTTTCGTTCGAGAGGATCAAATAGAGGATGAAGTAAAGGCCGTGATGGAGCTAGTGGATGAAGTGTATCGTGCATTTGGATTCTCCTACACGGTAGAACTTTCCACTCGTCCTGAAAAATCGCTTGGCTCAGACGAACTTTGGGGGCATGCAGAGAAGTCTTTAGAAAATGTTCTTGAAAAAACAGGTATCTCCTACCAGGTGAATGAAGGAGATGGAGCGTTTTATGGACCGAAAATTGATTTTCATATAAAAGACGCTTTAAAACGGAGCCATCAATGTGCAACCATTCAATTAGATTTTCAAATGCCAGAGAAATTTGATCTCTCTTTTGTTAATGATAAAGGAGAAAAGGAAAGACCAGTCGTGATCCACCGCGCCATATACGGATCGATTGATCGCTTCTTCGGGATTTTAATTGAACACTTTGCGGGAGCATTTCCTGTTTGGTTGGCACCAATACAAGTTCAGTTACTACCTGTTGCCAACGTGCATGTTGACTATTGTGTGAGACTTCGGGAGGAGCTGCGAGCCCAAGGATATAGGGTAAATATAGATGCAAGGGATGAGAAGTTAGGATACAGAATTAGGGAAGCACAGATGAAGAAAGTCCCTTATGCACTTGTCATTGGGGATGAGGAAGTTGAGAATGGAGATGTAACCATTCGTAAGTATGGGGTGAAGGAGACAGAACGGTTGTCATTTGCTCAATTTTTGGGGCTTGTAGAAAAGCAGGTGGCAAACAGGGAATTAGCGTAAGTATTGGAGGGAGTCCGCCTTTAGGGGGGCTTCTTTTTTGTGTACTTAATTATAGGCTGAAAAGCGGATTGTAAGATGTTTTCTTTAAGAAGGTGTTGTGTGCAATTAACGAGGCAGGCTGGACAATCGATCAAGTGGGCGGCTTAATCAACCAGGCATGCAGTGCAATCAACCAAGTGAGAAGCGCAATCAACCAGGCGTGCAGTGCAATCAACCAAGTGAGAGGTGCAATCAACCAGGCATGCAGTGCAATCGACCAAGTGAGAGGTGCAATCAACCAGGCGTGCAGTGCAATCGACCAAGTGAGAGGCGCAATCAACCAGGCGTGAAGTGCAATCGACCAAGTGAGAGGCGCAATCGACCAAGTGAGAGGCGCAATCAACCAGGCATGCAGTGCAATCGACCAAGTGAGAGGTGCAATCAACCAGGCGTGAAGTGCAATCGACCAGGCGTGCAGTGCAATCAACCAAGTGAGAAGCGCAATCAACCAGGCATGCAGTGCAATCAACCGAGTAAGAAGCGCAATCAACCAGGCGTGAAGTGCAATCGACCAAGTGAGAAGCGCAATCAACCAAAGGGGGTGTGCAACCGACCAAGAGGGATGTGCAATCAACCAAGTGAGCACTCCAATCAACCATCCACCCTCCCCAATCAACCACCCAACCTATTACACATCGTAATAAAGCCCAGAATAAGACCAGCTTAACAAAATGTTCACTTTTTGTATGAAATTCCTTGAACATTTTATGACATAAATTGCTTTATAATTGTTTTTCTCTTTGGATGGTATTAAGATAGGAATAGGTTTGTGAAGTTTGTAACATTTATAGTTTTATAGGTTAGAATATAGCTAATTTAAAAGGAAGGGGTATCTCTATGAAAATAAAATGGATGATACTAGCAGCTATCATCACGGTACTTACTGTATTAACAGGCTGTGAACCATTAGCTGTATTGGATCCAAAGGGTCCACAAGCAGAGACACAGGCGAATGTTATCTGGCTTTCTATTGCAATTATGTCGTTTATTGTCATTGTAGTCTTCGCGATCTTAATTTACATGCTAGTTAAGTTTAGAGCATCTAAACAGCCTGAGGATTATAAGCCACCACATATTGAAGGAAACATTTGGGTGGAAGCAATCTGTGTTGGGATCCCAGTCCTAATTGTAGCTTATCTTTCATTTGTGTCAGTGGAAAGTAACTACAAGGTGGAGGCAACACCAGAAGGTTATGATAAAGAGCCACTCGTGGTTTATGCGTCTTCTTCTGATTGGAAATGGCATTTCAGCTATCCGGAGCAAGGAATAGAGACAATGAATTATCTTTATGTCCCAACAGATCGCCCGCTGGAATTTAGATTATATTCCTATGGTCCAATAAGTGCATTCTGGATACCTCAATTAGGTGGTCAGAAATATGCAATGGCTGATATGGTAACAACTCTACACCTTGCGGCAGATGTTCCTGGTGAATATGACGGTCGTAATGCGAACTTTAGTGGGGAAGGCTTTGCAGAGCAAACGTTCAATGTAAATGCTGTTACGCAGGATGAGTTTGATGACTGGGTAGAGGAAGTAAAAGCAACTGCAGAACCAATAACAGAAGATAAGTTTGAAGAGCTCTTGGAGCCAGGTCATCTTGGCCAGCAAACTTTTACCGGAACACATTTAGAGTTCATGCCTGCACCTGAAGGGGAGCATGGTGGTCATAATCATGGCGGTGGTTCAGAAGAAAGTCATGATGAGCATTCTGATCACACAGATGAAGAACACAGCGACCATTCTGGGCATGATCACAACCATTAATTTGTCCTAAGTTTTAATTAATTAGGTCGGCGTGTGACAGTTATTTGCTGCCATGCCGGCCTGTATATGTGAAGTTTTTTAAGATGAGACGGTTTGAAAATTCGATCTGTCCTTTTTACCGGTTTTTCTTGAACATTTTTAGAAGGTTTGAAAGGAGTAAAAAAACATGGAGTTCTTTGAACGTTTTGCGATACCTCATCCAAGTCCGATTATCTATGCCTCCATGGTTGCAATTGGGATTACTTTAATTGCAATCATCGCAGGATTAACGTTCTTTAAAAAATGGGGTTATCTATGGCGCGAATGGCTAACAACCGTTGACCATAAGCGTATTGGTATTATGTATTTAATTTCTGCACTCCTTATGCTTTTCCGTGGAGGGGTGGACGCATTAATGATGCGTGCACAGTTAGCCACACCAGAAGCGCAGTTGCTAGATTCGCAACATTATAATGAAATTTTCACAACACACGGTGTTGTGATGATTATATTTATGGCAATGGCCTTTATCGTTGCCTTGATGAACTTTGTTGTACCATTACAAATTGGTGCGCGAGATGTAGCATTCCCGCGTCTGAACGCATTAAGCTTTTGGTTATATTTCTTCGGGGCAATGCTATTTAACCTTTCCTTTGTTATCGGTGGTTCACCGAGCTCTGGTTGGACATCGTACTTCCCGTTAGCGGGTAATGAGTTTAGCCCGTCGGTGGGAACGAACTATTACATGATTGCCATTCAGATTGCGGGGATAGGTACCTTAATTACTGGTATTAACTTTATCGTAACCATCCTTAAGATGCGTGCACCAGGCATGAAGCTTATGAAAATGCCAATGTTTACATGGTCTGCACTTATCACTAACTTAATTATTACATTTGCATTCCCTGTTCTAACGGTAGCACTTGCTATGGGAACAATGGACCGTCTTTTCGGTACACAGTTCTTCACGACAGGTAATGGTGGAATGGATATGCTATGGGCCAACCTGTTCTGGGTTTGGGGGCATCCGGAGGTTTATATCCTCGTGCTACCAGCATTTGGTGTTTATAGTGAAATCATTTCCACATTTGCTAGACGTAATCTATATGGTTATAAATCGATGGTTGCTTCTATGGTAATTATTTCGCTTCTTTCCTTCGTAGTATGGGTTCACCACTTCTTTACGATGGGGCAAGGAGCAATGGTTAACAGTATATTCTCTATCACCACAATGGCGATAGCCGTGCCGACAGGTATTAAGATCTTTAACTGGCTGTTTACCTTGTGGAAAGGAAGTATCAGGTTTACGGTACCTATGATGTACTCACTAGGTTTCTTGCCTATCTTTACGATTGGCGGGGTGACAGGTGTTATGCTTGGTATGTCGGCAGCTGATTACCAATATCACAATACGATGTTCCTTGTAGCGCATTTCCACTTAGTTATTATTCCGGGTGTAGTATTTGCGATGTTAGCCGGTTTAACATACTGGTGGCCTAAAATGTTTGGCTTCATGCTAAACGAACGAATTGGTAAGTGGGCGTTTTGGTTTATCTCAATCGGTACATGTGTAGCATTCTTCCCAATGTTTATTTCCGGGTTAGATGGTCAAGCACGCCGTATGTATACCTATTCTGAATCCACAGGCTTTGGTTTCTGGAATATGCTATCATTTGCTGGTGCAGTAATGTTAGCTATTGGGTTTATCATCATTGTTTACAATATCTATTACAGCACACGCTATGCATCAAGAGATATCGGAAGCGACCCTTGGGATGCGCGTTCTCTTGAGTGGGCAACACACACACCAGTACCGGAATACAATTTTGCAACAATTCCTGAAGTGGCTTCAAGTGAAGCTTTCTGGGATTCCAAATATAATGGTCATAAGCTGTTTAAAGGCAAGTTGAAGGAAATTCACATGCCGAATAATAGTGGTGTACCATTTATTATGAGTGCATTGTTCTTTGTTCTTGGTTTCTCCTTTATATTTAGTATATGGATTGGTGTTATTGTATCCTTACTAGGTATTTGTGCATGCTTAGTCCATCGTTCATTTGAAAAGGATCATGGTCGCCACATACCTGTTGAGGAAGTTGAAAAAACAGAATCTGAATTGCGAGGTGCAGAATAATGAAAATGGATCACTCGCAGCCGTTAGAGTATAGTACAGAGCAAGGCCGCTTGAATATTTTAGGTTTCTGGATATTTATTGGGGCAGAAATCATGCTCTTTGGAACATTGTTTGCTTCCTACTTTACGTTAGAAGGACGTCACGGAAGCGGACCAAGTGGGGCGGAGATTTTCGAACTGCCTCCAGTATTAATTGAAACACTTTTGCTTCTTACAAGTAGTTTCACAATCGGATTAGCTATTCATGCAATGAGACTTAAAAACAAGAAGGCGATGATGGCATTTTTCATCATCACCCTTGTTCTTGGCGCAGCCTTCCTAAGTGTAGAAATTTATGAATTTAATCATTATGTTCATGTTGGAGCTGGCTTAACCGTTAGTGCCTTCTCATCTGCATTATTAACAACATTAGGTACACATGGACTTCACGTTACCTTAGGCTTGTTCTGGGGTCTGTTCATCCTAATGCAGGTTAAAAAACGCGGTTTGACACCAGAAACTGCAAATAAATCCTTTATATTCTCTCTTTACTGGCACTTTCTAGATGTTGTTTGGATCTTTATCTTCAGCTTCATCTATCTGAAAGGAATGATGTAAATGAAGGAATTATTTCCACTAAAACAAGTAATGGGATTTGTATCTTCCCTTGTTCTAACAGGCGTTGCTTTGTTGGTATTATTGGAGGGAATTTCATTCGCAGTGGGGATGACCATCCTGCTAATTACAGCATTTGTGCAGGCATTCCTACAATTAATGGTATTCATGCATGCTCGGGAATCAGAGGATAAGGACTTGATTTTATCGAATGTTTATTATGGTGTGTTTATTGCAGTGGTGACTGTCTTCGGTTCACTTCTTGCATTGATTTGGGGATATATGTAAGGGTGAAAAAAGGAGTGCTTCAGGGCACTCCTTTTTTTTATCTTTAAATCCTTATTTATTAGGCTCTATAATATATGTTGGGGTACAGAGAAAATTCAGCTAAATAAAACACGCAAACTCCGAATTTTGTTAGACTTGTTTTAACCACAAAACAATAACAAAAGGAGTTGCGTGTAAGTGAATTTTAACATTTCTTTCCCAGGTTTAGAAGAGTTTCGTATTAAAAAAACGATTGAAAATGGTGGAGTTTTTCAGCTGCATGTGGAACTGGATGCCAAGCCCCATCGTTGTCCAACGTGTAATACCCTAACACAAAAGGTGCACGATTACCGCACTCAAAAGATACAGCACTCAAAACTGTTTATGAGAGAGACGCTAATTTTTTACCGTAAACGTCGCTATAAATGTGAACACCCACAATGTAAAAGGCGTTTTTATGAAAATAACTCATTGGTAGAACGCTATCAACGGCAGTCCAAAGAACTAAAGCAAGCTATTGCGTTAGAGCTAATTCATGGAAAAAACTTTAAAGCAATTGCCTCTCGATTTAACACTTCCGCAACTACTGTAATGCGTAGGTTTGATAAAGTGGGATCTAGCTTTTTGGAGGAAACACGGGAGTTACCTTCTGTAATCGCTATTGATGAATATAAGGGAGATTCAGACGGAGAAAAATACCAAACCATTATTGCCGATCCGGTGGATCGGAAGCCCCTCGAGATATTGCCGGATAGGAAAAAAGAAACGGTAGAGGCTTATCTAAGAGAGCATGGTCAGAAAGTAGAAAAAGTTGTAATGGACATGAGCCATTCCTTCAAAGCAGCTGTGGACCAAGCATTAGGGAAACCTATTGTAGTAGCTGACCGTTTTCATTTCTGTCGGCATATTTATTGGGCACTTGAGCGTGTAAGGAGAAAAGAACAAAAGCAATTTAGCGACTACGATCGTAAAAAGTGTAAGCGGATGAAACATGTGTTTAATAAGAAGCATGAAGATTTAACGGAGAAACAACGCTGGTATCTGGAACGTTACTTGAAAATGTCTGATACCTTGCGGACAGCATACCAATTAAAAGAAGCTTTTCGGCTTTGGTTTGAAGAAGCAAAGGCCCTAGGGCCTTCTAATTTAACGGCAGTCAAAGAACGTTTGTATGAGTTTTACGACTTGGTAAAAGCGTCTGGAATTGAGGAATTTAAAAAGGCCATGGAAACCTTTCAAAATTGGCAAAAAGAGATTATGAATAGCTTTGCCTTTAATTTACATAATGGGTATGTGGAGGGGATTAACAACCAAACGAAAGTAATAAAGAGGAATGCTTTTGGATACCGTCGTTTTGATCGGTTTAGAATGAGAGTATTATTACATCATCAATATAAAAATATAAATGGGCGAGTCGCATAAAGAAGGAGTGAGCGTTAGCTCACCCCAACATTTGACTTAGAACCATTTATTATTTCTAAATTTATTTCTAAACCTTCCATAGCGATCTTTTAACTTCTCTTCTGTCCCTACAAAAAATACACCCATAAGGAACAAGAAGACTGCTCCCATTACGGTACCGATCCCAACTGCTGTCCAGCGACCACCATCACTAACAAAAAAGCCATATAGGAAAATTACAATTCCCACTACCAGTACAACAGCACCCGTATATTTAACAGCACGCATAATTTTTGTTCGTTGTCTCATATTATCATCCTTCCAAGCTGTAACGGTCTTCTAGTTTTTTAACGTTTCCTATTAGACTGTACCCGTTTTTGAGGAAAAGAAAAACAAGGAATGGTGAAAGAATAAATATGAGAGAGTTGGCACTCATTGAAAAGTACGCAGTGAACTAAAAAAGGAACGCTCTAGGGCGTTCCCTTATTTCAGTAGCTTTTGTTTTCCGAACTTCTCTAAAACCTCTTCTGTTGCTACGAAAAATACACCCATTAAAAAGAGAAATACTGCCCCCATGATTGTACCAATGCCAATGCCTGTGATCGCACTGTAATCGCTTACGAAAAATCCATATAAAAAGATGGCGATCCCAAGCATAAGTACAGTTGCCCCTGCAATCTTCACAGCGTTTAACATTTTTTTGCGTGAACTCATAGAAATCATCCTCCCTTAACTATATTATTCACTTTGTTCACAAAGTTGTCAAATAGTTTGTGTCAATAATGTGAATTCCAGTTAACAAGAGTGATTTCAAGTAAGAAAAAAAGCAACAATCTCAAGATCGTTGCTTGGTAACCATGTTAGCCTAAGCTAGAGCACAAAAAAAAGTAACTATTGCAGTCGACCAGCAGAAATGGTACACTAAATAGGTTACTTGAATATTATTGTATATTATCTCCAATAATATTGTATCATTATTGATAAGTAAAGTCAATAATATTTATGCTGGGAAGAAATGGGGTTGGTTTGATGGGTGTGGAACCAAATGATTGGCATGAAGAACAACGACGAATAGATCTCGTCGCAGAGGAAATTGGTAAAAAGGAAACGAAGCTATACGCAAAGGCTACGGGGTTAAAAGAAGATGTAATAGAAATTAGAAAAACTTTTTGGGATGACGTAACCGTTAATCTTGACGAACCAGATGATGTTATTGAAACACAAGCTAGTATAAAACAACAGGCAGAATTTTTAGCTGAGAAGGAAAGATTTCATGGTAAGATCGGTGAAGAGTTAAAAGTATTAAAACGAATGAAAAAGTCACCTTATTTTGGGAGAATTGACTTTAAAGAAAGAGAAGAGGAACTGGAAGATAAGCTTTATATTGGAATATCCTCCTTATTGGATGAGAAGGACGAAGAGTTTCTTGTTTATGATTGGCGTGCTCCAATATCCAGTCTTTATTACGATTATGCATTAGGGGAAGCTTCTTATGAGGTAATGGACAATACAGTAAAAGGTCATATTACATTAAAAAGGCAATTTATAATCCGTGACGGAAAGCTTAAAGGTCTATTTGATACGGGGATTACGATTGGGGATGAGATGCTTCAAGAGGCATTAGGACATAATGCGAGTACCGAAATGAAAAACATTGTGGCCACTATTCAAACGGAACAAAACAGAATTATTCGGGAAGAAAGAAGTAAACTGTTACTTGTTCAAGGAGTCGCCGGTAGTGGGAAAACTTCTGCTGCATTGCAACGGATTGCTTACTTAATGTATCGGTACAGGGAAGATTTAAATCCGGAGAATGTGTTACTTCTCTCCCCAAACCCGTTATTTACCGGTTATATTCGAAATGTCTTACCTGAACTTGGTGAGTCTAACGTGAGGCAAAATACTTTCCTTGAATATTTAAGGGAAAGAATTGGAGAAGCTTATACAGTAGAATCTCCTTTTGCGCAAATGGAGTATGTGCTGACACAAGAAAATAATCAAGACTATCAAACCCGCCTTTCGAGTATGGAGTTTAAGGCCACGCTGGACTTCAAGAAACTAATGGATCAGTATGTTGGGGGTTTACAAAAAGGCGGACTGTATTTTAAAGATATTTCTTTCCGAGGCGAAGTACTAATTTCCCGGGAAGGGATTCAAGAGTACTTCTACTCGCTTGATGAAAGCGTCAGTTTACCTAATAAAATGGAGCTTGTAGCCAAATGGCTAATAAGTGAACTAAAGCCATTTCAAAAGCAAGAAATAAAAAAGGATTGGGTAATAGAAAAGGTAGAGTTGCTTGATAAGGAAGCATATTTAAAAGCCTATTACGAAGCGCAGAAACTTGATGAGGATATGTTCATTAATGAAGAGCTTGTACTTCGAAAAGCAGTTGTCCGTAAGATGTTCGGAACCTTACGTAAACAAATAGAGAATTTAGAGTTCGTGAATAGTATGAAAAGCTTTAAGCAACTTTTTATCACGGATGGAATAAAGGGAACCCCAGAAAACTGGAAAGCTATTTGCAAGCTGACATTAGAGCATTTAAGTAAAGACTATTTATCATGGGAGGATGCGACACCCTATTTATATTTTAAAGGGAGACTAATTGGAGACGGCCAAGAACGTGCTGTGCGACATTTATTAATTGATGAGGCGCAGGATTATTCGTCCTTCCAGTTTGCGTTTATTAGACATCTTTTCCCGTATACAAGGATGACCTTACTTGGTGATATAAATCAAGCTATTTATGTTAATGTGACAAGTCATAATCCACTTGTGCCAGGCTTACAAGAGGCAGACCATGAGCGAATTACGCTTACAAAAAGCTATCGATCCACGAAGCAAATCACGATGTTTACAAAAGCTTTTGCTCCTGGTGAGGAAGAGATCGAAGCGTTTAACCGTGATGGTGACAAACCAAAAGTGCTTCGCTTATCCGAGTGGGAGCAGAAGCAAGCTATTCTTGCTGAGAGGGCTTCTAATCTAGAAAAAGGCCATGAAATGATTGCAGTAATTTGTAAAACCTTACAGGAGACAGAGAACGTATATAAGCAACTAAAGGATGAAGTACAGATAACGAAAATAACAGAAGAGACATATGGGTTTTCAAAAGGTTTTCTTATATTACCTGTCTATTTGGCAAAAGGAATTGAATTCGATGCAGTAATTATCCCTAATGCTTCTTCTGAGCAATATAGAGAGGAAGATCGTACTCTTTTTTATACTGCTTGCACAAGAGCGATGCATGACCTGACTATGTTGGTCCAAGCTGAACCGTGTCGTTTTATTTTGGAGTCAGAAGAAGATACTTACGAAATGGTGGGGGTTTAGTTTCCAATTCTGTGTTATTTATTAGGTGAACTAAAAGGTGTTATGGAAACCCCAAGTGATGGGTTATACGAAGGTGGGCAACACAAGAAGAAAAGTCTCGCCTTCCTCAAAAAGAAAATACGGTATATCATACAGAGCTGTGGATGGTTATTTCCGCAGCTTTGATTTGTTCAAAAAATTGACATAAATCGACTTATTCTTTAATTGTAACCGGTAACTTTCGCCCTATTGCGTTGTTATGCTCAGGATGAACTTAAGGAGTTATGCCTATATAATTAGGTTTAGAAGCGATATTAACGTACATAAATACTATGATTAATGTTATGATTATCAATGTATTTAAGTTGGAAAGTTGCTTATCCAATTGTGGTTTGTTCTTGTTTTAAATTTTAATTCTAAAAATAGATTAATTGTTGAAGTGTATATACTTGGCGAGTTTTAAAACGTTAAAAGCATTACATAACTTTAAACTGATTATTGTAAAAGAGGAGCGTAAGGATCTTGGCAAAGTATGAAGTGAAAGTTTACAAGGATGTCCTTTATTTCAAATATAATGAGATGGCAGAGACTGTGGCAGAGGCACACCAGCAAGCCGGAGAAGTAAAACGCGCATTAAGCCAGCCTGGGGTAACTAAGTTTTTAAATGATAACTGTAATATCCAAAGTATTGCAAATGCTGAGGTTAGCGAAGTGTGGAGAGATTTAATGGGCTGGGTTGGCAGTAATATTGAAAAAAATGCAACGATTGCACCTAACGTTACATTAAAAATGCAATTAAATCGTTTATCAAGAAGTGCTGGTACTTATGATTCTGTTCGTGCCTTTACAAGCATGGATGAAGCTTTACATTTCATGGGAATCCCAGACTTTCAATTGGAGAACTAAGAAGGCAGCCCCTTTTGTCTGTATAAGACATAGGGACTGCCTTTTTAAATGAAATTTTTAGCTTGTTTGTTATTGGTTGTATTGGTTCGTTTCAAACAGGTCAATAAGTTCGACTTTTGGATATTTATCGTGAAACCAGTTTAATGCGAAATCATTTTTGAATAATGCAACATAGTTCCCCTCGCGATCTCGGACAAGCATACTACGTTCGTCAAAGATAGAAGGGTCCAGTTGGTCTTCTTTCAGCCACCTTGGGATTCGCTCGCCAATTGATTCAAGCATAACTTCTGTATTGTATTCGTTTTTCATGCGATGCTGAAACACTTCATATTGCAGCTCACCAACTGCGCCAATAATATTGGCGTCATTACGATATCCTTTAAAAAGCTGAATCGCACCCTCTTGGACAAGCTGCTCAATTCCTTTATTAAACTGCTTTCCCTTCATTACATTTTTGGCCGTTACTTTTTTATATAATTCAGGTGGGAACTGAGGGAGTTCATCGTAATCAAACTGCTTTTTACCAGCAATTAATGTATCGCCGATTCGATAAATATTTGGATCATAAATCCCAATTATATCTCCTGCATATGCCTCTTCAACTGTATCTCTTGAGGAAGCGACAAATTGCTGTGTTTGGGATAACTTGATGACCTTGTTAGCCCTCGCCAATTTCACACTCATCCCTCGTTCAAATTTCCCGGAGCAAATGCGTAGGAAAGCAACTCGGTCACGGTGTGCAGGGTTCATGTTCGCTTGGATTTTAAAGATAAAACCAGAGAATTCCTCCTCCTCAGGCTGAATGGGTCCCGCTGTAGACTTTCTTGGCACAGGTGCTGGCGCCATCGAAATAAACGTATCAAAGAATGTTTGGACACCGAAAGGAGCAAGAGCACTTCCGAAAAATACAGGCGTTTGTTCTCCCGCCATAACGGCCTCCATGGAGTACATATCCCCAGCTTCATCAAGCAGCTCCAATTCATCCTTAGCAAGCTGGTAGCTGGACTGTGATCGAAGTTCTGCATGTGCCTCACTATTTAATGTCTCGTAAGGAATGTGCGTTTCTTCTTCGTTGCCGTTAAATTGGATAAACTGTCTACCATGTCGGTCAAAGTTGCCAAGGAATTGCTTCCCCATTCCAGCGGGCCAGTTCATCGGGTAGGTTTCGATATCAAGCACTTGCTCGATTTCTTCCAGTAATTCAAGTGGCTCCCTGCCTTCGCGATCCATTTTATTAATGAAGGTAAAGATTGGAATTCCGCGCATGCGGCAAACTTTAAATAGTTTTTTAGTTTGGGCTTCAATCCCTTTTGTCGCATCAATAATCATTACAACACTGTCCACAGCAGTCAAAGTTCGGTAGGTATCCTCACTAAAGTCTTCGTGTCCAGGTGTATCCAAAATGTTTACTTGATAGTCTTTATATGGAAAATTCATCACACTTGATGTGACGGAGATACCACGTTGTTTCTCAATCTCCATCCAGTCTGATGTTGCAAATTTACCAGATTTCTTTCCTTTTACGGTGCCGGCAGAACGTATTAAATTGCCAAATAACAACAGCTTTTCGGTTAGTGTTGTTTTTCCTGCATCTGGGTGGGATATGATGGCAAAAGTTCGTCTTTTTTTTACTTCCTCATGTAAGCTCATAAAATAAAATCCCTTCTTTTCTATAATTTTCTAGTAACTGTTCGGTTGTCGTAAGGGATTTTTACATTGGATGATTCTCCTTTAAATAATTCTTTATCTATCATAGCAAAATTGGACTTCGTTCCACAAGGTAATTATCGGAGGAGAACGCGGTATGGTACAATTTCACCTAGTTGGGCCTCGCAAGCTACTTATAAAAGTCAGGTCGACCATTGTTCACGTGTAAAGTGTATGAGAATAGGGTACATGGTTAAAAATAAAAACAGCTCGTCAGCATGGGTTGAGGAATGTCATTTAATTGTCAATGGTGTAGCCACAATAAATTAGGTAATCGCGTTATAATATAGTGGTACGCTATAAAAACTTAATATTCCATGCTTACTTGCTGGCTTTTTTGCTTGTGAGCTTTTAAATAGAGAAAAGATTGATCAGTACTGAACAAAGTCTTGGTTTATCATAAAAACAGGGAGGTTTATGAATGTTCGAGTTGGATCCGGTTTTGATGAGCCGATTGATTACGGCAATGACGTTAGTGTTTCATATTATCTTTGCCACACTAGGCGTTGGTGTTCCGCTACTTATTTGCATTGCCGAATTTATTGGAATTAAAAAGAATGATGTGCATTATCGTATGCTGGCGAGACGGTGGACGCGAGGTTTTGTCATTACGGTAGCGGTAGGGGTAGTAACAGGAACTGCGATTGGATTGCAGTTATCTTTAGTATGGCCTAATTTTATGCAGCTTGCTGGTAATGTTATTAGCCTTCCTTTGTTTATGGAAGTATTTGCTTTTTTCTTTGAGGCAATCTTTTTAGGAATTTATCTATATACATGGGATCGTTTTAAAAATCCACTTACACATTGGTGGTTTTCTATACCAGTTGTTATTGGGGGAGCCTTGTCGGCCTTCTTTATTACAACCGTGAATGCTTTTATGAACACGCCAGATGGGTTTACGATGGAAGACGGGCAATTTACAAGTGTTAACCCTATTGAAGCAATGTTTAATCCGGCTACCACCTCTAAAGTATTTCACGTATTGAGTTCTTCTTATCTAACTGTGGCAGCAATTCTTGCTTCCATTGCAGCGTTTAGTCTACTTAAGAAAAAGAACTCTGAATATCATAAAAAAGCACTGAAATTGACGGTGATGCTCGTATTTGTTTTTTCTATTCTTACTGCGATTGCTGGCGATATTTCTGCAAAATTCCTTGCAGAGCACCAGCCGGAAAAATTGGCAGCAGCAGAATGGCATTTTGAGACTGAAGAAGGAGCAGATCTGGTGCTCTTTGGATGGTTGAATGATCAAGACACACCGGTTGGAGCAATACGTCTCCCAGGTCTTCTAAGCTTCCTGGCGCACGGAGATTTTGAAAGTGAAGTAACAGGGCTAGAAGAATTTCCAGAAGATGAAAGACCTCCGCTTTGGGTGCACTATATGTTTGACTTTATGGTATCGATCGGGATGTTCTTAATCGCTGTTTCCTTATTTTACATTATCGTTAACAGGGTTAAAAGATGGGACGTCCATAATAAATGGATAGTTGGGTTACTATTCTTAACAGGTCCACTTGCGATGCTCGCAGTTGAATTCGGGTGGATTTATGCAGAAGTGGGCAGGCAGCCATGGATCTTACGTGGCTACATGACCGTAGACGAAGCTGCAACTACATCGCCACATATCGACCTTATGTTCTTTTTCTTCCTGGCTCTTTATATTGTACTCGGTACCTTATGTGTCATTGTACTTCGTAAACTGTTTAAAGGGAAACCTGCAGAGGAAGAGTTGGAGAAAAAGTACCCGACTATTGAAGAGGGGGATAAAGAATGAGCTATGAACTAATTGGGATTACCGTATTATGGATATTTTTGTACGGATACCTAATCGTAGCATCTGTTGACTTTGGTGCTGGCTTTTTTGCCTACTATGCAAAAATTACAGGAAATGACCATATTATTAACCAGCTAATTTCGCGCTATCTCTCTCCGGTTTGGGAGGTAACCAATGTCTTCTTTGTTTTCTTCTTTGTCGGGATTGTTGGTTTCTTTCCAGATTCGGCATACTATTACGGAACAGCTCTTCTTGTGCCTGGGAGTATCGCCATTATTCTGTTAGCGATTCGTGGTTCGTTTTACGCGTTTGAAAATTACGGCTCCAAGCAGAGTAATGTATATATGTTTTTATATGGAGCAACCGGATTGCTGATCCCAGCATCGCTGTCTACAGCAATGACATTATCAGAGGGTGGATTTATTTCAGAAAGTGGGGGCACGATAACACTTGACTATCTGGCGTTATTCACAAGTCCCTATTCTTGGAGTGTTGTATTTTTGGCATTGGTTTCCGTGCTTTATATCAGTGCAACCTTTCTTACTTATTATGCAGCACGCGCAGATGACCAAAATGCATTACAACTTGTTAGAAAATACGCCCTGTTCTGGGCTACACCTACAATTGTTGCCTCCCTTACGACATTTATTGCACTAGGGCAACATAATGAGAGACATTATGATAATATGCTCGATTTATGGTGGATGTTTGGCTTGTCGGTTGGATTCTTTATGATTGCAATGTGGCTTATCTATATCGGGAAATACTATGGATGGGCATTTATTAGCGTTATGCTGCAATTTTTCTTTGCATTCTTTGGGTATGGTGCAAGCCATCTGCCATATCTTTTGTATCCATATATAAATATCTATGACAGTGTTACCTATGAATCTACAGCAATTGCACTCATCATCGTTTTTATCGCAGGACTTCTCCTATTAATTCCTTCATTAATTCTATTAATGAGATTGTTCCTGTTTAACGCCGATTATGTAAAAGGGAAAAAATAAGCTCCGATTGGAGATACGCCATATGAAGATGTTAAAAGCCATGATAAAACAACAAAACAAACGAATGGCCTTACTGGTATTTTTTGCGTTTATAGCCGGTACGATGGTTATTGCTCAGGCGTATCTTCTTGTCACGATAATTGAAGATGCCTTTTTGGGAGATGCCGATTTGCAAGATGTACTCTCTTTACTGGGCATCCTTTTATTGGTTTTACTTTTTCGAACTGGTTCAACCTATTTAAGTGGACGGACTGGCGTCAAGATGGGGGCGCAGGCCAAAGCAGAGTTTCGTCATGCCTTGCTTCACCAATATAAAGTAACACCAGTCCAGGCGTCGATCACAGGCCAGTCAGGTGGGAAGGTAAGTCTTTTAATGGACGCTGTTGATGAAGTGGAAAACTATTTTAGTTCCTATATTCCACAGGTCATTCAATCAAGTCTAATCCCATTGCTTATACTTATTGTTGTTTTCACGCAGCACCTGAACTCCGGGCTTATTATGCTTATTACATCTCCCTTCATACCAATTTTTATGATTATTATTGGGATGCAGACACAGAAAAAATCAGAGGAACAGCTGGATAAGCTTGCATCCTTTTCCGGTGGTTTTTTGGATACATTGCAAGGATTAACGACCCTAAAGCTTTTTGGTCGGGCCAAAAAACAAAAACAAATCATTGAAAAAAGCAGCTTAGGATTTCGTGATGCAACCATGGAAATTTTAAAGGTGGCGTTTACTTCTTCTTTTATGCTTGAGCTTATTTCCATGCTGAGTATAGGTATCATAGCATTAGAAATCGCGTTACAGCTTATTTTGTTCGACGGTATTACGTTTTTCGTAGGTTTTCTAATTTTGATCCTTGCACCAGAATACTACACATCTTTAAAAGAATTAGGAAGCGCCTTTCATAATGGACAAAGCAGTATTGGAGCAGCGAAAAAAGTAGCAGCAGAACTAGAGGAAGAAGACAAGGTGGTTACATGGGGAGAAAAGGAGTTCTCTTCTGAAGGGAAGCCACCACAATTGGAATTGCAAAAGCTAGGTTTTAGCTATGGGGATACACAATTTTCCTTATCTAACATTGAAGCAACCATTCCAGCATATGCTTCGATTGCTATTGTGGGTAAAAGTGGTTCAGGGAAATCGACTTTACTGCACTTACTGGCGGGACTTCTACCAATTTCTAGTGGTGAAATAAAGGCGGATGAGAACTCTTTACATGATTATCAGGAAGAGCAATGGTTCAACAAATTAAGTTATATATCGCAGCATCCTTATATTTTTTCTGGGACGGTTGCTGAAAACATCGCCATTGGAGCAACCGATCCAGCATCCAGAGAGGACATTCAAACCGCGGCAGAGCAAGCTGGACTTATAGAGCTTGTGCAGTCACTTGAAAAAGGGCTGGATACACCTGTTGGCGAGGCGGGAAGAGGTCTTTCAGGGGGAGAAAAACAGCGGCTAGCATTGGCCAGAGCATTCTTGAAACAGCCTTCTCTTATCCTGTTTGACGAACCAACAACAGGACTCGACCTTAAAACAGAGCGTATTTTGCAAAAGTCTATCGAAACGCTATCAAAAAATGCCACCATTATTACAGTGGCGCATCGACTGCATACCATTAAAAATGCCGATCTAATTATTTTCTTAGAAGATGGGAAGATGGCGGGCAAAGGAACACATACCGAACTTGTTGCAAATCTACCGGCATATGCCGACATGGTATCCGTACAGCAAGGAGGGACAGCTTAATGAAGGACCTAGCTATTGTAACGAAATTAATGATGCTTGAGAAAAAAGACATCCTTCTCTCCATTTTAGTCGGTTTTATTGCTGGAATTGCCGGTGTTGGTTTGTTTGCAGCAAGTGGTTATTTAATATCCAAGGCTGCCCTTGCCCCACCTTTGTATGCCTTAATAGTCTTAACTTCTACTGTTAAGTTATTAGGTTTTACAAGGGCACTGACGCGTTATGCAGAACGATACTTTTCACACCGTGCCACGTTCACGATTTTAAGTAATTTACGAGTTTCTTTCTTTGAAAGGATAGAACCCCTTGCTCCAGGAATATTTCAAAAATACCGTAGCGGAGATCTGTTGGCAAGAATAGTTGGTGATATTGAAAGCCTGCAAAATTTCTTTTTGCGTGTGTTTTATCCACCCATCGTGCTTGTCATGGTCTTTTTAAGTACCATATTTTTTACGACATTTTTCTCTATTTATGCAGCAATTGTCTTATTCATAGGACTCCTTCTTACAGGATTGGTGGTACCGGCGATTTTTGCTGTGAAACAGCGAGGCATTGATGAAGATGTACGGAAAAGTCGAGCCGATCTTTCAACAGAAGTGACCGAATATCTTTATGGATTTCGCGATCTAAAGATATATCAGCAGCTGGAAAAAAGAGAAACCGAGTTACTACATGCGTCTGATCAATACATTGAGGAACAAAAAATAGAAGGGATTAATAAACTGTTTAGCCAGTCGTTAAATACGCTTGTCTCCCATGTCATTACAGCATTGGTGCTTGGGCTTGGTGTTTATTTGGTAGCGAACGGAAGCCTCGAGGGGTTATTCCTGGCAATGCTTGTGATGATTTCGATCACAGTTTTTGAAGATGCATCCCCAATGGCCGCATTTCCGATCTACTATCATGACAATCAACGAGCAGCTAGAAGATTATTTCAAGTTGTAAAAGGGGATGCAAAACCTGACCGTGAGGATCTTATCCCTCTCCCTGATGAGGTGCCATCCGTCAGTATGAACAATGTGACCTTCTCTTTCGAAGGAGAGTGGCGACCAACCTTGAAAAATGTTTCGTTAGAGCTGGACAAGGGGAGCAAAACAGCGATTGTTGGCCCAAGCGGTTCTGGAAAATCAACGATCCTACAGCTTTTATTAAAGCTTTACGAACCAAAGGAAGGGGACATTCAGCTAAATGGCGTTTCCTTAGCTTCCGCCGAAAAGGAAACCCTGTGGGAGTTATCCAATGTTGTCCTTCAAGAAAATCACTTCTTCTTTGGCACGATTAGAGATAATCTATTATTAGCTGGAGATGGCCTAACAGATGCGCAGATTCAGGAGGCATTGCAGAAGGTGATGTTAGATAGGTTTTCCTTGGAAGATCATGTACTGGAAAAAGGCGCTAATCTTTCTGGCGGAGAAAAGCAACGGCTTGCGATTGCGAGAGCTCTATTAAAAAAAGGGCGACTATGGCTTTTGGATGAGCCTACATCTTCTGTTGATGCACTTACAGAGAAATCAATCCATGAACAAATCTTGCAGCAGGCAAAAAACGATACGCTAATCTTAGTCAGTCACCGCTTGGCTGGCATGGAAAAAATGGACCAAATTATTGTAATGGAGCATGGGCAAATCGTGGAGTCAGGTTCTTATGAAACGCTTATGGAGAAAAAAGGATATTTTTACGAGATGAAGGAAATTGAGAAGCATTTATTATAGCTAGGCAAAAAGTCCGGGAAAACCGGGCTTTTTGTTTTTGGGTGTTTTTTAGGCTTGAAGGAAACCAATTTCCGTGCTATTATATCGATATACGATACATCGACCAACGATGTAATGAGGTGAATGCATGAAGCAACCGGAAGACTTTTTACCATTATCCCAGGCAACGTATTATATATTACTATCACTTCGAAAAGTACGTCATGGCTATGGCATTATGCAAGATGTTGAGGAAATTAGCCAAGGTGAAGTGAGGATGGGACCGGGGACTTTATATGGTGCTTTAGGAAAGTTAGAAAAACAGCATGTGATCCAGAAGGTGACTGTGCAAGAGGACGAACGCAGAAAATATTATGCCTTAACAGATCTCGGAATGCAGGTTTTGCGACTCGAATATGGAAGATTATCATCTTTGGTAGCAAATGCCAAGGATATCATTGAAAAGCTGGAGGTTGAGAAAGATGGCCATTAAGAAATTTCGATTATTCCTTGCTTCTGGATTGGAAAAAGAAGAACAATGGCTCACAGAGATGTCTGCAAAAGGGCTTCATATGAAGAAATACAAGCTGGGATTTTACACGTTTGAAGAAGATCCCAACAAAGCGTTCGTTTATCAGATAGATTTTCAGAGACTGGCAACAGAGGATTATATGCAACTGTATGAGGATGCAGGTTGGGAACATGTAAACCACTCCATCCATTTATTTCACTATTTCCGTACAGAGGCTTCTAATGACTCGGTCACGAAAATTTATTCTGACTACGAATCTGTAAGGGAGTCTTATAAGGGTATGATGCGATTTTATTTGATTTTATTTGCTTTATTATTGCTATCACAGCTTAGTGGATGGCTCACATGGAAAGGGTACGCGCTACAAATTTTCACCATGGCGCTTTCCGTATCCGTGGCAATTCTTTATATTTATATGCTGATCGCGTTAAAGCGAAAGATTAATTTTTATAAACGGAATTGAAGAGGCTGGGACAAAACCCGGTAAAATAAAAAAGTGGTACTTCCCCTCTGGGGAGCACCACTTTTTTTGAATTTATGTACGCAAAAAGGATACCTTCTGGTAAAGTTAAAGTACCACACCAAAACAGAACCGGAGGTATCCCTTATGTTTAAACATTATACCATGAATCAAGTCATTTTGCCTTTAGATTTAGAAATGAAACTTCAAGAAAATGATATAGCCTACGCAGTTAATCATGTTGTGGAGAGTATTCCAGAGGATTCATTTGCGGAGTTTTTCCGTGAAACAGGATGCCCTGCATATCATCCAAGGATGATGATGAAGGTTATCTTATGTGCCTATACGCAGTCTGTTTTTTCTGGCAGAAAAATAGAGGGGTTACTCAAAGACAGTGTACGTATGATGTGGTTAGCACAAGGCTATGAACCGAGTTATCGTACCATTAATCGATTTCGTGTGCATCCGGAAGTAAAAGAATTATTACGTCAGTGTTTCGTCCTATTTCGTTGTCAACTTGTGGAAGAGAAGATGATTGAAGAAGAGGCCATTTTTATTGATGGTACGAAGATAGAGGCGAATGCAAATAAGTTCACCTTTGTGTGGAAAAAATCCATTGAAAAATACAGCACCGATTTAATAAAGAAGTCGAATCAACTGTATGAGGAATTACTGGAAAAGGAAATTATCCCTGAAATAGAAAGGGAAAGTTCCGATGAACTTTCAACGGAAGAACTCAGTGAAGTGGTAAAAAAACTAGATGAAGAAGTAAAAAAATATGATGAAGAAATCGAGAAGAGTGAAGAAGCGAAAGAACGCAAACAACTTCGTTCCGAGCGAAAAGAACCCAAGCAATACCGTAAACAATTCCAAGACTTTGAAGCTCGTAAACACAAATATCAAAAAGATATGGAAATCTTTGGCGATCGCAATAGTTATTCAAAGACGGATCATGATGCCACTTTTATGCGAATGAAAGATGACTATATGAAAAATGGCCAACTTAAAGCAGGTTATAATGTACAAATTGCGACCGAAGGTCAATACACATTAGCCTATGATGTATTTCCAAATCCTACGGATACTCGCACATTTATTCCTTTCCTCGATAATATTGAAGATAGGTATTTTAAGTTACCCAAGTATATTGTTGCTGACGCGGGTTACGGTAGTGAACAAAATTACAGTAATGTACTCCATCGAGAAAAGATGCCACTCATTACGTATAATACCTATCGGAAGGAAAAGAAAAAGAAATATAAAACAAATCCTTTTCATGTATCCAACTGGGAGTATGATTCAGACGGAGACTTTTTTACTTGTCCAAACGGAAAGAAGGTAGCTTTTCAATACCTATCAAATCGAAAGGATAAAACCGGGTTCAAACGAACCTTTCGTGTCTATGAATGCGAAGATTGCTCTGGGTGTCCATTACGCGATCAGTGTACCAAAGCAAAAGAGAATCGGAAAATTTACTACAATGCTCATTGGGAACAACAAAAAGAATATATAAGAGAGCAGCTTTCAAAAGAAGAAACGGGAGAAATCTATGGGAAACGTAAAATAGATGTGGAACCTGTCTTCGGATTTCTGAAGGCTAATTTGCGTTTCACTCGAATGTCGGTGAGAGGCAAATCTAAAGTGGAAAATGAATTAGGATTTGCATTTATGGCGGTGAACATAAGAAAGTACACCGCCACCATGCAACATACAAGCCCAAACTCTAACAAAAAAGATTCCAGTTATCATTTTTTGATAACTGGAATCTTTTTTACTTACTTAAGGCTAGTTATGTCCCGGCCTCTTTCAACAAACGGAATAAAATCCGCCCATTCAAACAAACGGTATGCTTGCGTGAATTCTCGGTTATAAGATTGATCCTTAATCACCAAGGTGGTGGGTTCATTTATTAATGTTTCTAAAACGGCTGGCTTATCATCTACATAGTAGTCGAGCTGAAGATTTTGGATCGTGCTTATTTTCTCATGGTCATTCATGCCATAAAAGAACGCCTCGTCTTGAACAGGGAACCCTTTCTTTTTCATCCACTCTTTTGTTCGTTCACCGTGCTCCATGGGGCGGGCTGTAATGTAAAAAATCTGATGTCCCATTTCTTTTAACTTGTTCAATACCTCAACAGCGTCTGGAAAAGCAGGGCAATCCGTATAGTAAATTGCTTCGATGGATTGCTCCCACATTGTTTTTCCTTCTTGGTCATTTAATCCAAATGGTTCGTGAATTTCAACCCGATTAAGTGAATGGAAAGATTCCAAAGGCACCTGCTTTTTAAGCTCCTGATTATATAAATGAAAAGCATGCTCCCGTAAATTTAGTAAGGTGTCATCAATATCGAAACCTAATTTCATTCTTTTCCTCAGCCTTTCTTCTTAACTGGATAACCGGTTATCTTAAGATCTGTACCGATTGTTTCCACTTTAAGACCATCTAGATTGGTGGCCTCCTGCATTTTTTCTACCCCAACACCACCTAGAAAGGATGGGGCTTCTTGTCCGCCAACTAGCTTTGGTGCCATGTACACGATTAGCTTGTCGACAAACTGATACTCCATAAAACTAGCATTTATCGTGGCGCCTGCTTCTACTAGTAGTGAGGATATCCCCTTTTCCCCGACATAGTCTAATACGCCCTCCGGATGTATCTGCTCCCCTTTAAGAATGATGACACGAACACCTTTTGCTTCAAGTTGATCTTTTTTTTCCTTATTATAATTGCTTGTTGTAAACACCCATGTTTCTGCTTGATTGTCTTCAACAAGTTGACAGTCTAAAGGAATTCTTAACGTGGAGTCCATTACGAGTCGGATAGGGTTTCTTCCATTAGGGATACGGGCTGTAAGTGCCGGATTATCCTCCACTACTGTATTAATGCCAGTAAGAATTGCCATATTTTGATGACGCAGTTGATGAACCTCTGTGCGTGCTTCCTCTGAGGTTATCCACTTGCTGCTAAGGGTTCGCGTCGCAACTTTTCCATCAAGAGTGGATGCAATCTTTAAAGTTACAAATGGCCGTTTGGTTGCTATATATTTATTAAAGACTTCATTCATTTGAATGGATGCCTCTTCACATATCCCCGTAATGACTTCAATTCCCGCTTTTTCTAAAATGGCAACCCCTTTGCCGGAAACGAGGGGGTTGGGGTCAAGGGTAGCGACCACTATTTTGCTTACCCCTGCCTCCACAAGTGCTTCTGCGCATGGACCCGTTCTTCCATAATGAGAGCAAGGCTCAAGCGTTACATATACTGTCGCTCCTTTAGCATGCTCCCCAGCCATACGGAGGGCGTGGATTTCTGCATGGGCCTCGCCTGCTTTTAAATGGCTTCCCATGCCGACAATTCTGCCTTCATTAACAATAATACAACCAACTAGGGGGTTAGGGTCTGTTTGCCCCTTCAATGCCTTTGCTTGGTTTATCGCAAGTTCCATGTAAAAGCTATGATTAGTCATTCAAACACGATCCTTCTGCTTCCATATGTCCAGACTTTGTGACCTTCGTTTGCAGGTATTTCTTATTGTATTCAGAAACGTCACCCCACAGCGGCGTTCTCCCGGCTATAGGGAGCCCGGCTTGTTCTAAAGCTTCTAGCTTCTTAGGGTTGTTTGTGATGAGTGTGACGGCTTTACTGCGTAATTGCTTTAACACTTGAATGGCATCCTCGTAATTACGGGTATCATTTTCAAATCCTAGCTGTTCATTTGCTTCTACGGTGTCATAACCACTTTCCTGTAGAAGGTATGCCATCGCTTTACTAAACAAGCCAATGCCTCGACCTTCATGGTTCGCTAAATAAAAGAGCGCTCCTGCGCCGTTTTCTTTAATACGTCTCATTGATTCCTTTAATTGAAAACCACAATCACAGCGCTTGCTGCCAAAAATATCCCCTGTATGGCAGATGGAATGCATGCGAATTAGCGCATCATCTGCAGTTGCGAAATCCCCATAAACAAGGACGCTTGATTGCTGATATTCAGCAAGATTGGAGGATGCAAGCTTTTCGATAATACGCTCATAGTCCTCGGTTATTTCCTCTTGGCTTAGCCAGCAATACCATTGGAAAACTGTTGTTTCACCATATAAGTTAACGGGCAACTGAATTGGCCCGACTAAGTAAATTGCTTTATCTTTCTGTTTAATAAGCTGTATTTTATCTTTCAATATTTTAAGAGCATCATCATGCTTCATTTTTTCCATCCTTAAAACTCCCTTCACTTTCAATAAGTATAATGAAATTTATTGGGTGTATCAATTTTCTAACCTAGTCTATTTGTTAGTGTATGTAAAAAGAGGCGCGCCCGTATACGCTATGAGGAAGTGCTGACACAGTGAGAGGAGAAGAGAATTATTTCTCTTCTCTTCCTCTGCCAACAATGCCATAAAACAATATGTTCATAATATCCTCTGTCAAAGGTAAGATCTTTGTGTATACATCTTTTTTTTGCATGTATTCGTTCATCATTTGGATATAGAAGAAAATTGCTTCGTTTGATATAGCGGGGTCTACATAGCCTTGCGCTTTTCCTTGATCAAATAAGTTCATCATCTTAGGGATTGCCTCTTCTTTAACCAGTTTATCCATATAGCTATCTCTCGCAGTATAGACTTTCATAAAATACTGATAAAAATTCTCATGTATTTGCTCAGCATTTGTTTTTTTATTAAAAATTAATTCTTTAATCTTGTCCGGAAACGGGAGGTCACTGCTTAATACGTTATCTGCTTTTTGCCAAACGGTATCCACATAGTAATGTATAACTTCCTCAACCAATCGCTCTTTATTCTTATAGTAGTTGTATATTGTAACCTGTGAGACGTTCGCTTGTTTTGCGATTTCACTGATGCTTACCTTTTGCACACCAAGTTGCAAAAATAAGCCTAGGGCTGCCTCCAGTATATTTTGCTTTTTCTGTTCACGGCGGCGTTCAAATCCGTCCATCTGCCTCACCTCTTCTTAAGTGTATAAAAAATTATGTAATAAAACAACGCATATAGTTCATAAGTTATTGCAAAGCAAGTATCTTTTGTATAATATGAACTATATAAGTATAAATATTTCATAATTTAGCTGGAAGCGGGGAGGCTTAGAAGTATGACTGTTCTAGAAGCGAAGCAGGTATCAAAGTATTTTGGGAAGTTCACTGCTTTAAATAGCATTGATATGGAAGTTAATAAAGGGGAAGTCTATGGTTTTATTGGGCCTAATGGGGCCGGTAAATCTACTACGATCCGTATTTTGCTTGGTATCTTAAAAGCTTCTAAAGGTTCCGTGAAGATATTTGGTAAAGATGCTTGGAAGGATGCAGTATCGATTCATGAGCAGCTTGCATACGTACCTGGTGATGTTAATCTTTGGCCTAATCTAACGGGGGGAGAGGTTATTGACCTGTTTATGAAGCTCCGAGGCAGGGTCGATAAAGGCCGTAGAGAGGAATTAATCAAACGGTTTGAACTGGATCCTACTAAAAAATGTAGAACCTATTCCAAAGGTAATAGACAAAAGGTGGCGCTTGTAGCGGCTTTTGCGTCTGATGCAGACTTATATATTCTTGACGAACCCACTTCCGGATTGGATCCATTAATGGAACGTGTTTTTCAAGAATGTGTATTAGAAGCTAAAAAGGCTGATAAAAGTGTCTTGCTCTCTAGCCATATTCTCTCTGAAGTAGAAAAGTTGTGTGACAGAGTCGGGATTATCCGCCAAGGCGAAATGATTGAAAGTGGCACCCTGACAGAATTACGCCATTTAACGAGAACAAATCTGCTTGTGCAAACAAAGCAGTCCATAAGTGGGCTGGAACAAGTAGTTGGCGTACATGATGTGGAAAAGAGGGATAATGCATTTGCTTTTCAGGTCGATACAGAAAAGCTTGATGAGGTCATTCGGCATGTTAGCTCCTACGGTATTGTGAAACTGGAAAGTGCACCACCAAACTTGGAGGATCTGTTTATGCGCCATTATGAAGGGGATGGAAAAGGTGCAAAGGGTGACCAATCATGAGGGAGTATACAAAAGGGATGGGGACGCTTCTCCGCCTATTAATTAAGAGAGATCGTGTACGAATACCAGTGTTTATGGTGTCCCTCATCTTAATTACTTGCAGTACAGCGGGAGCCTTTGAAAACTTGTATCCTACTAGTGATAGCAGACAAATGATGGCGCAATCGATGGTGAATCCCGCCATGACGGCCATGCTAGGAAAGGGATACGGGTTGGATAACTATACAATAGGGGCAATTATGGCACATCAAATGCTGCTATTTACTGTTCTTGCTATGGCCATTATGAATATTCTTCTCGTCGCCAGACATACAAGAGCAGATGAGGAGGATGGGAAGATAGAGCTCATTCGTTCCTTGCCAGCTGGGCGACTTGCCAATCTGTGTGCAACTATGTTGCTTGCTGCATTCACCAATATAGCCATTGCTTTATTGACTGGGGGAGGATTATATCTACTTGGCATAGATAGTCTTACCTTAGAAGGCTCATTCCTTTATGGTACAGCACTTGGAGTAGGAGGTTTTTTCTTTGCTACTGTTACGGCTGTATTTGCACAGCTTTCCGAAAATGCCCGCGGGACAGTAGGACTTTCCTTTGCAGTTTTAGGTGTCTCCTACTTACTCCGGGCAATAGGAGATGTCAGTAATGAGACGCTTTCTTGGATGTCTCCACTTGGCTGGATTCTGGGTTCAGAGGTTTTCGTAACGAATCTATGGTGGCCAATCGGAATAACTGGTATCGTAGCCGTTCTACTTTTAGCAATAGCCAGTGTCTTATATAGCAAACGTGACCTTGGGGCAGGTCTGCTCCCAACAAAGCCCGGTAAACGAAACGCCCATGTTTCTTTACTAAGTCCATTTGGGCTAAGTTTTCGTTTGCAACGCACAGGGTTCATTGCTTGGGCGGTAGGAATGTTTGTTTTAGGAGTTTCTTATGGATCTGTGTTAGGAGATTTGGATTCCTTTTTTGTGGAAAATGAGATGTTTCAACAATTGCTTCAACCAGAAAATGGCCGCTCTTTAACAGACCAGTTCTTAACCATGATGGTTTCCATCCTTGCGATGATTGGTACAATCCCGGCCCTTATGTCTGTGAATAAACTAGTTGCGGAAGAGAAAAAAGGTCGCTTAGAACTTCTGTTAAGTAAGAAGGTATCCCGTAATAGGTTACTAGGCAGTGCTTTTCTATTATCTGTTATTGTCAGTTTTGTAATGCTATCGTTAACAGCTATTGGCCTGTGGGTTGCTGGTAATGCTTCAATGGATAATGGAATGGATTTTTGGAATACTTATCGAGCGATTATTGTTTACTTGCCGGCGGTATGGCTCATTATAGGGGTTGGTGTTTTAGTAGTGGGCATGCTGCCAAGAGCAAGCTTTGCAGGCTGGATATACCTTATATATTCCTTTTTCGTTGTCTATTTAGGCGATCTTCTAGAATTCCCCACGTGGCTCAGCGGTATATCCCCTTATGGCCATATTCCGGAGTTATTAGTAGAGGATATGCATTTTCTACCTGTTTTAATTCTCTTTATCTTAGCTATAGGTTGTTCGGTTGTTGGGTTCATAGGCTATAACAAGCGTGATATTCAGGCATAACCTGTATGTTTCAGGAAATTTTTGGAGTTATACTAGCTATCAGACTTATCCCTGCACTATAATGGAAATGATGATGATAGATCAAGACAGGGAGATGTTTATGAGCAAGGAAAAAAGTAATATAAAAGATTTTTATGCCTTAATTAAATCAACGAATATACCTAAATTAGCGTTAACCTTTGGATTAATTGGTGGGGTACTTACCACACTTGTCGGCTTGACCATTCCGATTTTAACAAGAGAGCTTGTGGATGGATTTTCTCTTGCTTCGTTAAGCTGGACCTTAATTATATCGATTGGCATTGTCTTTATTTTGCAGGCCATTATTGACGGTGTCTCCACCTATTTACTTGCAATGGTCGGACAACGGATTGTCGCTAGACTGCGGGAAAGAATGTGGCGTAAGCTAATTCGCATGCCGGTAAGTTATTTTGACAAGACAAAGAGCGGAGAAGCCGTCAGTCGGGTAGTGAACGATACAGGAGTTGTAAAAGAGTTAATTTCCGACCATTTTCCGCAATTTATTACAGGTATCATTTCTATTATTGGAGCAGTTACCATTCTCCTCATCATGGATTGGAAAATGACGCTTATTATGCTGTTATCTGTACCTATAACGATAGCACTTATGGTTCCATTAGGCAGCAGAATGGCCAAGATTTCAAGAGGGTTACAGGATGAAACAGCCACTTTTACTGGAGATATCCAACAAACAATCAGTGAAATACGATTGATGAAATCTTCTACAGCTGAAGGTTTTGAAGAGAAAAAAGGAGTAGCAGGGATTAACAATCTTTTTTCGTTCGGGCTTAGGGAATCGAAAATCATCGCTTTAGTCGGACCGCTCATGTACCTCATCATTATGGCAGTAGTCGTAGTGATTATTGGTTACGGTGGTATTCGTGTAGCAGATGGCTCCATGTCAACCGGATCATTAGTTGCTTTCTTGCTTTATCTGTTTCAAATTGTGATGCCTATTACGTCTTTTGCAATGTTCTTCACCCAGCTGCAAAAGGCCAAAGGAGCAACAGAGCGCATTCAACATATCCTGAATCTCCCTGAAGAAAGCGGGCAGGAGGGGGTTCAAGCACAGGTTGCAAACAAGCCGTTATCCCTGGACAACGTTTCCTTTGCTTATAACGAAAAGGAACCTGTCCTAGACTCGATCAGCTTTGTAGCAAATCCTGGTGAAATGATTGCCTTTGCTGGTCCAAGTGGTGGTGGGAAAACAACTTTGTTTGGCCTGTTAGAACGCTTCTATGAACCTGTGGAGGGAGAGATCAGGATTGGAGAAACACCGATTCAGGAATTATCCCTGCATACATGGCGTAGTCAAATAGGTTATGTCTCACAAGAAAGTGCTATGATGGCAGGTACTATTCGGGAAAACTTGACTTATGGGCTGGAAAACCCTGGTGAAATCCCTGACGAAAAACTATGGGCTGTGGCAAAAATGTCCTATGCGGATCAATTTATTAAAGACTTTGCTGAAGGACTGGACACGAAGGTTGGAGAACGTGGGGTAAAGCTTTCTGGTGGACAAAAACAACGAATTAGCATCGCCCGTGCCTTTTTACGTGATCCTAAAATATTGATGATGGATGAGGCTACAGCCAGTCTTGATAGTCAGTCGGAAAGCATTGTACAACAAGCATTAACCAGATTAATGGAGGGGCGAACAACCTTTGTGATCGCTCACCGTCTATCGACCATTGTAGATGCCGATAAGATCATATTTATTGAAAAGGGCAGGATCACAGGAAGTGGAACACATCAGGAACTCGTCTCTACCCATGAGTTGTATCGTGAGTTTGCTGAACAGCAGTTATCATAATACGTAATAAAGCAAGCGCCGGAAGAATAGATGGACACTAAATTCTTCCGGCGCTTTTTAGTATTTTGTTAATCAGTTGGATTTAACTTTACGATAGTTCGTCCACGTACACGGCCTTCAAGGATTTCTTGCAGGGTTTGTTCTATTTCATCGAGCGATATTTCATTTACTACTTCTTCATTTAGGTTAGTAGGCTTCAAGTCAGTTGCAAGGCGCTCCCATACTTTTTTCCGAAGCTCCATTGGACACTGTACAGAGTCAATGCCAAGCCAGTTTACCCCTCTTCCGATGAATGGAAGTACGGTCGTTTTCACTTCAATTCCGCCCACCAATCCTGAGGTTGCAACAGATCCATGTTGCTTTAACGTGCTAAGGATATATTGCAATGTCGAACCACCCACAGGGTCTACTGCAGCTGCCCAACGTTTTTTTCGTGTTGGGGTGCCGTCCTGATCGGTAACGTCTTCTCGGGAGATAATTTCTTTTGCCCCAAGCTTTTCCAGGTAGTCTTTCTCGCTGGAAGAACCTGTACTTGCGGCAACATCATACCCTTTCTTAGCGAGCATATCTACAGCAAGACTACCAACTCCACCCGTAGCCCCTGCTACTAATACAGGACCTTCAGATGAAGCGAGTCCATTATCCTCTAAACGCTGTACAGAAAGGCCCGCTGTTAGTCCAGCGGTTCCAAGAATCATTGCTTCTCTTAAGGTTAGGCCTTTTGGTAAAGGAACAACCCATTCTTTTGGTACACGTGCCACTTCACTAAAGCCACCAGCATGGCCGGTGCCTAGCTCATAGCTCGTCACAATTACTTTATCTCCGGGCTTGTATGTTTCGTCTTTTGATGCAAGTACGGTTCCAGCAAGGTCAATACCTGGAATATGGGGATAGGATTTTACTAATTGATGCTTAATGCCTACCATTGCATCCTTGTAGTTTAAACTTGAGTAGGCTACCTGGATCGTAACATCCCCGTCTGGCAAGTCTTCAAGACTCTGCTTATTAACTGATAGTGTTGGATCGCTGCCGTTTTCTTTCGCTAACACTAGTGCTTTAAAATGGTCCATTGTTAATCCTCCCTTTCCGTTCTAGTTTACGATACCATCAAAAGTTTTCTATTCCCAGTAAGAGAATTTTTAAACATATAGACTGTGCCAGGTTGCATGGTACAATTATTTAAACTGCGGATATTGTCGAATTTTCATGAAAATTTGAAGCGATATATTGCATTTTGCATATATACCTAGTAGTATGAACTATACTAATATATTGCATATAAATAATTGGATTGCAACGTAGAGACCACACAGGGGGAATATATATGAAGGACAAGCTATCATTTACATCTTATGCAGTTGTCGGATTTATGCTTTTTGCACTCTTTTTTGGAGCAGGTAATTTAATCTTTCCGGCACAGTTAGGCCAGAATGCCGGTACAAATTTTTGGCCTGCCATACTAGGTTTTTTACTCACTGGGGTTGGGTTGCCATTACTCGGTATTTTGGCGATGAGTTACTCTGGCAGTAAAAACTTGCAGGAATTAGCAAGTCGGGTACATCCGGTTTATGGCATTGCTTTTACGGTCATGCTCTATTTAACAATTGGACCGTTTTTTGCTTCCCCAAGAACCGCAACGGTTGCATATGACGTAGGGTTTTCTTCCTTTGTAAGTGAAGGGGCGCAGCAGACAGGTTTATTTGTTTTTACTGTATTATTCTTTTCAGCGACATTGTTTTTCTCACTAAAGCCAAGAAAGCTTATCGACTATATTGGGAAAATGCTGGCACCAGGAATTGTAATTCTGTTAATGATCCTGCTGGGCATGGTTATCGCAAAACCAATGGGGGAGATACAGCCACCTTTAGGCGGTTTTCAAGGGAATGCTTTTATTCAAGGATTTCTTGAAGGGTACAATACAATGGATGCTCTTGCTTCATTAGTTTTTGGAATTATCGTTATCAGGACAATTCGTTCTTTAGGTGTCACTTCAACTAAGGGAGTTCTTGTAGCAACCGCCCGTTCAGGATTAGTCGCTATTACGCTTCTTGCAGTCTTGTATATTGGTATTGCCTATCTAGGTGCTGTAAGTACACAGGAACTTGGCATCTTTTCTACTGGTGGTCCAGTGTTAAGTGGAGGAGCAGCTTATTACTTCGGCCAAACGGGCACAATTCTTTTAGCTATTATACTTACGCTTGCCTGTTTAACGACGAGTATTGGTTTAACTACAGCGTGTGCCGAATATTTTCAAACACTCTTTCCTAAAGTTGGCTATAAAGCTTTTGCGGTCTTCTTTACGGTCATTACCTTTATTATCGCAAACTTTGGGCTTGCCAATATTATTACGTATTCTGTGCCGGTGTTAATGCTGCTTTATCCACTAGCGATTGTGTTAATGCTCTTAGCCTTTTTATCAGGACTGTTTCAGCATCGACATGCTGTTTACATCGTTACCATGGCAGTAACGCTTCTGGTCAGCGTGACAGATGGCTTGAAATCCTTATGTAATTCATTGGGTATAGCTTATTTTGACTGGCTTACACCAATTCTTTCATTTTATGAGAAGGTTCTTCCGCTTTATAATCAAGGGCTTGGCTGGCTGCTGCCTGCCTTGGTAATTATCCTTTTAGCAAGTGTAGGTTTACGATTATTTCATATTACAGCAAAGACTTCCGCGTAAAAAACTTATTAATAGGTTGAGGGATTACTGATTAAAAAGGCCGCTTCCACTAGGGAATCGGCCTTTTTTAATATAGAATGCCTTGCAGCGCTGTTGTTCTATTTGTCACGTATTGCTCGGAACTCTTCAATTGCTCGGAGCCAGTTTTCTTTCATAATGGGAGCAATTGCGTCTGTTTTACCTTCTCTCATAAGTTGGATGATGGTGTTATGTTCTGCAACAGACTTCTCCGTTAAAATGATGGAGTTATGGAAAAACTGCCTTCTAACATGTGCCTGTAACGAGGAGATAATGGAATGAATATAGGAATTATTTGCTGTATCGACAATTATTTTGTGAAATTCCTCGTCTATTTTAAGGGAAGCATAGTAGTTTTCAGAATAAATGGCATTGGCAAATCGCTCGTTTATCTGCTCGAGTTTCTCTAACGTCTCTTCTGTAATATGGGAGATTGCTAATTCTGCTGACAAAGCTTGTAAAGCTGCAAGTGGTGGTAGCAATTCTAGAATAGCATCTTTTTCGACTTCTGTTACTTGTGTGGCCTTTCCCGGGTACATCTTCACAAAACCGCGCATTTCTAACATTTGTAAGGATTCTCTAATCGGTGTTCTGCTTACACCAAGCGCTTTTGCCAGATCTGTATCATTTAATTTTTCACCAGGCTGTAGCGTACCATCAATAATCCATTGCTGAATTTGTGTAAAGGCATTCTCTTTAGCAGTTTGCCGAACAGGTGTCGCGTGATTTGCAGGAATTGGCATGTTTTATTCACCCTCCTTTTTAGATGTTGTATACTGTTAGTATACATGAAATGAAACCTAAACGAAATATCCAATATATTGCCTTGTTAAGAAAGTACGGAGGTGGAGAATTGCTAGAGTATGAACGTAAAGCATATGAAGATTTGATGGAATGGAAATGGGAACTGTTTTCCAAGAAAAGTGTCTTTCAAAAGCTTTCTAAGAAGGCCCAGACACGAATAAATAGCATAATACCGGAGAAGGCGCATCACGTGATAACAGAGGGGATTCAACAGATGGTCAAGATGACGTTGTTCGGATCAGACCTTACAACAAAGAAACCGGAGCTTGCTCAGGCAAGTCTTCAGGAAAAGGATGAGCTTGTTAAAGAAAAACTTACGACCTATAGGAGAACAGCAACGGTCGAAGGGGCAGGGACAGGTGCAGGTGGAATCTTTCTAGGACTAGCTGACTTTCCACTATTACTGTCCATAAAGATTAAATACTTGTTTGAGGTTGCGGCCATTTACGGTTTCGATACAAAAAAGTATGAGGAGAGACTGTTTATTCTGCACGTTTTCCAGCTGGCATTTTCTCATGATAGGCTAAAGCGAGAGACATTCCACACGATTGAAAATTGGGGTGAGAAAAAACATGAAATAACCGAGATGGACTGGAGGACTTTCCAGCAGGAATATCGAGACTACATTGATCTTGTGAAATTACTTCAGCTTGTCCCTGGCTTCGGGGCGATTGTAGGGGCTTATGCAAATTACAATTTATTGGAGCATCTCGGTAAAACGGCGTTGCACGCCTACCATCTTAGATTGTTTAAAGATATCCCACTAGACTATGTAAAGGAATAGTAATTAGAAAGAAAGAGCCGAGCCCATCGAATTTGTTATTCGAGTAGGCTTGGCTCTTTGTTCGCGTCAGGGTATACATATTTTTAGTAAGGGTCTGCGTCATGCCCTTTCTCAACTGCTTGCTCTGGTGCCTTTTCACTATCCTTGTTTCCTAAAGGATTCATGCTTGATCCGTCTTTTTTGGCAGTAGCAAGTCCTTCACGAAGGCGACGGCCATATTCTTCATCCGCCTCTTCTGCAAGAGCGACCATTTTGTCCTGGATACGTTGATCACATTGTGATAAATCGCCAACCAGATTTCCGATCAGTTCATCCTTCTCCCAATCTTTAAATTGGCGGTAAGTCTCTCCAGCTTGTTTTGTGTTATCATTCCGGTCGATGGACTGTCTAACCAGATTCCCTTCTACTTTAGGCGTGTATTCTTTTCCAGTTTGCTCTGCTTCCTGTAGTCCGCCAAGTACTGAAGGTTCATAGTTCACATGTGGATTTTGTCCAGGAGCCTTGTCATCATGGTGTCTGAGTTGACCGCCTTCCTGATTTGTTGCCACACGCTTCTTGGCCGCATTAACAGGTACTTGAAGGTAATTTGCTCCTACACGATAACGTTGGGTATCAGAATAGGAGAATGTGCGGCCTTGAAGCATTTTATCATCAGAGAAGTCAAGCCCGTCCACTAAAACACCAGTTCCAAAAGCGGCTTGCTCTACTTCTGTAAAGTAGTTTTCCGGGTTTTTATTTAGAACCATTTTCCCAACTGGCAGCCAAGGAAATTTATCCTCAGGCCAAAGCTTCGTGTCATCAAGCGGGTCGAAATCTAGTTCAGGATGGTCGTCATCGCTCATAATTTGTACAAAAAGCTCCCATTCTGGATAATCGCCCTTTTCTATCGCATCATACAAATCCTGTGTAGCATGATTAAAATTCGTTGCTTGAATTTCAGCTGCTTCCTTCATGGTAAGATTTTTAATTCCTTGCTTTGGTTCCCAATGGTACTTCACGAGCACAGCTTCACCTTCCTGGTTCACCCATTTATAGGTGTTTACGCCAGATCCTTGCATCATACGGTAGTTCGCTGGTATCCCCCATGGCGAGTAAACAAACGTCACCATATGAAAGGATTCAGGAGAGTTGGAGCAAAAATCGAAAAAGCGCTCACTATCTTGAATATTTGTGACAGGGTCAGGTCTGAAAGCATGGATCATATCAGGGAACTTCATGGCATCCCGGATGAAGAATATCTTGAGGTTGTTTCCTACAAGATCCCAGTTCCCATCCTCAGTGTAAAATTTTACGGCAAACCCTCTTGGGTCCCGGACGGTCTCAGGTGAGTGGTTCCCATGTACAACTGTGGAAAAGCGGACAAAGACGGGTGTTTGCTTGCCTTTATCTTGAAAGACTTTCGCACGTGTGTATTTGGATACGGGCTCATCACCGGCTGTTCCATATGTTTCAAAATAGCCGTGTGCCCCCGCTCCTCGAGCATGCACAATTCGCTCAGGTACTTTTTCTCTGTCAAAGTGACTGATTTTCTCAATGAAGTCATAGTTTTCTAACGTAGCTGGACCGCGGTTTCCTACTGTTCGTATGTTTTGATTATTCGTGACGGGGTGACCTTGTCTGGTGGTCAATGTGTCTTCGTTTTCTATGTTCGTTTGCCCACTACGCGACTCTTTTTCACTCACAATATCAACCATCCTTTTTAAGAATTTTGTTCGCGGATAGTTTTCCCTATTATGAGTAAAAAATGTCACTTTTTCTGTAAATTTTTCACAAATCAAAAGTGTGTCCTGTAAAACTTCTTGAATATTTCAGGAAGACTCCCGCCAAATGAAGTTTTACCCTATAAAAACGACTACTTTTACGACTAATTTCCCGGACAGGCTATATACATAGTAATAGAAAAACTATTGGAGGTAGCTACAAAATGTTCTGGGAGTTTATTCAAGAATACGAAAAACAACTGAATACAGTATGGTCTGCCATCATTCTAGCGGCATTTTTACTATTAAGGGTCCGGTTGACGTCCTTCGTTTTTCGTATATTGTTAAAGATTAGTAGAAATGCTTGGAATGGTTTCTTTACACAGCTGCGTGTATCATTTGAAAGGCCTCTTCAATTGCTGATAGCTGTCATTGGAATATATGTAGCGGTATATGTATGTCCTTATTTAAATGAGACTAATGCTTTATTTAATCATGTGGTACGATCTTCGGTTATTTTTTCTGTAGGATGGGGGTTGTATAATCTTTCTTCTTCCTCTTCAGTGCTATTTTCCAAGATTAATAAGAAATATAACATTAAGATAGACAACATCCTAATACCGTTCTTTTCCAGAGCGCTACGTCTTATCATTGTAGCCATTAGTATTAGTGTGATTGCCCAGGAGTTTAACTATGATATCAATGGCTTTGTAGCGGGTCTTGGAATAGGTGGTCTAGCATTTGCGCTTGCGGCCAAAGACGCATTGGCAAATTTGTTTGGTGGAATTATTATCATTACAGAGAAGCCATTTACCATTGGAGACTGGATTAAAACATCAAGTGTAGAAGGTACCATTGAGGATATTAGCTTTCGTAGCACAAAAGTGCGAACCTTTGCCCAAGCGCTGGTTACCGTCCCTAATGCCACATTATCGAATGAAGCTATTACGAATTGGAGCAAGATGGGGAAACGGCAAATCACCTTCAAATTAACCCTGATGTACGGGGCAAAACGAGAACAACTGGAGGGTGTCGTAAAGGATATTCAAATCCTCTTAAAACATCATGACGCTATCCATAAGGAAACGATTCTCGTAAACGTAGATGCATATAGTGACAATGGTCTGGAAATCTTTTTGTATTTCTTCACCAACACCACAGACTGGGAAGAATACTTGAAGGTGAAGCAAGAGATTAACCTTTCCATCATGGCCATCATTGAAAGGGAAAAGCTTGAAATTGCCATCCCATCAAGAAAGTTATATGTGGAGCCAGATCTTTTAAAAGAAAAGCAAGCAGATACTTTAATAAAACAGGAAAGCTAACGAGAGCTTTCCTGTTTTTCTGTGGAAAAATAAGGTTGCTGCAGGGGTCTTATTTTAGTTGGCCGCTTCGGCTTTTGTTAACGCAATCGTAGTCTGTTGAAACGGAGTATTGACATAGCTGTTTAGAAGCCCGTTTTTTTCTATATGGAATTTGGGAATTTGTTTAAAAGCGTATGTGATCGTAAAAGCTTTCGCAAAAGGAAATTCCTTTAAAGCGATCTTTTGCTTATCTACCCAGGTAACTGCCATTTTTTCTTGAGAGAAGTGGGGGAGCGTACTGGGTAGGGGAATGCCCTTTGTGAAAAATGGGTGCGTATTTTTCCCGGGTTCATTTAAGCATAGGAACAAGGATAAATTATCGCAAAATTGAAGGAGTGCATAGTGGTAATCAAACTGTTCTTCATGAAAAGAGGGGAGGGATGAAAGGATCGATTCCTGCCTTTTTTGTTCTTGTTGCACAAAGTGTTTAGCTGACTCGGATTCCTCTTGTTGAAGAAATCGTACATAATGTTCACTACATAATAGAGCTGCGTATGCATCTGTTTTCTGTACTTCATCAATTCCATACGTATAGAGTAGTATTTTTGTTGGGGCAGGGAAATCGATAAAGCTGTATGGCATTCCTTTAGTATCATTCCAAAAAGGCTCTTTATCTGCTGGTATCCATCCTGCATCATGTTGCTCGATAGCATAGATGACGGATTGTGGTAGCGATGAGGCGGGCAATAAATCTTTTCTCCATTGTTTGGCAAGTTCTCCCGAAACAAGGGCATGGTTATGCTGTTCAATGAAAATAAATTCATCCTGGCGCTCTCGAATGATCACAACAAGCATCCTCTCTTTGTTAATAGATATTTGTAGTTATTATAACATGTAAGGTCCCATTCGCTACACAACCTTGGGTGGGGGGAGAGAGGAAAAATCCCAGTAAATGTTACCTTCATATGCCCGCTATTCACGTTAAAACAATTATGTCCTTTTAAGAAGACCTGTATAAAGGGGTGTGATATACTTAATGAGTTACAATTAGTAAGTAACTAATGAGGAGTGATTGTAGTGGAAGAGAAGTTTTTTAAAGGGCTGACAGTTTATGTTGAGGAGCTTTCCATCAACGTGACGGACCTTCATAAATCAATAGATTTTTACCAATCTATCATAGGCTTTCAGGTCTTGGAACAAACTGAACGAACGGCGAAACTTTCAGCGAATGGTAAAACGGCGATTTTAACACTCGAAGTACCAGAAGATGTAGTAAAAAAAGAACAACGAACAACAGGGCTTTATCACGTTGCGGTCCTCTTACCAAATCGGCAAGCTCTTTCTTCTTTTCTGGAACATGTTCTTCGTCGTGGCGTGCATCTAGGAGCGGCGGATCATGCTGTAAGTGAAGCATTGTATTTATCAGATCCTGATGGAAATGGAATTGAAGTATATTGTGACAGAGCATCTACTAACTGGCAATGGAGCGGTGATCAGGTGCAAATGGGGACAGATCCACTCAATGGGGATGGCTTATTAGCAGAAATACATGAGGTGTGGAATGGATTGCCGACAGAAACAATCATAGGCCATATTCATCTCCATGTTGATCGATTAGAAACAGCAGAGGCGTTTTACTCAAAGGGGCTAAATTTTTCTGTTGTAGCTCGTTATCCTGGTGCGTTATTCACTTCCACAGGTGGCTACCACCATCATATTGGGTTAAACATTTGGAATGGAGAAGGCGCACCGTCTCCAAAAACAAATAGCGTAGGCTTAAATTGGTTCTCTCTCAAATTTCCTGATGAAGATGCACGAGAAAAGGCAATAGAACGGCTAAAAGCATTAGGGATAGAGGTGGCAACATATTCTCGGTACATGGATGTTAAAGATCCTGCTGGAAATACAATCCGCCTCACGATATAGTAAGAATAGGTAGACGCCACTTCTTCATAATGGAGCAAATAGATATTTGGGAAAGTGTAAATGTGGGAAAAGATATACAAACGTAAAAAAATTTTGAGAAGAAGGACGTGTGGAGCTTGGCATATTTGTTATTAGTAGTGGGATTTGTATTATTAATTAAAGGGGCAGACCTATTTGTAGATGGGTCCTCTAACATTGCAAGACTTCTTAGAGTACCACCCATTCTTATTGGGCTAACCATTGTGGCATTTGGGACAAGCTCTCCAGAAGCGACGGTGAGTATTATTGCGGCATTGGAAGGTAGCTCTGATGTTTCCTTAGGAAATGTTATCGGAAGTAACATATTCAACCTTACACTTGTTGTCGGAATAGCTGCTATTATTTTTCCTTTAAAGGTAGAAAATGAAACAATTCGTAAAGAGATCCCTTTTACACTGTTAGCAGGGGGCGCCCTTCTAGTTGTCATGAATGATATGTTTCTTCAGGGGCAAGGGAGTAATTTCATTAGCCGAAGTGATGGGCTGATTTTTCTATTGTTCTTATCTGTGTTTATGTACTATGTCATCGAAGTGGCGCTCAAAAGCCGCCAAAGTACACAGGCAGAAGAGATTCCTAAGGATATTAAATGGGGAAAGAATATTTTGCTAACCCTTTTGGGCCTTGCAGGAATTGTTTTTGGTGGGGAGCTTGTTGTTAGCAATGGAACGGAGATTGCATATGCGCTTGGTATGAGTGAAGCGTTAGTTGGACTCACCATTATTGCAGTTGGTACCTCACTTCCTGAGCTGGTCACGTCTATATCAGCGGCACTTAAAAAGGAAAGTGAAATTGCGCTAGGAAATATCGTTGGTAGTAACATCTTTAATATCTTGTTCGTGCTCGGTGCATCTTCTGTTATTACCCCACTGACAGTGAGTGGAAAAGTTGTGTTGGACGTTATCGTAATGCTTCTTTTAACAATTCTTCTGCTCGTGTTCTCTCGGACAAATTTCCGAATTGGAAAACGGGAAGGTGCGGTTCTGGCAATTGTCTACATTGTTTACCTTGTTTATATTATTTTGCGGAATTAAAGACGTTCTGGAACACCCTTTACAGTTATTACCTAGTAAGATCTATAGTCACGCTCCGGAACTACATTTCGCTTCTCGCGGGCGGCTGGTGAGCCTCGGACCAACAGGAAGTTGGTCACGAAGGCGTTGCCGCAGGATGTGGTGTTTTTAGCCTTTGGTCCTTTTTAGCACTGTGGGGGCTCGCCCATGCCTATTAATCCCGCCTTAACTGGCAGCAAGAACCCGGCGTTTAAGTGCCAGTAAAGGTTCTAATCCTTCCACTAACAGTTGGTGGGGGAGGAAGGGTACCCCACCATATGAAGTTTCACTTTATATAAATCCATTCTTACGGCATTTAATTTTTATACCAAGCTTTTGCAGCTTCGACTTCACTATATGTTAGCTGGTGACCGTAACTCTCCCAATGAATCCTTACGTCTGCTCCAGCCTCTTGTAAGAGCTGGTGTAAATCTTCTGATTCTTGTGACGGGCAAATTGGATCGTTGGTTCCTGCAGTAATGAGCACCTGTTTGCCTGTTAAATTCGGCAGGCTAATCCCTCTGCGTGGAACCATCGGGTGGTGAAGGATGGCTGCGCTCAAGGCATCCTTGTAGTGAAATAATAAGCTAGCGGCAATGTTAGCACCGTTGGAATAACCAACTGCAGTAATGGCATGTCGGTCAAATTCATATTTCGCTGCTGCTTCATCTAAAAAATGGTTTAGTTCCTCTGTTCGGAATAGGAGATCCTCTTCATCAAAGACACCTTCAGCTAAGCGCTTGAAGAAGCGGGGCATTCCATTTTCAAGGACATTCCCTCTTACACTTAATACATTCGCCTCCGGGTCAATTTGCTCAGCCAATGCCAGTAAATCTTGTTCCGTTCCGCCTGTACCATGCAACAGTAAAAGGGTAGGTCTTTTAGGGTTATTTCCTTTTTTAAAAATATGTTTCATCCTCAATCTCCTTTCCGGTTCAGGCTCTATGGCCAACCTTTTTGAGTGTTTCTATCACAGTCTTCAAGTCTTCTTTGCTTACACCTTCAAATAAGTCCTCAATCACCTGTTGATGTTTTGGAAAAATTTCATTCATTAGCTTTGTTCCTTTATCGGTGATCTGAATAAAGACAGCCCGACGGTCCTCCGTGCAATGCTCTCTTTCCAAAAAGCCCTTCGTCTCTAGCTTATCAATTACATACGTGATCGAGCCGGTATTAATCAGTACTGCTTCGGAGATTTGCCTAACTGTTTGGCGACCTTTATGAAAAAGAGCTTCTAGTATGGCAAATTCAGAAGTTTTCATACCATAGCTTTGAATATCTTGCTTAATACGTTCCTGAAGGGTTTTTGAGGACTTCATTAAAACGACAAATGTTTTTAGGGAAAGGTTATCGTCCATTTTATTCATCCTCCTTTATATATTTAATTAATTTATTATGAATTAAATATATAAAAATATTTATTTTAAGTCAATGAAAATGGTAAGGGAGAGGACCTTGTTATAACTTGTTTTTTAACTCCCTTTTTTGTTGTAAAAGGCGTTGAAAGGATTTTTCCAGCTCCTCTGATGGTTCAATGCTTAATCTGCTTAATATTTCCGTAAGCTTTGTTTCTATAATAAAAAGCTCCTCTTCTACCTTGCTTGGGGATTCTGTAGGATTATCGTGCTTGTAAGCTTGATAGCCTCCCTCGATAATTCGCAAGCTGTTATGTTCTAAGGAAAAGATACGACTGGCAAGGTGCTCAACAAAGCGCCGATCATGAGACACAAAGATAACCGTGCCTTCATATTCCGAAAGCAACTTCTCTAATGCTTCCACAGCTTCTATATCCAAGAAGTTGGTGGGTTCATCAAGTATTAACGTGTTTATATCGCTTAGGAGAAGTTTTGCCAGGGCAACTTTTACACGTTCGCCCCCACTTAGAACGTCTACCTTTTTATATACGTCCTCACGGAAAAAGCGTAATCTTGCAAGAACAGTACGATTAAGTGTTTCCTCTTGATTTGATGTGTTGCTAACATTATCTAAGATGCTTTTTTGTTTGTCGAGTATATCGAGGTTTTGACTAAAATAGCCAATTTTCATTGCAGGAGCTTTTGTAACGCCTCGAGCTCCATCCAATATTTTTTTTACTAGCGTCGTTTTTCCACTTCCATTCGGTCCTATAATGGCAACCTTATCACCACCAGAAACTGTAAAGCTAACATCCTTCCAAAGTATCCGGCTTCCTACCTTAGCTGAAATCTCCTCTGCCCGCAAAATAACCCGGTTACGAATACGATCCTCATTTGGCAAATGCATTTTGATAGGCGCTATTTCCTTGACCTTCTCTACCTTTTCCAGCTTTTCCAACCTTGTTTCGATTGCTTTAGCTGTTTTACGTAGCTTCTTCTGTTTGTTTGCAAAATAGGGTTTAGCCCCAGTAATTTTTGCCTCTGAGTTACTTGTTTGTTTCGGTTTCTTCGTTGCCCGCTGTGCTTTCTGTTCTTTAAGTTCCAGTGCTTCTTCCAGCTGTTTTTTCTTCTTTTCATACTGTGCATAAGCTTGTTGTTGCTGCTCTATCTCTAATTCCTTTTGCGCAGCATAGTCGGAATAATTTCCTTTATACGCTGTTAAAGTGCCTTCATCCAGTTCCCAGATCTTATTACACAGAGCATCGAGAAAGGTTCTGTCATGTGAAATGAGCACCATTGCATCGTGCCTTCTTTTTAACTGTGCTTCCAGCTTTTCAATATGCTGTGTATCCAGGTTCGTTGTAGGTTCATCAGCCAGGATAAGCTCGGCTTTCTGGGCCAAAGCTTCGTTTATATATTCCTGCGTTATTTCCCCGCCGCTTTTAACTGTATTCGTTCGCTTTAATTGGGGAATAAAGGTTATCGAAGTATTTATCGTTACGACACCATTATCAGGTGCTTTTTTCCCTGCGAGTACCTTTAGGAGGCTAGTCTTTCCGCTACCGTTTTTTCCTACAAGGCCAATTCGGTCTTGTGCGTGTATGATAAGGTGTTCTATTTCGACTAGACGGCGCTCCCGGGCATCAATGCTTACATCATGAGCTTCTATTAATCGCAAAATGATCATCTCCGTTCCATGTGTTTTGGAGACAAAAAAGCCTCCTATTCGTTTTCAGAATAGAAGGCAGCATGCAGGCATAGCACAAAAAAAGGGTACTTCTCACCCTTGTGTAGCTATCCGATTACATGAGTACAATCCTATTCTGAAAACAATCATAAGCGGCATGCAAAAAACACAGACCTTGTCTGTTTGTTTGAACATACCTATGCAGATGTTTTCAAGTGAAATAGGATTAATACTTCATGTACCCGGGTCACCCTTTCGTGTTAAGTTAGTGCTAGTATATAAGAATTTTGATGACATGTCTAGAAAGGAAGAAGGTTTTCCATAGTTATATGGATTAAACTCAGGTAAGAAAGATGTTGGACTGTCATAAATTAAATATATCTATATCCTTTACAAGCGGCATAAAATTTTATATAGTGAACATACCTAATATTACTAGGTAGGTGAGAAAATGTTTAATCGAGAGCTTGTAAAAGGCAGCACCTCCTTACTTGTATTGCAGTTGCTGGAAGAACGAGATATGTACGGCTATGAGCTTGTGAAGGAAATGGATCAGCGTAGTGAGCATAATCTGCAAATTAAGGAAGGTACTTTGTATCCAGCACTACATAAGCTGGAAAAGCAGGAATACATTGAATGCTACTGGCAGAATCAAGAAAAGGGGCCGGCTAGAAAATATTACCGCATTACCGATCAGGGAAAAGAAATGCTTGAGGAGAAAACGAGTGAATGGCATCGTTATGTTCAAGTGATGAATAACCTGATTCGGAGAAACGAAACATGAATCAGGAAGCCAAATCCTTTCTTGAGAAATTAGCAGAGGAGCTTGATGACCACCCCGATAAAGCGTCGATTTTAGCGGAGTATGATGCACATATTTATGAGATCGAACAGGAATCGGATGAGGAAAGCTCCTACGCCATCCTAGTAGAAAGACTTGGGGACCCGGAAGAAATCGCTGCTTTGTGGAAGCAGGAGGCGGCTATAACACCTAAGAAAACGCAGTGGCTATTTGTCGTATTAAACATTGCGGTATTCATTGGGGGCGCACTTTTAACCATCATTTATCATGTGTTTGATTGGAATTGGACGGAGCTCCTGTGGGAAGGACTTACGGAAGCTGCGTTGGTGATCATGGTAATCTATACGTTGTTTTGGGGATTACTTGGTTACGAAATAGGTAAAGAGTTTGGAGAAGCCGGAAGGAAATTACTTAAAAAGACGTTTATCATTTGTTTAATTCCTAACCTAGTTCTTATGTATTTGGTTATTTTTAAATTTATTCCACATGAATGGTTTGAACCTTTGATAAGCTTACCTTTTATCCTTACTTGTATCATCTTCACGATTTTATTATATCCTGTCAGCAGGCTCGGATATAAATGGGGGCGGAAGAAATCTGTATAGAATTTCCTTCCTTCTGTCCCGAAAAGACTATTTTTTTGCTTATATACATAGAAATACTATGCATATAGAATTACAAAGTATGCTTGGAGGAAATTCCATGAAAGTGACAAAGAAAGATTATTTATTTTTGCTGGTATGTATAGGGCTTGGCCTGTTAGCAGAGGTTAGCTTTTTCCATGGGCGGATTGGAGTATCCTATTTGGTATTTGTAGCAGGTTTTTACGCTATTCTCTTTTACCGAACTGGCTTTGCTTTTTATCATCGGAGAATTGGGTTGCTACTTATGCTGACCATTTGGATACTGGCAGGAAGTTATCTGTATTTCGATTCGGTTTTGTTTTATTACCTCAACCTATTGGTAATTCCGATACTCATGTATTTGCATGTCATTTTAATTACAACACCAGAAAAATATAACTGGGCATCGAGTTACTTTACCGTGATTTTAAAATCGAAGCTACAGCAACTGTTTCACTACATCTCCGACTTTTTTCGAAGCTTGTTCAAGCGTTTGTTTAAGGACTTGGAGGCTGATACAGCAAAGGTTTTGAAGCATATTTTTCTTGGAGTCGCCTTTAGTTTGCCCCTTCTATTTGTTGTTGGGGGACTATTGATGTCTGCTGATTCGGTGTTTGAGGAAATGCTTTCTTCCTTACCATCGTTTTTGTTGGAACTTAATTTCCTGGAAGGGTTTTTCCGTACAGCAGTGGTCATTGTACTAGCGTTCGTGTTTTTCGGTTTATTTCAAATCATTCGCTTAAAAAGATTTCCTAAAAGGCCGCCGCTTGACCCATTTAAAAAAGATACAGAATGGGAAGGAATTACGTCTGTAACCATTCTTATAATTTTAAACCTATTGTATGGTCTCTTTGCAGGCATTCAGTTTACGTACTTTTTTGGCGGAAGTTTAGAGGAAGGGTTAACCTATGCAGAATACGCTCGCAGAGGATTCTTTGAACTAAGTATTGTGACCCTGATTAACTGGACACTGTTAATTAGCTTTCTATCGTTTGTAAAAGCTTCGTATAAGCTGAAAAGGGTATTGAAAGTTCTTTATACCTTACTCATTGTATTTAGCGCCGTCTTGCTCGTATCTGCCTATCAGCGTTTAAGCATGTACGAGGCTGCTTATGGCTATACCATTGATCGGGTGCTTGCTCATGGGTTTATGATCTTCTTAATGGTCATCTTCGCGTACACTCTAATAAAAGTATGGCTAGAGAGAGTTTCACTTTTACACTTCTATCTGATTGCAGCCCTATTGTTCTACACAGGGTTAAATGCAGTTAATGTAGAGCAGGTTGTTACAAAGCAAAATGTTACGAGATATGAAACGAAGGAAAAAATAGATATCGACTATTTATATTCGCTTTCTTATACCGGTTGGGGAGGGTTATTGGAGCTGTATCAGTCTGAGCCTGATTATCCAGGTTTACAACCAATGCTTCATAGAATTGGGGAAAGGCTTCAGGAAAAAGAAGCTGGTCCTTGGCAGTCCTATAATTTTAAACGACAGGAAATAAAGAAGAAGTTTGAAGAACTGGGCTTTTACTAAAAAGCGAGGAAGGAGTTTTTGAAAATGGAAAATTGTGTCCCAAAGCATGTAGCGATTATGATGGATGGAAACGGAAGATGGGGAAAGCAACGAGGCTTAACGCGAAGTGAGGGTCACTATGCCGGGGCAAAGGCGATGGAGAAAGTAATTGACGCTAGCATTGAAATGGGAATTGGGGCATTAACGCTATATGCCTTCTCCTCTGAAAACTGGTCACGTCCTTTGGAGGAAGTGAACTATTTAATGCATTTGCCAGTTAAGTTCTTTAAGCAAAAGCTTCCAGAATTTCAAAGACGCAATATTGTTGTTCGCATCTCTGGTAATTTAGATGCACTTCCTAAACGAACAAAAACCGCTTTGATGGAGGCTGTTTATGAAACAGAAAACAATACAGGGCTTATTGTAAACTTTGCTTTTAACTATGGAGGAAGAGGAGATATTTTACAGGCTGTACGTCAAATCCTCCAGAAGCTGCAGGATGAAGAGTTGAATTTCACGCAAGTAAACGAACAAGTAATCCAGCAATGTTTATATACGAAGGGACTGCCAGATCCTGAACTTGTAATTCGTACAGGTGGGGAAAAGCGAATGAGCAATTTTCTATTATGGCAGTCGTCCAACGCGCAATTATATTTTACAGATACGTATTTTCCCGACTTTAATGGTGCCCTATTGGAGAAGGCAGTTCGATTTTATCAAGGTAAACAAACCGAGGTTTTCGTGTAATTGGAAACAGGAATTTTAACTGAGAAAGTGCTTGCCGCTCCGGAACACAATTTCCGCGGGCGGGCTGGTGTGTTGAGGTGGGAAGGCTTTTTAGCTTTGAAGATGAAGGATCAATACCCCAAACATGACGAATGCAACTGAGAATAGCTTCCTTTTATTCGCAGCTTCGTTAAAAAATAGAATACCTATTACCGTTGTAGCAACTATTGTCACCCCTGACCAAATGGCATAGGCAGTACTAACTTCAATCCTTTGAACACTTAAGGTTAAAAAATAAATACAAATGCTATAAAAAAGAAATACGCTTATACTTGGTAGCACCCTCTGGAAACCGCTTGATAACTTCACGGACGTATTTCCCAGCACAGCAAAAATGAGACTTATCGATAGAAATAAATACCCCACCTAAGATACCGCCTTTCTTGCTTGTTTAGATTGGTCTGGAAAGTTTAAACCAATCACCCCAAAGACAACAGATAGAACCCCAATTATTTTGAGTAATGATAAAGATTCTTGGAATAATATAATCCCTGATACAGCAATTAAAATAGTGCCTCCACCCGCCCATAGAGCATTTACAATACCAAGTTCATGTTCTTTTGATAAAATAATATAAAAAACTAAAGCAAATCCATATGAAACAACAACGATTAATGTAGCTCCTATATGGGTAAATCCGTCGGAAATCTTCATGAATGATGCACCAATGATTTCAAGAATGATAGAAAAACATAAAAAAGTATAGTATTTTATCATAAAACCCCTCCTACAAATCTTAAGGATGTGTAACGATATGAACTTGCAAATGTTAGCGTATTTCGTAATTGTTGCAAAGGAAAAAAGCATATCAAAAGCTGCAAATACACTATTTATATCCCAACCTGCTGTTAGCAAACAAATCAAAAAGTTAGAAGAAATGTTAGGTTTCTCGCTTTTAATTCGCCAATCAAAAGGGATAACTTTAACCAATAAAGGTCAAAGACTATATGATGATATTGAACCAATTATGCAACAGTTGCAGTACCAACTTAAGAAACATATGCATGATCAACTGGTTCATATGGGAAGCGATCCACTTTTGGCAGCGTATTATTTTCCAGATTATATGGATTCCATTAAAGATGTGAAAATAACTCTTACAGCAATAAAAGATGATACCGTAGAATTAATTGATTTACTTGAAACAGGTGAAATAGATGCTGCTATTATTCAAGACCATCCTTATCAAAAAGGACTATATTCAACCTTTCTATTTAGTGACAAGTTTTATGCTGCCCTGCCGGTGAGCCACCCGCTCGCGAGATTTGATCAGGTTTCGATCTATGACTGTTTTAAATTTACCCAATTGCTGCCCCCGAAAACGACGCCTTTATATAAGCGAATTAAACTATTATTAGAGGAGAGTAAGAACCTTTATCCCGAAATCATGGAACTGCCATATCATGCATTGATTGGTTTTGTTGGACAAGGTTTAGGTATTTCTTATCTTCCTTCTATTATGGTTGAAAAAATTGATTACAAAGGTGTGGTATTTATTCCATTAGAAAGTACTCCTCTCAAACGAGAAATGTATTTATATGCCCATGATGCAAGTATATTAAAAACATTGAAATCAGGTTTTGATAACTAAAGTATAAGTGAGAGTGGATAGTAAGAAAAATACATTAAAGGAATAGTGATATAACAAAAAGTTATACCAAAAAGTGGTCGCTAACATTTTCCCAAACGGTACTTTTCCGACACTATTGCAAATCGGACGTTTTGGCTTTTACTTTTTTCAATGTTAACAATTATGAAGTTCAGTATAAGGGGGTAGTAGAATTAGCGACTCATCATGGAGGTATGAAATGCAGTATGGGTAATTGTAAGTTACCCCTGCAGAACACATGAAAAGTCACCCCCTAATTAAGTAGGAGGTGACAAAAATCAATAATAGTATTAGCGTATGAAAAATTAGGGTTATAAGTGTGCAAGAATAGTGCTAGCTCTGTTGTCTCCTATAACCCTTCTTCAAAGCAATAGTAACCAGTGCTTATTTCTGTTTAGCAGCCTGCGTCATTTGGTGCCAAATCGATCCTTTAGCACTTTCTCCGCCTTCTATGCGAGCTAGGGCCATCTTAACTTGCATGCGTACCTCGAATTCCGGATCTTCTAGTGCCGTTTTTAATGCCGGAATTGCTGTTTCATCTCCAAGCTCATAGAGGAACATGGCTGCACGCCAACGGACAAGTCGACTTTTATCTGTTAACGAATTGATCATTTCAGGCATCGCTTCTTTAAAGCCCAGGTCTGACAAACAATCGCCTGCTGTTCTCCGGACATTTACTGCTTTATCCTGTAATGCTTTGTACAAGTAAGGCAATACCTGTTTATCTTCAATCATACCGAGGTAGGCTGTTGCCAGTCTTCTGATCGATGCCTTTTCATCATCTAAGGCTTTATCCAAAACAGGTAAATCTTCTTCTGTTGGGTCCATTCTGTCTAATGCAGCATAGCGATCTTTCCAGTTAGGGGCCTTCATCATATCCATGGTTACCTTCTGATAGAATGAGCTGCCTCCAGCTGCTTCATTATTTACAGCGAGGCGCACTAATTCCTCAAGGCGCGTTTCATCATAGCTTGCACTGATTTCCGCTACTACTTCTTCCCCAATTTCCTCAAGGTCGCCATAACGAGGGGATTGTTCTACCCATTTCCGCTCCATCAGCATATTATCTGAAGCAACGGATGCCTGCATGCTGGCATTCATAAAGCGTTCTGGAAGGCCAAAGCGCCTTTCCGTTTCACCATCTTCTAGTTTTACCTGCATGGGAATATAGCGGAACATCTGGATGTACACATGGACTTCACCATAGGCGTCCTCCTGTTGCGCTGTGTTGGCTCCTGTCTTTTGTTCATCTGGCTGCTCGGAAGAACCAAGCGTTTGGCGAACTGCTGGAAGGATTTCCTCCCAAGGGGTACGTGGATTTCTTTCCAGTGCTATAAAGTCAACAACACGATAAAGCCCTTTAACACCATCTATTTGAAATAGATTCCGAGCGTATTCTGGCGCCTTCAACATATCATCATCACGCTTATAGTTTTCCGTTTGGCCATCTGGTAATGATTCATCTACGTTAATTTTCATGGAATAGGGACTTGGGGTTGGTTCAATTGCAACAATTCTCATGTACTCACTTCCTCCTTTTCACGTACTTCATTGCCTATATTTTAACAAAGAGCAAGGGCTATAGCCAATGTGCTATTGGGTTCGCATTCTCCTGCATGAACTCTCAGCTATAGTGACATGTGATGTTAGTTTATCTGATTCGTTTAACTATCATATGGTGGTGGGAGGAAGGGCAGCCGCTACCAAATGAAGTTTGCGAATTTTTAAGGGTTCTATTCAAAACTTGAAGAAATAACCCCCGATATGTAATAGCAGAAGGTGAATTAGCTAAAAAGAGGACATCTTTTTAGGAGTTCTTCTTTACATCCATCAGTTTTTGCCTAAAAAGGGCAGCGAATTTCTCTCTGTCCTCCTGTGTAAATGGCTTCGGACCTTTTGTTCGTTTCCCACTCTTTCTTTCCATAGCGCTAAGATAACGTGATTGAAGAAGTTGGTCGATATTATCGTTTGTATAAATAAACCCTTTATGGTGGATCACGTGGCATTTCTTTGCAAGTCCAAGTGAAGCAAGACCATAATCTTGGGTAATAATCACATCGCCAGCGGTAGCTAGCTTCATAATGCGGTAATCTGCAGACTCGGCCCCTGTATCAACATAGATGCTTTCAACACCATCGGGATATTGCTCGTTTGAAAAATGTGCAAAGCTCGAAACTAAGGTGACCGGAGTCTCATTTTCTAGGGCAATTTGAATTACGGTATCTTTGACTGGGCAAGCATCTGCGTCCACGATTACTTTCATGTTAACACCTCCAAGCTCACTAAAATTATAGCATAACACAAAACGGTTAAACTATTCTGAAAAAAACGCTTGCAATTTAAGCGTGTGTCTATATATGATTATGTTTAAACATATTTCTTGAGGAGGGGTTAGATGCGGTTGGTTCGCCCGTCAATAGTATGGGAAAAAGAGCATCAACAGTATGTGGAAGAATGGGACTCATCCCGCATGATCCCAAGTAGCTTTAATCTTACCGCGTATGAAACCTATGAGGACTATTTGAAAGGACTGCGAGAGCGGGAAAGTGGGCAGGGGAAATGGGTGCCAAGTTCCAACTACTTTCTTGTAAATGATGATGACAGGGTACTTGCAATGGTGGATATCCGCCATGAGTTGACTGAGCATTTACTAAACATCGGTGGTCATGTTGGCTATAGCGTAAGGCCAAGTGAAAGGCGGAAAGGTTATGCAACTAAAATCCTTTCAGAAGCATTAGTAAAATGTAAATCCCTTCAAATTTCCCACGTTCTTGTGACCTGTGATGAAGATAATATTGGCTCAGCTAAAACCATTATGAACAATGGTGGAGTAGAAGATAAAAGCTATACCGATACAGATGGAACAATAAAACGGAGGTTTTGGATTGATAATGAATAGTGGAGTTACGAATATTGTTATGGAGCAAATGAAGAAGGCTGATTGGCCAGAAGTTCGCTCTATTTATGTAGAAGGAATTGAGACAGCAAATGCTACGTTTGATACTGAGCCACCGAGCTGGGAGGAATGGGATCGAAAGTATTTGCCAGCATGCAGATTAGTAGTTAGAGAAGGGCAGAAGGTAATTGGCTGGGCAGCACTTCTCCCGATTTCAAGTAAAAAAGCATATGCAGGTGCAGCAGAACTAAGCATTTATTTAGGGAAAAGCAGTGTCGGCAAAGGTATTGGCACAAAGCTGATGGCTTATATGATTGCTGAAAGTGAAGCAAATGGGTTTTGGACCCTACAATCTGGCATTTTTCCAGAAAATAAAGGGAGCATTCGTCTTCATGAAAAAGCTGGATTTGTGGAGGTAGGCGTCCGTAAACGGATTGGCAAGCTGCATGGTGTTTGGCGTGATGTTGTGCTTTTAGAAAGAAGGAGTCAGGTTGTGGGATTAGATTAATACGTGAGGAAAAAATGTCTGCTATATGCAGGCATTTTTTTATGCTTTTTTATAAATTTTTCAACTTTCGCAGTTAAAAGTAATGCTGAATTTGTTGGGGACGTATAAGAAACTTGTTTCGGTCATTGACAAAGGTTAGATAGAAAAGTAATTTTAATCCCGCTCCCTTCCGCGAAAGGTGATATGCTTTCCACGGGCAACGGCTAGGGGCAACAGGATGTTGGTCACAAAGACGTTGCCACAGGACGTGGTGATTTTAGTCTTTGATCCACCATTGCGGGGTCTTCAGACTCGTACTTTTCCCGCAGGAGTCCGTCACCTTTCGTTCCAGGAAGCTAATGAGGCTTTCATTCCTACGTATTTTGCTCTTAAATAAATAAAGAAATACAAATGTAATGCATTTTGAATTTCACAGAAAAAATTGCTGCTGCTATTACTGCTTCTACTCTGATTAGCAGATGGCATATACGAAGACGCCAGTGGGAAGAAAGAGATCGGCGAGACCCCGGAGGACGATAGTCCGAGGAGACTCGACACTCGCCCACGGCAAGCGAAGTATATGCCATCGGTGGTGTTAAGAGAGGGGTGTTTTAAAGGTAGAGCGGTTAACCAACGTTAACGTTAACCCACATGGCAAGAAGATCTTATTGCACTATCCCCTTGGCAAATACGGGGGAAGATTGTTTTCTTCATGCGAGTGTTGAGTAAATTTTTTAAAACTTTGCATGTTGCTCTTGTTTTATTATGGGGATAATTATATACTACATTACACGACTAATGTACTAAGTTAGTTGGAGGGAGGTTGCTGGTTTGCATTTACTTTCAGATGGCACAAAGCCCATTTATGTTCAAATTGCAGAATGGATCGAGACAGAGATACTTAATGGGAATTTCCAGCCAAATGACAAGGTTTATTCCCAATATAAGCTTGCGGAAATATTTACGATTAACCCGGCAACGGCAGCCAAAGGGCTAAATTTGCTGTCTGATGAAAAGATTTTATATAGCAAGCGAGGATTAGGTAAGTTTGTTACACAAGAAGCGAGACAACTAATTTTATCGAAACGTAAAAATCATACGTTGAGAAAGCTTTTAGATGAGGTAGCCTTAGAGGCAACGCGGCTACAAGTAAAAGAAGAAGAGTTACAAGACATGCTGCGGGAGAGCGTACAAAAGATAAAGGGGGAAGCGAAATGACCATTGTGAAGTGTGAAAGGGTGACAAAAAGGCAGGGCAGTGTGCAAGTATTAAGCGATCTTTCGTTCCAAATAAGAAAAAATACTATCACGGGACTTATTGGAAAAAATGGGGCAGGTAAAACGACTCTGCTAAAAATACTCTCGGGACTGTGGAGGCCAACATCTGGCCATGTAGAGGTATTAAATACAAACCCATTTAATAGTCTTTCTGTTTCAGCTAATGTTATGTATATTGATGATCAAATGGACTTCCCCCATACACTTACCCTGTCAGAAATATTGGAAGCAGGGAAACGCTTCTATGGTAATTGGGATAGTCAGCTGGCAGAGCGCTTATTCAAGTATTTTTCCTTTCATCCTAACCAGTTACATAATGAGCTATCAAAAGGTAAAGCGAGCACGTTTAATATGATTTTTGGTCTTGTGGCGCGTTGTGAAGTAACGTTGTTTGATGAACCGACATCAGGGATGGATGCTTCGGTAAGAAAAGACTTTAACAGGGCCTTACTAAAGGATTATTTGGCCCACCCACGGACGATGATTATTTCCAGTCATCATTTAGAAGAACTTGAGGAAGTTTTAGAAGATATACTCCTGATGAAGGACGGAAAAACACTGCTCCATGAGTCAATTGATGTAATACGGAATTATGCTGTTGGGTTAACAGGCAGATCAGAACTGGTAAGACAGTGGGTAGCTGATAAAGAAGTATTGTATCAGGAAGAAGTAGGAATAAATAGCTGTTTTGCAGTGGTGAAAAATGAAGGATTAAACATAGACAAAGCAAGGCATTTAGGTATGGAAATTACACCTGTATCGGCTAGTGATGTCTGTGTTTATCTGACAAACCCGATGAGAGGGGGGATCGATGATGTCTTTAAATAATCCGTCATTAAGTAAATTGGTAGGAAAACAGTGGTTGTTTAAGTGGAAGGGTTTTGCTGGTGTGTTTAATTCGATGGTCGCTTTGCAGTTGCTTGCCATCGTTTTTACGTGGGGTGGTACTGGTCAATCAGGCACGAGTATGGGGAATGTTTCATTAAGTATGAGTTTTTATTCTACAGATACGGTAGTGGCTCTAACCATGGGCTGGGCGTTTTTTAGTGCCATTCTTATCACGACAAAAGCCTATCGAAATGATGATTTTCTATTTGTAACAAATCGTTTAAGCAGTAACCTGGCGAATATGCTGTTCCTAGTGTCTGCCAGTGTGGTCGCGGGGCTAACTGCAATAATATCGCAATATGCAATCCAAATGATTCAGTATGTGCAGGGGCATACTTTTATTAGTTCAACCGCTCCACTCGCACTGGGAGAATGGCTAACTGGTGCTTCAGCAACCATTCTATACGTTTTATTTTTTGGTGCAATAGGCTATTTGATTGGCTGTATAACACAAATGCATCGTACATTAGTGGTTATTGTGCCTGTTGTCTTAATTGGTCTGCTGTTTATTTTTTCATCTTTTGTTCCAGATGTTTTTTCATTCTTTCGTTTCTATTTTCAAGAGCATACCTTTTGGTTGTTTATGATAAAAATGGTGGGGACTATTCTCTTACTATTTTTGGCTAGTATTCTAGTATCTAATCGTCAGGAGGTAATTAAATGATAGCACTCTTACCCATTATATTACTGACCGTCCTTATGATAGGTGTCATTATGTTAGTAAGGTTCAGTGCAAAGAGTTTTCCTGCCTTAAGGAGAAAAGAAAGATGGTTGCTCCCTTTATATGTATCTATTTTAATAGCTTGTGGTATCATTCTTGCAATTGTGCAACCTTTTGAAGAACGCCCTGCAAGTAGTGGCGAAGAAAAACCTAGTAGCCCATCACTCTATAGCTATATGGACGGCGGAAACCCGGAGGATATTGATGAAGCTTTCGTTCGGGAGGGATGGGATTTCACATACTCAGGAGAGGAACTTCATATTATCTCTAGTCCAAGTGAAGAACTCATGGCTCCTATTTACGTGGAAAAAGTAGCGGGAATGGGAGATGCTGTGGAAGTCATTTACTATGAAACCCCTCTTTATATGGATGGTGAGGATATGAGCGAGTATATTAACCCGCCTGCTGTAACATTATCCGGGGACGGGTTGCATATCATAAGCCCAGATGGTTATGAAGAAGTTGAATTAAATACCTTTAAAGATCCCTTTCCGTTCAATCAATTTACGGGAAGAACGTTTATGGGAAGTGAGAACGAATCGACCGTACAGCATGGAGAAAATGTTGTTTTAATTCGGGTAGGGGAAGATCAAACGTTGGATCTTAATCCAGATTCCTATATTAATTATGTGAGATAAACAAGAGCCGAGAGACATATAAAGTCTACTCGGCTTTTGTTAGCTAAGGAATTTTATATAGAATACTAGAAACCTAGCTTCCCAGCATACTCTTCCATTTCCCAATCCTGTTTCATCGTTCTTCGGTGGTTTTCTTGAAGCTCTTTAACAATTGCCTCTGCATCTACCTGTTTTTCATAATGCCATTTTAAGGCAATCGACATATAGAGTTCATTCAGCTGCGCGATCGATAACCCTTTTGTTTGCTTGGTTAACCGTGAGATAGCAGGTTCTTCAAGGAATCGATCCAGTCCTTTACTGCGTAAATAAGTGTCGCGTAACGATTCGTCAGGCTGTTTAACCTCATAGGCTCTGTCAAATCTACCTGCGCGATTGATTAGCGCCGGATCAGTTTTTTCCGGATAGTTTGTCGTGCCGATAAGGAAAATCCCTTCTTTGGAAGTCGCGCCATCTAATGTGTTTAAAAATACGGAGCGTGCTTCTTCAGGCATGGAATCAATGTCTTCAATAATAAGAACAAGTGGTGCCATCCTTGTAGCAATAGAGAAAACCTCGCTTATAGAGTAACTTGATGTATATTCGGTAATCTGCCAGTAAACAACGGGTGCGGGCACACTGCCGGCAATCGACTTCACAAGTGTTGTTTTCCCGTTTCCAGGACTGCCATACAGGAGAATCCCTCTTTTGTAAGGGATATTGTAAGCCTTGTAAAATGCTCCGCCCTTAACAAAGAATTCATCAATGGAGCGAAAAATATCTGTTTTCACTTGTTCTTCCAATAAAATGCTTTCTCTGGAGATTTGATTGGTTAGTTTTTCTTTAGATCGTTTTAATCCTTCATCCGTATCTGTTAATACGGTGATGTCTTCTTGCATATATGCTCGTTGTTGCTTTGTAATATACTCGAGGAATTGAAGTAGCTCTTCATGGCTTCGGGCGAATACAAATGAACGCTCGTACTCCATATGGCTTTGAAAAATGGGTATCTTCATACTTGCCACATGATAATGGGGAAAATAGAAAATATGGTTATTCAGTGAAGGTTTAATGCGATATTGTTCTTTGTCATTAAAGGAAATGGTGGAAACTGCTACTGTGTCAAATACTGTTCCCAATGTCTGAATGGCTGGGTCTTGTTGTTGAAGCATGGTAGAAACGGCCTCTTCTAATTCAGTAAGATCCTCCTCTGCTTCATATAAGGAAAGCTCATCTCCGAGTTTTTCTTTTAGGATTTGCTGTGCTTTATCAATAGCAAAAGCGTAATCGTAGTAATGGGGGATATCCTTTCTTGTAATCTCATTAAAGTTGATTAAGGATTTCGTTTTCATGAATTGCTCCTTTTCACATGAATTGGTTTGTACCATCTGAAAGGAAGACTCCCGCCTAATGAATTTTCAGTTTATAAATCCCATCATATCACAGTATTCAGCAATAATTTGCTTGAATAAAAATTAATTTTGTACCAATAGATAAGAGGGGGGACAATTGTTCAATTGGACTTCTCTTTCGCTTTTTGAGATCACATGCGATAATAAGAAAAAAAGTTAAGGATGACAACATGCAAACTACTATTGAGTTAAAAGTGAAAGATTCATTTATAGAAGATATTCGTAGAGGATTACCGTTAATTAATAAAGATGCCATTATAAATGAGCAGGCCTTAAAAGAAGAAGGCTCGATTATTGACCTTGTTGATTCAAGACGTGGCTTTCTTGCGAGAGGATATTATGGCAGGCAGAACAAAGGAATTGGTTGGGTTTTGACGAACAAACAAGAAGCCATTGATTTCTCATTCTTCCAGCAAAAAATCCTGAAAGCAATTAATAAACGCAAGGGTTTTTATCAGAACGAAGAGACAACTGCTTTTCGCCTGTTTAACGGAGAAGGTGACGGCATTGGTGGCTTAACCATTGATTACTTTGATCGCTATTACTTGATCAATTGGTATAGTGATGGGATTTATTCGTTTAAAGAACAGGTCATCCAGGTACTGGACAACCTCGGTGATTATAAAGCAATTTATGAAAAGAAACGCTTTGATACTAAAGGAAAGTATATGGAAGATGACGACTTTGTAAAAGGAGAGCGTGGGGAGTTTCCAGTAATCGTTAAGGAAAATGGCATGCGCTACGCTGTATATTTAAACGATGGTGCGATGGTCGGGATATTCCTTGATCAACGGGATGTAAGAAAAGCTATTCGCGATAAATATGCGAAGGGCAAGCATGTGCTTAACACCTTTTCTTATACAGGAGCATTTTCGATAGCTGCAGCTCTTGGAGGAGCGGATAAGACGACCAGTGTGGATCTTGCTAAGCGCTCGAAGGCAAAAACAATTGAACAGTTCAGTGTGAACGGCCTCGACTTTGAACAGCATGATATCCGAGTAATGGACGTGTTTGATTATTTCCAGTATGCTAAACGCCATCAATTAAAATTTGATATGGTCGTACTGGACCCACCAAGCTTTGCCAGGTCTAAAAAGCGTACATTCAGTACTGCGAAGGATTATCCAAAACTGTTGATGGATACAATCGAGATCACAGCTAAAAATGGAATTATTGTCGCGTCTACAAACAATGCAAGCTTTGGGATGAAAAAGTTTAAAGGCTTTGTTGAGAAAGCTTTTAAACAAATGAAGACAGGCTATAAAATAGTTGAGGAATATCATCTGCCTGCAGACTTTCAAGTAAATCGCCAATTTCCACAAGGGAATTATTTGAAAGTATTATTTATACAGGTGAAATAGAGCGCATCGCTTTGCTGTCTAGCAGAGCGATGTTTTTTTGTTTGTCGGTGAAGGCAGTTTAATCAACCAGGAGAGGAACCCAATCGGCGTAGAAAGTCGTTCAATCAACCAGGAGAGGAGCCCAATCGGCGTAGAAAGTCGTTCAATCAACCAGGAGAGGAACCCAATCGGCGTAGAAAGTCGTTCAATCAACCAGGAGAGGAGTCCAATCGGCGTATAAGGCAGTTTAATCAACCAGGAGAGGGGCCCAATCAACGCAGAAAGCAGTTTAATCAACCAGGAGAGGGGCCCAATCAACGCAGAAAGCAGTTCAATCAACCAAGAGAGGAGCCCAATCAACGCAGAAAGCAGTTCAATCAACCAAGAGAGGGGTCCAATCAACGCAGAAAGCAGTTCAATCAACCAATACCGCCTGCCATTCGACGCTGAAAACTATTCAACCAACTATCACAACTACCCATAAAATAAACAATGAAAACAGTTGTATATTTATTCTAAATAATGCATAATAATTCGTATATACATTCTGAAGGGTGGAGATGCATGATGCCGATACAATTAAAGGAAGCGCCAAATAGCACAAAGCTTCTTGCAGGTCGTGACTTTTTAACCTTAGGAGATTTTACAAAGGAAGAAATTCATTATTTACTACAGTTAGCGGAGCAACTTAAAGCGAAAAGGAAAAATGGGGAAGAGGAAGCTCTTTTAAAAGGAAAGACACTTGGTATGATTTTCGAAAAAGCATCGACACGTACGAGGGTGTCTTTTGAAGCGGGAATTTACCAGCTTGGAGGTAATGGAATATTTCTCAGTACGAAAGATTTACAAATTGGCAGAGGGGAGTCAATTGCTGATACTGCTAAGGTTTTATCAGGATATCTCGATGGAATTATGATCCGGACCTTTTCCCAGGAGATGGTTGAACAGCTTGCGGAGAATGCTAGTATTCCAGTTATAAATGGGCTGACCGATCTTTACCACCCTTGTCAGGTACTTGCGGATCTGTTGACTATCAAAGAACAAAAAGGCGCGCTTAAAGGGATTAATGTTACATACATCGGAGATGGGAACAATATGGCAAATTCCATAATGGTGGGAGCTGGTTTAATGGGGATAAACCTCACCATTTGTGCTCCAAATGGCTATTTTCCAAAAGAAGTAGAAGTCGAAAATGCTAAAAAGCTAACAGCATCGTCCAGTGGAAGTATTAACTTTGAACAAGAGCCCGAAATGGCGGTAACGGATGCAGACATCATATATACAGATGTCTGGGCAAGTATGGGACAGGAAGAGGAACAGAAGAAAAGGATAGAGGCGTTTCATCAACATCAAGTTACCCCTAAACTGCTCTCCTTGGCGAAACCAGATGCATCGTTTATGCATTGTCTTCCGGCACATAGAGGAGAAGAGGTAGCGGCTGAGGTAATCGACGGAACACAATCGATTGTCTTTCAACAGGCTGAGAATAGACTACATGCTCAAAAAGCCTTAATGGCTGCAATAATGGGGTGAATTGGGAGATTACAAAAACCCCAACACTAATTCACGTTAAAAAACACTGAGGCTCGCTACCATTAATCTGTAGCGGGTCTCAGTGTTTCTGTTTGCAGTCCGTGCTTAGCGATATGGGTTAATGCTACTTGAAAATCTGGCAGTATGCCTTGTAGATGTGTGGCTAATGCAAGTCCTTCCCCTTTTCGAGCAAAGGAAAGCATTGTTGGGCCGGCACCGCTAATAACTGTACCTAAGCTTCCAGCCAACTTTGCCTCCTGTCTAACCTTCTCGTAATGGGGGAGTAAACTAGATCGATAGGGCTCATGAAATAAGTCCTGTTCCATCATTTCCCCGGCTAGCTCTAAATCCCCGGACGCCAAAGCAGCAATGAATACATTGCTGATACTGCTTGCCATTGTTGCCATTTCTCTACTAAATTGACTAGGCAAAACATTTCTAGCTGCCTCTGTCTTTAACTCAAAGGAAGGAATGCTTAAAACTGCTTCTAACTCTGGAAGAGCAAGCTGCACATGCTTGACCTCTTCCTCAAGAGCTGTGGATATAACCATTCCTCCCAATAAGGCTGCTGCTACATTATCTGGATGACCTTCCACTGCAGTCCCGAGTTTTAACATGTCATGAGTTGTCAGGTTTAAGTCACATTGTTGATTGGCTAATTCGATGCCGGCAATTACAGCTGAAGCACTGCTACCAAGTCCACGAGCTAATGGAATTTCACTGGTAACTGTCACTTTACAAGGCGAGAGAGGCTTTTGATATAAATTGGCGGTTTTTTCGGCAATTTGGTAAATATAATGTGCCTCATAAGGTGAGCAAGCTGGTAGCAGATCAGATGTATGAACAAACTCCCACGCTGACTGTTCTTCCACTTCTAATGTTAAATAGAGTTCCAACGCAATACCTGCTGAGTCAAATGCTGGCCCTAGATTAGCGGAACTTGCAGGAACACAAATACGGTAAGAAGTCATACTGTCACCGTACTTCCGATATAGTCTAGTAACGAGTTGGCGTCATTAGGTAAGGAGACTGGCTTAATTTCCATTTGATCAATAGCAGTCTGCGGATCTTTTAAGCCATTTCCCGTGAGGATAGTAACGACGCTGCTTCCTTCTTTTATATTCCCTTGCTCACATTGCCTGATGACCCCAGCAACGGACGCGCACGATCCAGGCTCTGCAAAAACCCCTTCTTGTTGGGCTAGAAGCTTAAAGGCAGTGGTAATCTCCTCATCGGTAACAGCAGTTATGCTTCCGCCTGATTCTTCTCTTGCTGTAACGGCAAGTTCCCAGCTAGCTGGATTTCCAATACGAATTGCTGTTGCTATAGTTTCTGGCTCTGTGATAATTTGATTCTTCACAATAGCGGCAGCTCCCTCTGCTTCAAAACCAAACATTTTGGGGAGACCAGCATTGTTTTTTTCATGATATTCTTTAAAACCTTTCCAGTAGGCACTAATATTGCCAGCATTTCCGACAGGGATAGCAAGAACATCAGGTGCCGACCCTAGTTGTTCGCATACTTCAAAAGCTGCTGTTTTCTGTCCTTCCAGTCGGTAAGGATTAACGGAATTCACTAAGGTGACGTCTGCTTTCTCACTGATTTCTCTCACCATGGAAAGGGCCTTATCAAAGTTCCCCTCAATTTCTACAATTTCGGCACCGTACATGATAGCCTGGGCAAGCTTTCCCATAGCTACCTTTCCTTTTGGGATGACAATTATGGCGCGGATGTCAGCTTTGGCTGCATACGCCGCGGCGGAAGCAGAAGTATTTCCGGTAGAGGCACATACAATGGCTTTACTACCTTCTTCTACCGCTTTGGCTACAGCCATTACCATTCCTCTGTCCTTAAAAGAGCCCGTTGGATTTGCTCCTTCAACCTTTCCATAAAGATCGATTCCTACCTTTCTGGATAGATTTTTAAAATGGATAAGCGGTGTATTTCCTTCCCCTAAAGAGATCTCTGGTGTGTTTTCTGTTACGGGCAAGTAATCTTTATAGTGTTTGAGTAACCCCTGCCATCTCACGCTCAACATCTCCTTCAACTTTGTAGTAGCTTTTAATTTCTTGAACGACGTCTAATTCTTTAAGGTCTTTTAAAGAAGCATGAAATGTTGCTAATGATGTTTGGTGTGTGACCAAAATAATTTCTGCAGTCTCATGTTTCTTAATTGGTGTCTGTAAAATTCGTTTGAAACTAATGTTAAACGTATTAAAAAGAGAAGAGATGGTTGAAAAAGCTCCCACTTCATCTTTTACATGCAAACGGATGTAATATTGGCCCATTCGCTTTTCTGCTGTCTTAAGCTCTTTCTTAAAGCGAGGTTTTATGGTGCTGTGGCCACTTACTCCCAGCTTCATATTCTTAATTACTGTCACTAAATCGGATACAACCGCTGTGGCAGTTGGTAAGCTACCAGCTCCTGGCCCATAAAACATTGTCTCGCCAACTGCTTCTCCATAAACATAAACGGCATTGTATTCATTCTTCACATCTGCAAGTGGATGATTTTTGGACAGCAGGGTAGGTTGTACATTAACTTCTACTTCGCCATCATGGCAGCTTGCAAAACCGATCAGCTTCATGGTATAGCCGAGTCGTTCTCCATATTTCAAGTCTTCTAATTCGAGGTTCTTAATTCCGGCAACTTCGACCTCTTCTAGATCAATATTAGTTGAAAAAGCAAGACGACCAAGGATTGCCATTTTTCTGGCTGCATCTAGTCCTTCCACGTCTGCCGTAGGATCCGCTTCAGCAAAGCCGAGATGTTGAGCTTCTTTTAGGGCATTCTCGTACGAAACCCCTTCATTATTCATCTTCGTAAGAATATAATTTGTTGTCCCATTTACAATCCCCATCACTTGTTGAATGCGATCTGAAGAAAGTCCGTCTGTGATGCCTCTTAAAATAGGTATTCCGCCAGCAACGCTTGCTTCATAATAAAAGTCACATTGATTTCTATCCGCAGCTTGTTGGAGTTCGGCCCCATGTAAAGCCACGAGGTCTTTATTGGCCGTCACTACATGCTTTTTAACAGAGAATGCTTTTAAAATAAGCTGGAAGGATTCCTCAATTCCTCCCATTACTTCTACAATGATATCAACCTCTGGGTCTTCTAATATATCATTTGGATTTGTGGTGAGAAGTGTCTCCTCAATGGTAATATCGCGTGCCTTTTCTAAATCTCGTACTAAAACACTTTTAACATGTACGCTACAACCTAACCGATGTGCCAGTTCTTCTTGATGATCTTTTATTAACTTTACTACACCTGATCCTACGACACCTAATCCTAGGATACTGACAGAAACTTTCTCTCCCACAAAATCACCTCTTCATTGTTTTGGTTATTAGATATTTAAACATGGATGAAGAAGTATAGCAATAGCGAATTTTCCGACTATAGAACAAAAGGATGTTTATACGAAAAAGTGATAACCAGATTAACCAAATGGCGATTGCTTAATACACTAGAGTATAAGGCAACGTGGAGGTGTCAATATGAGTGAAGCAACCGTTGGAATTACTTTTATTACATGCTTATTGCTCGGGGCAGGGATTGGGTTACTTTTGGGAAACCTGGAAGCTGGTGGAGCGGTTGGCCTGTTAACAGGGGTGTTAAGCATTGTTTTATTTCGAAAAAATAAAAAGTGACAGTAGGAGAACCGTATTTACGATGCTTTTCCTGAAACAACATATGCATATGGAAACAACTCGGACTTGGGGGGTGCCCAAGTCCAGGCAGGTAGTTGGTCGAAAACGAAAAGGCAAGAGTGTCATTTTGCTGTTCCGAATAATATCCAGGGTGATGCCAAGGTGAATGGGTGGTTATCTGGTAGTAGTTTTGCTTCTTCTTTTGTTAGATCCATCCAGACATAAGTCGCTTCCATAGTTTGCATGGCAAGTTGTTGATAGTTGTCTGAGATAGTTTCCCATAACCCCTCTTGATGAACCATGTCGTTCCAAGGGTAGATAACATGTAAGTAAACGTTCTTCTTTTGGTCTTCTTTCATGATAAGAAATCGATCTTGATTATTATTTTCGTAAAACGACCAGGCTTCTAAGTTTTCGTCTGTAAATAACTCCCATGAAGCTGGAAAAGGGTAATAACATTGGTAAGGAAATATGCTAGAGTTGTCAAGATAACCTTTGTAAACTAATTCTTTCTTCCTGTTAAGGTTATGTACTTTCGCCCATGGCCGAGCTCCTGTTTCAAGCTTAGAAACATCTTTCGTTGTAGCACCATAGAGCGTGATGAAGGGCTGCAGGCCAGCTTTTTCTAGGACTCTTCTGCCAGCAAGGTTCTCTTCTTGTGTATTGCCGCCAACCCACGTGATTGCCGGATGCTTAAGTACTTCCTTCATCGTGTATTTTACTAAGGTTGTGGAGAAATCATTTCCTCTATAGCGGCGATCACTCCGCAAGCGACCTAGCATGGCATACTTCCTCGCATAAACTGAATAACCGGCAATACTGACTAGACTCTCCTTATGGAAAAGACCAAACAGTCTATTATTGTCATCTAATAATCTATGAAAAATCCGAATAACATAGTCGTCTTCAATGCCAGTATCCATGGCTTTGACATCTTGGAAATCCTGTTCGTTGAGCCTTCTTATATAGTTAGACATGGTGTTCACCCCTTTGTATCTGTTTTTCTTCATGGTATACCAATCTCTTCCTCTCCTACAACGAAAACATATTTGTCCTTGATTAATAGATTGAATTCTAGTAAAATCAAGATAATTTCATAAAAGACCTTATCAGATCGGTGAGGTAGAGGCGCGAGCAACATGAGTAGTCAATAGGAGTATGACATCGTTGAGTATTGATAAAAGGGTTGCTGGCCGAAGCGTAATAAGAGTCAAGCTTATTATTGCTGGTATGTTTTCAAATAGGGGACATACTGTCATGCTAAAGGGATTGTGCATGGAGAACTACTGATCGAAATGGAGGATAACGTATATTAATTGTAGTGGCAATGGTAGGTTATTTTCTATCATTGCCTTTTTGCGTACATTTTTCACTTATCTCCATGTACCTCCCTCGTATTTTAATTAAGAGAAGGGGAGTTTTACAAAATGTCCAACGAAGTATCAACCTCTAAGAAGAAGTTCCAATTTCCACATGTATTTATTATTCTGTTTGGATTTGTCATACTTGTTTCCGCCATTACGTACTTCATTCCTGCAGGTGAGTTTGAAAGAGAGACTAATGCAGATGGCAGAACCATTGTAGTTGATGGGACATACAGTAGTGTGGATGCTAGTCCAATCGGTTTTTTTGATATTTTCCAAACCATACATACAGGGATGGTACAGGCTTCCGAAATTATATTCTTTATCTTTCTTGTAGGAGGGGCTTTTGGCATTCTTCGTGCGACCAACACACTAGAAAGCGCCTTTGGCTCATTATCTAAAAAATTAGTAGGAAAAGAATTATGGATTATACCCGTTGTTATGCTATTCTTTTCTGTTGCTGGTGCTACCTTTGGTATGGCGGAAGAAGCCATTCCATTTATACTGATCATGGTGCCTGTTGCGCTTATGATGGGGTTTGACTCCATTGTTGGGACTGCTGCCATCCTCGTTGGAGTCTATTCAGGTTTTACGGCTGCATTTATGAATCCATTCACTGTGGGGGTGGCACAGGGAATCGCAGAGCTACCAACATTCTCAGGAATGAGTGTTAGGTTTATTTTTTGGCTCGTGTATCTTGGAGTCAGCATTGCTTATGTAATGATTTATGCCCGCAAGGTTAAAAACGACCCATTAAAAAGCATTGTGTATGAGGAAGACCAGAAAAGGGAAAAAACAAACGCCCTTGACCAACCGACGCTGTCGAAAAGGCAAATTGTTATTTTAGCCATTCTAATTTTAACTCTTGTTGGACTTGCCCTTGGAGTAACATTACAAGGCTGGTATATTACAGAGATAGCTGGTTTATTCCTGCTAATGGGTGTTTTAATTGGAATAGTAGGTAAAATGAAAATGAACAAAATAGCTGAGTCTTTCGTAAAAGGCTGTGAGGAGCTAGTGTTAGGGGCGCTAGTTGTAGGTTTTGCGTACGCTATTTTGGTTGTGTTGCAGGAAACCAACACGATTGATACAATTCTTTACGCAGTTTCCAATATTGTTTCTGGATTGCCATCAGGCTTATCAGCCATTGGAATGTACTTAACACAAAGTGCGTTGAATTTTATTGTACCATCAGGTAGTGGACAAGCTGCACTAAGTATGCCAATCATGACACCTCTGGGTGATTTGCTTGGTGTTGATCGCCAGACAGCAGTACTGGCATTCCAGTTTGGTGACGGTATTTCTAACATTTTTGCACCGACTGCTGGAGTATTAATGGCAGCCCTGGCCATTGCTCGTATTTCTTATGTAAAATGGATAAAATGGATTTGGCCATTAATCCTTATCCAATATGCACTTGGTGCTATTTTTGTAACCATTGCACATCTATTTATTTGGTAAAAGGTTTGAAACGGGCTTCCTTAACGAGGGAGCCCAAAATTTTTAAAAATAGTTTTTCCGGCTTTAACTTGCAGAAAGCCCCCGGGGATCAACTGCCAGTAAAGGACCGATTCGTTCAACTAACATTTGCTGGGGGAGAGAAGGAACCCTCACCTAGTGAAGTTTCACTTTGTAATGGAGGTAGAAAAATTGATGGAGAATCTTGATAAGTTATTGCACGAGCTTTATCCAGAATTAGTGGCTTTCAGAAGGGATCTTCATATGCATCCGGAGATTTCACACCAAGAGGTGCAAACACCGCAAAAGATTGCCGATTATTTGGAGGATTTGGGTATTGAAGTTAGAAGGAGTGTTGGGGGAAGAGGAGTTGTAGGAACACTAAAAGGTGGTAAGCCCGGTAAGACAATTGCCCTACGTGCCGACTTCGATGCACTTCCTATTCAAGACGAAAAAGAGGTTACATATAAGTCAACGATCCCAGGTGCCATGCACGCTTGTGGGCATGACCTTCACACGGCTGCCCTTTTAGGTGTTGCAAATGTGTTAAGCAAGTTTAGAGAAGAAATTCCAGGAAATGTGGTGTTTATTCATCAATTTGCTGAAGAGTCGACCCCTGGTGGTGCAAAGCCAATGATTGAAGATGGTTGCTTGGAAGATGTGGATGTGATTTATGGTGCACATGTCATGTCGACAGACCCACTCGGAACGTTTAGTGTAAAAGAAGGCTTTGCATCCTCGGCACAGGATGATTTCAAGATTGTCATTCGTGGAAAAGGGGGCCATGGGTCTGAGCCTCATTTAGCTATAGACCCCTTAGTGACGGGTAGTCAGTTAGTCGTTAACTTGCAACAAATTGTTAGTCGAAGGGTAAACCCTCAGCAAGCAGCAGCTGTTACAGTAGGCTCTTTTGTCAGTGGGGAAGCAACAAATGTTATTCCCGATACCGCTGTAATTAAAGGGACAGTCAGAACCTATGATGAGGAAGCCCGTTCCATTATTGAGCAGGCAATGAAACATATAACGAAATCAACTTGCGAGGCAGCAGGTACCACATTTGAATTCGAGTACGTTAAAGACTGTCCTTCCATCTGGAACGATCCGGGACTAACGAAGCACGTAGAAGAAATAGTAATAGATACATTCGGTTCAGATTATCCCATTAAGCATACGCCTATGATGGGCAGTGAGGATTTTTCTTTCTACCAGAAGGAAATACCTGGTGTTTACTTCACGGTAGGGGGAGGAAACCCTGAACTAAATGCCGTGTATCCACACCATCATCCGAAATTTGATGTAGACGAGCGTGCTATGCTTGATATTGGTAGGATATTCATTCGACTTGTTTTGCAAAATACTAGAAACAAATAATTAAAAACCCCCTGGATATTGCTCATGGCAGCGTAAATTCAGGGGTTTTTTGTCCCGCCTTAACTGGCAGTAAGACCCCCACCAAATGAAGTTTCACTTTATAGGGAAAACACATAATCTCCAAGGGATGTCTATCAATTACATAGGTATTTCCAGTAATTTGTGAATATAAGGTTATTTCTAAATAAATTTGGGTATTATTCCCTATGCGCAGTTGAATTTTTGGTAAATTTAGCATAGTATTTTTATGAGAGAGGTGGGGACGTGAAGGCGAAATTCCGATTTAAGCTGTTTATTACGATGATTACTTTTGCTCTCGTTATTTCTTTCAGTATTGCAATTATCGATTATTTAAAGCTGAAAGAAGAGGCAATTAACAATAATCAAGCACAAATTCAGCAGACAGAAGATATTGTGATCAATTCATTAAGTACAATCGATAAAGCCTATACCATATTTGACCAAGAAATAACTGAGGAAATGAAGGAACATACAGAAGAACTGATCGAACGCTATCAAGCTAATCCGACTTTTGAAGATTGGGATTTTGCAACAATAAAAGAAGAAATTGGAATGGATGTATATATTATTAATGATGAAAATGTCATTATACATACAAGCTTTAAAGAAGACCAAGGATTGGACTTTGCTTCCTGCTGTACTGATTTTTCCAATTTACTAGACCAGCGTCGAGAAGCTGGTGAGTTTACAACGGACGGGCTGGACGTCCAACAAAAAACTGGCGAATTAAAGAAGTTTAGCTATATGGCTACGCCAGACAAGGATTACATATTTGAACTCGGCTACTCCTTAGCGGATGAGCGAATTTTCCAAGAGTTTAATTTTCTTCGTGTTATAGAAGATTTGGAGAAAAGGTATAATACGATTAATGAGATAAATGTGTTAAATACAGATGGCTTTAAGCTTGGAGCAATGACGGAAAATCATTCAAAACCTTTAAAAAGACAGGAAGCATTTAATCATGCAATTAACACAGGGGAAATCACTGAAGTAGAAGGTGAATGGCAAGGAAAGCCTGCCCTATATCGATATATTTATTATGCTGCTGATAACAAGCAAGGCATTTCAACCAACCGGGTTGTGGAGATTAATTATAACCGCGAGAGTTTGGGTACTATCTTATCGCAGAATCGGACGATTTTTCTATGGCAGCTTGCTATTGTTTTTCTAGTAACTATTGCACTTGCCTTACTTATTTCAAAATGGGTGGCCAGACCAATGCACATGGCTTTTCATGACCGGCTAACAGGATTGAAAAATCGCACGGCCTTTGAAGAAATTTTGGAAAAAAGAATGAAGGAACGACAAGAAACTGCCATACTTATGATTGATTTAGACCATTTTAAAAAGGTAAACGATATTTTAGGTCATGATAAAGGAGATGAATTACTTAAAAAGGTAGCGATTTGTATTAAGAGACACTGTCGTCAGGAAGATACGGCCATTCGTATGGGAGGAGACGAGTTTATCGTCTTGTTACCGAATAGTACAGTGGAGGAGTCGGCCGATGTAGCAGAGAAGCTTCTAAATGCTATTTCACATCTGTTTCAATCTGTTACAGATGTCAGCGGTATCCCGTTGACAGCGAGTATCGGAATTAGCATCACACCAAAGGATGGCATAGATATTGATACACTATATAAAAAAGCAGATATTGCCTTATATGCCTCCAAGCAAAAAGGAAAAAATCAATACTATGTGTACAATGAAAGCGGCTCATTTGTGCAAGGTATGTAAAGCTGTCAAGAAGGTACCCTTTTGACAGCTTTTTGCTTTGGGAACTATTTTTAGAACGGATTCAGCACGTTTATTAGTTTTGGGAATAATAATCAAAGGTGTCCATTGCCAGGGTGACTCCTTGTGCAAATGCTGCGCCGCCACCTATCGCTGCGCTTACTCCCACTGCTTCCATGAACTCTTCCTCTGAAACGCCATTTTCGACACAACCTTTTGCATGGTACATGATGCAGTATTCATCTTGTGCATAAATGCTAATACCAAGTGCAATTAGCTGCTTTTCCTTCTTTGTTAAAGCTCCTTTTTCAAAGCAAGCTTCTGTAAATTCGAAATATCCTTTTGTTATCTTAGGAAGCTTTGCTTCAAAACGACTTGTTCCCTCTTTAAAATCAAGAATTGATTGGTCAAAATAATTTACTAGTTCCGATTCATGTGATTCCATTATTTTCCCTCCATTTTGCAGGCTAAATACGCCATATAAGTGCGAATATGCTAAACTGTTTGGCAGGAAGTACATTGGACAGCCTGTATGTCGCAGATAATCTTCTTTTTCACTTTATATTTTTCTAGGCATTGGGAAAATTATGTGTGTGAAATTATGGAATTAGCAATAATCTCTATTCCGCCTTAACTGGCAGTAAAGTCACCGCCAAGTAAAGTTTTATTTCATATAGACAATGGGGGGATTGACTGATGTTATTAGGGGGAGAGCCTTCTACTTTACCAGAAGCGATATGGATAGTGGCGTAAGCATGTCAGGGTTGTTATACTTATAATACATCAAGGAAATAAGGGAGGAAAACACCTTGATTAAGAAGACAAGTTTAGAAAAAGACGCCATGCGCGTTTTAAAAGAAACAAGCAGAACATTTTACATACCGATCACCCTTTTAAAGCAACCATTAAAAATGGCGGTTGGTTCCGCTTATTTATGCATGCGGGCCATTGATGAAATAGAAGATCATGAAGCACTGGATAACGACACGAAACATGTGTTACTAAACAAAATCAGTTCCCTTTTATTATTAGATAGATTCGATAAGCAAGCATACAGCGAGTTGCTTGAGCCGTATAAGACGATCTTACCTGAGGTAACCTTAAGATTAGGGGAATGGATTGAAGTATGTCCAACTGGCATTGTGGGTAAGGTACTGGAATCCACTAGTATTATGGCAAAAGGGATGGCAGATTGGGCTAAGCGAGACTGGGTGGTACATACAGAAGAGGACTTGGATGATTATACATACTATGTTGCAGGTCTGGTTGGGGTCATGCTGTCTGATATCTGGGAATGGTATGATGGGACGGTAACAGATAGAGACTTGGCAATTGGTTATGGCAGAGGTCTTCAGGCTGTAAACATGCTACGTAACCAAGAAGAAGATGCCGAACGTGGAGTGCATTTTATACCAGATGGATGGAAGCGAGCGGATTTGTTTACGTATGCCAGTAATAATCTTGCAAAAGCCGATATATATATAAAATCTATTGAAACTCGCCACATTTTGCATTTTTGTAAAATTCCTTTAGCACTAGCAAAAAGAACTTTAAAAGCGATGCAGGATGGGAAAGAGAAAATGTCTCGAAATGAAGTGGAACAGACGGTTGAGGAAATTGTAAACGAATAAATGCGAAAATAAATTTAAAAGTGGACTATGAACTGCTATAAAGGGAAAATTAGTGGAGAAGCATGCAAGAGAGATGTAGTAATATTTTGACCAATCAGGAAAATTAACCTATAATGTTGAGCTGTGTTATAAAAAGGGCAAGCTGATGGTATATCGTCAGGGTTATTATGAAGTTCATAATAGTCAACTTCCATCCAACGGTCTCAAATGACAAAGCTTTAAACCAATTTTAGACACTTGCTCCTAAAAAATTAGGAGGAAAAGCGTGAAGCGTGAATTAAAGAAATTAGACTGGCCAGTTTTCATCATTAGTGGTGGTTTTCTAACTGCATTTATTGTACTTTCATTAATCAATAGTGAAATGGTTGGTAATGCCATCAATAGTCTATTTGACTACTCTGCAACATTTTTTGGTGCTTACTGGCAGTTGCTGCTGTTAGGGAACTTTTTTATTGGATTAGGTTTAGCTATATCTAAGTATGGAAAAGTAAGACTAGGAAAACAGGATAAACCAAAGTACAGTTATTTCCGTTGGGTTGCAATGATTTTAGTAACCCTATTGGCAAGTGGAGGTGTCTTCTGGGCTGCTTCAGAGCCAATGTATCATTTTATGACCACACCGCCCTTATTTGGTGGAGGAGAGTTTAACAATATTAACGCCGCATTAGCACAATCTTTTATGCACTGGGGATTCACGGCCTGGGCTATTCTAGGTACACTTGCAACGATTGTTATGATGTATGTACATTACAATCGAGGATTTCCTTTGCGCCCCCGAGGGTTACTCTACCCCATCTTCGGAGAGAAAATTTACCATAAAAGCATTCTTGGATCCTCAGCAGATATTTTTTCCGTTATTGCAACGGTTGCAGGGACGCTTGGCCCGTTAGGATTTCTTGGCCTGCAAATATCCTATGGGCTACACCACCTATTTGATGTACCCAATACGCTAACTGTAAGCATTGTGGTTGTCATAGGATTAGCGGTGATTGCGGCTATTTCTGCTGCAACAGGAGTAGATAGAGGTATTTTAACGCTTAGCCGTTATAATGTTGGCCTTACTATATTTTTAGCAATCGTTGTATTAATTATAGGACCGACTATGTTTATTTTAGATGGCTTTGTTGGTGGTACAGGTCATCATATCCAAAACTTCTTTACCATGAGTCTGTTTCGTTCGGATCATGCATGGTTAGGTGCATGGACGATATTCTTCTGGGGTTGGTTTATCGGCTATGCTCCAATGTTAATCGTATTTATTAGCAGAATATCCCGAGGAAGAACGATTCGTGAATTAATTATTGCGGTCTCCATCGTCGCACCAATCGTGAATAATTTCTGGTTCTCTATTGTCGGTGGAACAGGAATCTTTTTTGAAGTAGAGAAGCCAGGTTCTATTTCAAACGCGTTGAATGATGGTGGTATGCCTGCAGCTGTAATGGCGATCACCGATCAACTGCCACTAGGAACATGGATAGGGTTAGGATTTTTAATAGTATCCATTGTCTTTGTTGCGACAACGGTGGATACGATGTCGTATACTGTGGCCGCTACGCTTACAGGGAATGATAGCCCTAGAAGGTGGTTGCGTGTGTTTTGGGCGGCAATCTTTGGGCTAACAACTGCTGTTATTCTTTCCATTGGGGAAGATAGCATCTCTTCTATCCAAAATTCGATTGTCATCACTGCGGTACCAGTATCCCTACTTCTTCTTCCGCCATTATGGAATGCGCCAAAAGTAGCTAGAAAGATGGCGATTGAGCAGGGATTGATTTGGCAAAGAGAGATGGTTAAAAAGATGAATAAATAGGAAGCATATTCCCATAAAAGAAAGACACCTGAGTGAAGGTGTCTTTTTTATCTATTTTTTATTAAATAGTGATTTAAAACCAAGGTAAAGAATGGCTCCGCCAAAAATAATAATGGCAATGCTGCCAACAAGATCAAGTATGTTGGCTATTTCTTCGGTGATAATGGCGGAGGATGGGACATTGACGAGTCCGAAACCAGCAAGAACACAAGCTAAATAAAGCAAAGCTAATTGATACACGTTGGATTCCTCCTTTCACATTATTCTATGAAAAGGAGTGGAAGAAGGGTGTGTGCTCGCCCTCTTGTGGCTATCTTAGTAACATTGAAAGGATTGAATATTGTTTAAATCAGTTCCGAAAAAGACCCATCTATTTCCAGTCCATCTAAATCCAGAAATAGAGTTTCTTCCTACAAACGTAGGGAAGAACCAGAATGATTGCCAACGTAACCAGATAAAAGTGAAACGGAACAGGCAGCTACGTATGGCGCCAGGATCTACAGCAAATAATTGGGCTTGTGGCTGGACTGGTTGAAAAGATGGTGGCGGAGTAGAAGGTGGTGACCCAGGCTGCCCTGGAAACCCTCCTTGTCCCGGGAATCCGCCGCCCTGTCCTGGTGGAAAACCTGGGAAGCCACCTTGGCCCGGTGAGCCTGGGAAGCCGCCTTGTCCGGGTGAACCAGGAAATCCGCTACCAGGTCCAAATATTCCTCCGAAAAGTTGCCCAGGGAAATTTATCTGTCTTTCTTCATCATATTCATGATCGTATGGGGTTTTATTATAATAATCCATTAAGTTACCTCCTCAATTATACTCCATACTAATATATGGTCGATCGTCTATTTTGGGATTCATTTAAAAAAATTGGGCAGTAGTCATATGTTCCTTTGTTTTTTATCAATAAATTTAAAAAAAGCATTTTTACTTCTTGACTCTAACGTTACGTTATACTTTACAGTGATTAGTGAGAGGGGGAGATGGCTCTGAAAGTAAAAGAAGTAGCAGAATTAGTTGGTATTAGTGTGCGCACACTACATCACTACGACGCAATCGGTTTATTACAGCCTGAAGAGGTAACAGATGCGGGTTACCGAATTTACTCTGGGAAAGATTTAGAGAAGCTGCAGCAAATCTTATTTTTTAGAGAACTGGACTTTCCTTTAAAGAGAATAAAAGAGATTGTAACGAGCCCCTCCTTTGATCAGCACGAGACGTTAACATTGCACAAAAAGATGCTTTTGGAAAAACGAGGTCGAATCGACAAAATGGTTAGAACAATTGATAAGACAATTGAGTATAGGAAAGGAGAGAGAAAAATGAGTGCAAAGGAAAAATTTGAAGGATTCGATTTCAGCAAGAACCCTTATGAAGCAGAGGCTCGTGAGCGATGGGGGGATAAAGCTGTGGAGGAATCAAAAGAAAAGTTAAACAGCATGTCAGGTAAAGAAAAACAGGAGTTTGAGAATAAGTTTAATTCCATTTACCGAGAATTGGCAGAGGTTCGCCATCTGGATCCAGCCTCTGATGTAGCACAAGAAAAAATTGAAAAGTGGTATCTTTTCTTAAATACAATGGGCAGGTATTCACTTGAGGCCTTTAAAGGGTTAGGGCAAATGTATGTTGAGGACCAGCGTTTTACGAAAAATATTGATCAGTTTGGAGAAGGCCTTGCAGTATTTATGCGAGATGCTATGGCCATCTATGCAGATAAAAGGAAATAAAGAAGGGGGCTCTTACATGCTCCCTTCTTCTTTTGTATCGTTTATGAAATGATAGAATTCTAGTGCTGTGGATAACGAAACAATTGAATCAGCCACGTCTTTCTCCTCTTACAAACTTCGCACTGCTGCTTGGATATCCTTTGCCTTGGTGATGGCTGAGATGACAGCTACACCGTCTGCACCGGCTTCCATTACTTCATTAGAATTGGTTGTGTTAATTCCACCAATTCCTACGAGTGGGAAATTTGGGTGCTGTTTTCTAATTTGGGAGATCCATTTGGTGCTGACGGGAGTTTTAGCATCGCTTTTTGTCCCTGTTGCAAAAACAGGGCCTGCACCAAGATAATCAACTGCCGATAAAGGGCTATTCTCCAACTCTAGTGAATTTGATACGGATAAGCCAATTATTTTATCAGGAAATCGTGCTCTTACTTCCTCTGCAAATCTATCATCTTGGCCAACATGAATTCCATCTGCTCCTAAAACTTCTGCAAGCTCTAAATCATCATTTACGAAAAAAGGGATGCTGTATTCATAACAAATCTCCCTTAATTGCCTTCCTAACACAACTTTCCGTAAGCCAGCTAGTGACCCGGGCCCTTTTTCACGAAACTGAAAAGCAGTGATACCAGCCTGAACTGCTTCTGTTAAAATTTCTATGGGATCTCTATCGCAATTCTGACTTCCCATAATAAAGTACTTGCGCAATAGGTGTGCCTCCATTTAACTCTCCCTTTCTTCTAGTGTTTGCACATCCATCGACAGGGCGTCTATAAACGTAGGTAAGAAGCTACCTGGTCCCTGTACTTGTTGTTGATTTGCTGCATAGGAGGCAGCGAATCCATAAAAAGATACAGCGGTTTTGAGGCAATCTTCTGTATTGTGATCGGTAGTCAAACAAGCTGTCATAATCGACCCTAGTAAACAGCCTGCACCTGTAATGCTACCTAATAATGGATCACCAGATTGGTTGCTGAACAGTTTTCCGTTTGTATAAATATAATCTGTTTCCCCTGTGACAACAGCGGATGTTTGTAAGGTGTCTGCGACTTTCTTGGCTACTTCCTTTGCATCACCTTTTCCAATAGAGTCGACTCCCTTTGTTTCCCATGGAGTTTGCACAAGATGAGCCATTTCACCTGCATTTCCTTTAATAGCGGTAAACTGAATTTCATCAGTAAGCTGTTTTACAGCGTCCATGCGAAAGGAAGTTGCTGCTACTCCAACAGGGTCTAAAACAACAGGGATTCCTTTTTGATTGGCTGCCACCCCGGCCTTGATCATAGCCGGTAATTCTGCGGAGGTTAATGTGCCAATGTTAATTAATACGCCATTAGCTGCAGTAGCCATATCTGCTGCTTCTTCCTCTGCTTTTGCCATGACAGGAGCACCGCCGAAAGCAAGCAGGCCATTTGCCGTAAAATTCATGACAACCTGATTGGTCAAATGGTGAATTAGCGGTTTGGTCCTTCTAGCGTCTTTTATAATATCTGCATTCATTAGCTTCTTTGTTCCTCCTTTGTTCTACTAGCCCAATGATTTGTTGGGCCATTTCCTGAACCAATGTCAAAAGAGCTTCGTATTGCTGCAGTCACAAACCTTTTTGCTTGTCTGACAGCTTCATGGAGTGGTAGCCCTTTGCTTAAATTTGCTGTTATGGCGGCAGAATAGGTGCATCCTGTCCCGTGCGTATTTTTTGTAGGGATACGTTCCTCGGAATACATATGAATCTGGTGGCCATCATAAAGGAAATCTACTGCTTCTCCTTGTAAATGTCCTCCCTTAATAAGTGCTGCGCCAGCATGTAATTCATCTACAATAAAAGCAGCAGCATCTTTCATATCTTCTGTTGTCTCTATCTTTCTCCCTGTTATAAATTCAGTTTCAGGTAAGTTTGGCGTCACAATGGTTGTGAGTGGGAGCAGTTCTTTTTTTAAGAATTGCCGCGATTCCTCATCAATTAAGGAATCGCCACTTGTTGCTACCATAACAGGATCCATTACATAGGCGGCGTCTACGCTCGCAAGACGTGCGGCTACTGCTCGCATCATTGCCTCATTGGCAATCATTCCTGTTTTCAGGGCGTGTACTGGCATGTCGGAAAAAACCGACTCAAGCTGCTGTTCAATAAATGCAACAGAAAGATGGTTTATATCCTGCACGCCTGTGGTGTTTTGCGCTACGACAGAGGTGATGACAGACATACCATATGTTTTTAATTCCTGAAATGTCTTTAAATCTGCTTGAATGCCAGCACCTCCGCTTGGGTCAGTGCCCGCAATGGTTAAGGCGCACGGTACGTAGGTCATCAGCTAAGCTCCTTTACAGCAAATGGCCACTCCTCGAGAGTGTAAGCCATTTCCCAAAATTTTAATTCTAACTGGCAGCTCTTACGAAATGCGTCTTTCATTTTTTCCTTTTCTTCAGGAGAACTATTAGCAGCAAATTGATCGAGACGAGTGCGTAATTCATTGGTCGTGTGCTCGATTTCTTCTCCAACGTAAAAAGAGATCCAATCGTAAAAAGGGTGCTCTATACTTGGTTCAAATTCTTTCATTAATGTCTGACCAATTTCCCAATACGTCCACGGGCAAGGAAGTAAGGCTGCAAGAATCTCTCCAGGCGATCCCATTTGTGCATGGTACATCATATGTTTAATGTAATGGTCTGCAGTTGGTGGAAGTGGGTGGCCTTGCAAATTTTCATACTTGACACCGATGTGCTCACAGAAATTCCTGTGTGGATGAATTTCATCGTGAAGCACAAATTTTATTTGGTCAAAAAAGTAAGCAATATCCTCCCGATTCTGTGACTTGGCCAACGCAATACCGTAGATTTGCATAAAAGCATTCAAATATTCAAAATCCGCCTTCACATAGTGGGCTAGCGCTTCTTTTGAAATATCTCCTTTTCCAACCCCCTGTACAAAAGAGTGATGAAAAATTGCTTCAAACAAATCATCATTTTCTTTTCTTAACTGTTCTGAAAAGCTCATAAAAATTTCCTCCTTTTTTTATGAATAAGTCATCGATTTCGCAAATTCATTTAGGCCTTGCCTATGTTTCTTGTATTCTGGTAATAGCACGCTGATTTAGGCGAGAGACAATAAATAAACCAATGAACGCACCGGTAATACTGCTGACAAGAAAAGATGGCATGAAGAAGAATGCCCCGACAGCATTTCCTAGTAAAATGGTGGAGAATGGCACAGCGAATAGAGAGCCGACTATTCCTGTTCCAATCATCTCACCTGCAGCTGCCCAGCGTTTCTTCTCAAGTTTTTTATACAGAATACCTGCAAGAAAAGCGCCTATCATCCCACCAGGAAATGCGAGCAATGTGCCAAGACCAAGCATGTTTCGAATTAAGCCAATTACAATGGCAATGCCAACTGCTGGACCAGGTCCTAATAAAACCGCTGCAATAACGTTCACCGCATGCTGTACAGGATAAGCTTTTGCAATCCCAGCAGGAAACCAAAGGAATTGAGATCCAATTGTCCCTATAGCAACAAGCACGGCCATCATGGTAAGCAAATGTATTTTTTTCATGGTAACCTCCTTTCTTCCGAAGAAAAGACTACGTATCATTCCTAAGAAGAACAATACGTCCAGCACCTAAACAGACGCTTACGCTTTTGTTTGACTAACACCTTTAGGCAATACAAAAAAGCCAGGTCACAAGGGGACCTGACTTTGGCAATTGAAAATAGAATAGACGTTTTGTCCACTACTTCCCTCCGCTGGTATTAACCAGATCAGGTTCATAAGAGTCGGTAGCTTCTGTGCTAACCTCTCAGCCCGGCATTATCGGGCCCCCCTAGTAGTCTTCTTCGTATAAAATTAGTAACGGTAATGTACCGTTGATTATAGATTAACAGACTATTACCATTTTGTCATGAGCAGATGGATAGAAATTAAGGTTTAAAAATCACTTTAATACTACCATCCTCTTTTTTATCAAACATATCATAAGCTTTATCTGCATCATCTATAGACATTTTGTGGGTAATCAAATCTGTCGGGTCAAATTTTCCCTGTTCGATCATATCATACAGCTTCGGCATCATATGGATAACAGGCGCTTGCCCCATTGTAAGCCCAACATTTCTTGTGAAGAAATCTCCTAGGGGGAAGCTATTAGCATCTGTTCCATAAACGCCTGTTAATTGTACAGTACCGAATTTCCTTACAGCTTTTGATGCCGTAACAATTGGGCTAATGGTTCCGAATTGGTTATCCATTTCAGATCCGAATTCAGTTTTAGGTGGTACTGTACCATCCATACCTACACAGTCGATGACTACATCTGCTCCACCTTTTGTTTCTTCATGCAATAATTCGCCTATATTTTCATTTTCTTTAAAATTAAACGTCTCGACATTATTTGTTTTAGCAGCGTGGTCTAAACGGTAGCCCATTTGATCAACAGAAATGACACGTTTTGCACCTTTTAACCAGGCAAACTTCTGTGCCATTAAGCCTACAGGGCCAGAACCAAGCACAATGACGGTGTCTCCTTCTTTTACCCCGCCGTTTTCTACACTCCAATACGCGGTTGGGATAACGTCAGATAATAATAGTACCTGTTCATCATCTAATTCGCTGGATTCTGGTACTTTAAAAGAAGTGAAGTCAGCATATGGTACGCGCAGATATTCTGCCTGTCCACCTGGATATCCGCCGTTTTGTTCCGTAAAGCCAAATAACCCACCTACTTCGCCATGTGGATTTGATTCATCACATTGGCTTTCCATTTGGTTTTTACAGAAAAAGCATTCGCCACAACCAATATTAAATGGAATGACAACTCGGTCTCCCTTTTTCAGGTTTTTTACTTCCGAACCAACTTCCTCTACAATGCCCATTGGTTCATGGCCTACCACGTAGTCGATTTCTGGCTCGACCCCTCCATGATAAAGGTGCAGGTCGGAACCGCAAATTCCGCTTGCCGTAATGCGTATGATCATATCCGTGTTCTCCTGGATCTCCGGAGTAGGTACTTCTTTTCCAACCATTGATTGTTTCCCTTGGTATGTTACAGCTTTCATTACGTCACATCCTTTAAAATAAGTTATAGAGAATATTTCCGATATTTAGTACTATTAAACAAGACCAATTATTATCAGGATGTGATGAACATGTCAGAAGGGCTGATATTCAGCAATATTGAGAAACATACAAAGGATAACCTTCTTTTCTCAGCTTTTGATCTTACCTTAGGTAAAGGGGACATTACAGCTATCTATTCAACGCTAAATGTGCGAAAAATGCTCCTCGACCTTTTAGGAGGGAAGACAATAGCTTCTAGCGGGAAAATTTCAATACATGGAAAAACGATAGAAGAAGATAAAAAAGCATATATGTCCGCTATCAATTTCTTTTTTTATGAAGAAGGGATGTACGAGAGGTTAAAAGTAGAAGATTATTTTACGTTTATCATAAAGCTATATGACTCAAGTAGCCGAATGGATGAGGTGATTAGTGACACCCAGCTACAGGAAAAAAGGCGGGTGAGGATTCGGAATCTAAGTGACTCAGAAAAAAGAAGGGTACATTTTGGCAGAATGATCATTCAAAATGCAAATATCGTTATCTTTGAAGAACCAGACTTAAACGTGGATATGGAAACAAGGCGAGTATTCATTAACTTGTTAAAAAAGCAACAGAAGAAAGGAACGACCAGTTTAATCCTCACAGGTAATTTGGAGAGTGCATTAACCATAGCAGATCAAGTATTTCGTCTGGATGAAAATGGTCTTCATACTGTACAGGTTGCCGAGGAGGATAATACTAAAGAAGAATTAGAACGGGAAGAGGATAACGAAGAGGAAAACATAAACCCTTTCCAATTCAATAAAATACCAACAAAGGTAAATGAAAAGATTGTTTTATTTGATCCACAGGAAATTGATTATGTGGAAAGCATGGAAGGTCAATCCTATATCTATATTAAAGGTGAATCATTTCCTTGCCTGTTTACGCTAAATGAATTGGAGAGTCGACTTCAACATGTTGGCTTCTTTCGTTGCCATCGGTCTTATATTGTGAACCTGCAAAAAGTCCGGGAAGTGATCACATGGACAAGAAATAGTTATAGTCTCATTTTAGATGATAAAGCAAAATCATCTATTCCGCTTTCCAAAACAAAAATGACGCAATTAAAGGAAATGTTGGGCCTGAAATAAGCTCCATTCAACCCGTTATTTGCTCCATTCACGGAAAAAGTGCTGATTTAACGCGGTTTTCCTTCTATAGTTGAGATATAGCAAAACAACACCAACTGGGAGGAAAACGAATGGAAAACATTATACAAGTGAAGTCACTCGCCAAGATTTTTGGAAATCAAACAGCACTGGAGGACGTAAATTTTTCTGTACAAAAAGGAGAAACGTTTGGTTTTCTTGGACCAAGTGGATCAGGGAAAACGACTACAATAAAAATTCTAACAGGACAACTTACCCACACTTCAGGGGTAGCTTCTGTTTTTGGAAGGCCAGCAGCTTCCTTAAAAAAACCTGAACATCGCAGAAGGTTTGGGGTAATCACAGATAACAGTGGACTGTATCAGCGACTTACCATTGAAGAAAATTTAAAACTCTATTGCCAGCTTTATGATGTACCGACAATACGCATCTCAGAAGTATTGGAAATGGTCAGCTTGTCAGGTGAAAGAAAAAAGAATGTGGCCAAATTATCAAAAGGGATGATCCAGCGTGTTACCTTAGCTAGGGCCCTTTTGCATGAGCCAGATCTGTTATTTTTAGATGAACCAACCTCTGCGCTCGATCCTGCAAACTCGAAGCACATTCACCAGGGTCTGCGTGAGTTGAACCGTAAAGGAACGACAATATTCCTAACGACCCATGACATGAGTGAGGCAGAAAGTCTTTGTGACCGCGTTGCCTTCCTTCATAAAGGAAAAATTCAGCTTCTCGATAAACCAAAGGCTTTGCGCAGACAGTTTGCAGAAAATACTGTTTCACTGGAATTAAAGGATGGTAGCACGATCAGCTTGCCTGGTGGTCCAGAAGGGGCAAAAGAAATCTATGAGCGAATGGCGTCTGGAGAAGTTGTGTCCATACATTCAAATGAACCAACATTAGGAGATATTTTTGTAGAAGTAACAGGGAGGGAATTAGTATGACATTTTCATTGAAGCGATTTTATGCCATTATTCAAAAGGATATGAAAGATTTATCAAAAAATATGATGATTACATCAACGATGCTAATGCCACTGGTTCTTGCAATCTTTTACGGGAGAATGGACGACGTAACGATTGATATGCACTATTTAATTATTAACCTAGCTTTTGCAGCAGTAGGAGTGTTTGTGCAAAGTGCGATCATAGCCGAAGAAAAAGAAAAAAACACGCTACGTGGTTTGATGTTATCACCCGCGACTTTACCAGAAATACTTGGTGGAAAAAGCACCGTTACCTTGGTTTTAACGGTTGTAACAATAGTGCTCTGTGCTTATTTAACTGGATATGAGCCAGCCAATTACGTTTTAGTAGGAGCAGCAATTTTACTTTCTTGCCTCTTTTACATTGCTGTCGGAACATTGATGGGACTATTGACCAAATCAATAGTGGAAGCGTCGGTGTTATCATTGCCTGTCATGTTCTTGTTTTCTTTTGCATCGTTATTCCTTAACTTTATTGAGGAATATCCGGTCCTTACTTTTATTGAATACTTGCCTAGTACACAGCTAATTGAATTAGCAAAAGAGGTTGAAGCAGGTGCGGGTTTCGCAGACTTGTGGAGCTATTTTGCGGTAATACTTGCCTGGATTGTAGTGGCAAGCATCTTGACTGCGTTTACTTATAAGAAGAAGGAAATGGATGCCTAGAGTTTTATGATCTGTGCATGTATAGCTTCTATAACAGAAAGACCGAACATTCTTAAATGAATGTTCGGTCCTTTGCGTTGTCTTTACCTAAGCTCTTTATCTAAAAATGCATAGAAATCGACCCATTCTTCAATGATTTTGGAGGTCGGTTTTCCTAGTCCATGTCCAGCTTTGGTTTCTAAGCGCAGGATTACAGTCGAATCCTTATGTGCTTTCTCCTTTAATGTCGCAGCAAACTTTTTGGCATGAGCTGGAACTACTCTGTCATCACTTTCAGCTGTTGCAATTAATACTGGTGGATATTTCGCACCATCTTTCACATTATGAAGTGGTGAGTAGGCGTAAAGGAACGGGAACTGATCTGCATTATCCGCACTCCCATACTCCGGGATCCAATAGCGCCCAATGGTAAATATATGGTAACGAAGCATATCTATAACGGGCACACGACAAATCACTGCACCGAAAAGATCAGGGCGTTGAACCATACAGGCTGCAACAAGGAGACCGCCATTCGAACCACCCATAATCGAAAGCTTATCTTTGCGTGTATAGTTGTTATCAATTAACCATTCTCCAGCAGAGATAAAATCATCAAATACATTTTGTTTATTTTCCAGCATTCCTGCTCTATGCCATGCTTCCCCATATTCTGTCCCGCCGCGAAGATTGGCGACAGCATAAATACCGCCTTTGTCCAGCCAACGAAGAATAGCAGGGTTAAAGGAAGGGGTCATGCTCACATTAAAACCACCATATCCGTATAACAAGACAGGATTTTGTCCGTTCAACTCAAGGTCTTTATGATAGGTGAGGAACATTGGTATTTTGGTGCCGTCTTTGGACGGGTAAAAAACTTGAACCGTTTTATATGGGTCCGTATCTACAGCCAAGGTTGACTGGGCGAAAGTTCCTAACTTATCATGCTCTATCTTATAGGAATAAACCGTGGTAGGTTCAAGGAAGGAAGTAAGCCCAAAATAAATGATATCCTCCTCTTTGTTTCTCGTAATATCGGTTAACGAGCCTAGTATCGGCAGCTTAATCTCATGCAAATATTCTCCGCTTTTCTTAAAAAGATGTAGCTGATGATGGGCGTCCTGCATAACTACTGTGATGAGAGTTTCATTCAGCGCCACTATTTCCTCTAAAACACCTTGCTGTTCTGGGATTATTTCACGCCAGTTTTCTTGCTGTGGGGCATTTATATCAATTGCTACAACTCTTCCCATAGGTGCATATAAGTTTGTTTGAAAATAAAATAAACTTCCGTCGTTTGTAATGTAGTTGTATTCTGCGTCCTGTTGATCCAGTAATTTAGTAAAAGCAGACTTCGAGTTAATTGGTTTTATGTAGATGCGATTCTCTGTAGCGGTTCCTTCAAATACTGCTAAACCAATATACTTCTCATCATCACTAATAAAAGCAGAGAACATTAACTCTTTGTCTTCTGGCTGTTCATGAACAAGAATATCTTCTTGTTGAGATGTTCCTAGCTTATGAAAATAAACGCTATTAAAATTACTTTCATCCTCCGGTGCTACAGTTCCAGGCTCAGGAAAACGGCTGTAATAGAAGCCAGAATCATCTGGTAACCAGGCAATGCTAGTGAATTTCACATGCTGAATATGATCCTCTAGTTTGTTATCTTCTATAACATCGATAACATGGAGTTCCTGCCAGTCACTTCCGTGAGTGGATGTGGCGTAGCTTATGTAGTTCCCTGAATAGCTGATGGCGTAATTAGTCAGCGCAATGGTACCATCTTCACTTAATTGATTCGGATCCAACACAACGGATTCGTGTCCATCCTTCGATTTATAAAGAATAGCCTGGTTTTGCAATCCTTCACTGCGCTGATAGAACAAGGTATCCTTTACCTTCTTTGGTACAAAATGCTTTGTGTAATGAAATAATGCGTCTAGCTTCTGTTTGTCTTCATAGCGGTTGGTTGCTGTGGAAAAGTAATTAGAGCATTCTTCTCCGAACTGTTTGCTCCACTCAAGCGAGTCAGACGATTCAGGATCTTCTAACCACCGATATGGGTCGCTAACCTTTGTGCCGTGAAAATCTTCTATAATATTATCTTTTTTTATTTTCATTGGAGATGCCCCCCTCTTTGTCTTACCTTAATGATTCGACAAATAAAAGGGAAATCCTGCTATCAATTCATGCGCTTCATAATAGGAGGTTCTAATAGCACAAAAAAAGGCCAGCAGATTTTCTGCTGACCTTTCTAAAATAATGGAGCATAGCGGGCTCGAACCGCTGACCTCTTCGCTGCCAGCGAAGCGCTCTCCCAGCTGAGCTAATGCCCCGGACAAGATATTATTATACTTGCTTTTCTCCCATTTTTCAAGTAGGAAAACTAGTGGTGCAGTTTACATGCAGGATGGTTCATTTGTACTGTTTTTTAAATTATATGGTTCAAAAGTTCCGAATTTACATAAACTTAACTAAATTACGATAGATTCTAGTAGAGTGTTGTGCCATATTAAAAATGTGTCAGTTTATGGCATAATACTTATTTTAATGGAGGGTATTCATGCGAAATCTGTTAAAGAAAAAGTCTTTTTCGTTTTTGCTGATCTTTACGTTGATTTTCACAAATTTTGCTCCAGTTATTAACGTAGCAGCAGCAGAGACAACTACGGACGATTTGCTTATTTCCGAGTACATTGAAGGGAGTTCTAATAATAAAGCAATAGAACTCTATAATGGTACAGGTGCAGAGATTGATCTATCAAACTATCAACTCGCATTGTATAGTAACGGGAATGAAGAGGTTAATAGTACATTAGATTTAAATGGGATGTTAGCAAGTGGAGAGGTTTATGTTATAGCAAATAGTGGTGCTGGACCTGAAATTACAGAAGTAGCTGATACCACATCGGGTGTAACTAACTTTAATGGAAATGATGCAATTGTTCTTTCGAAAAATGATGAACCGATTGATGTGTTTGGTGAAATTGGTAATGATGCTAATTTCGCAAAAGATCAAACACTAGTACGTAATCAATCTATCACATCAACAACAACTACATTTAACGTGGAGGAATGGGAAAGGTATGATCAAGACACTTTCTCTTCATTAGGAAGCCACGTTAGAGGCGGAGATAACCCAGAAGAGCCTCCAACAGATCCAGAAGACCCTCCGACAGATCCGGAAACGCCCCAAGCTGTTTCCGTCGCCGAAGCTAGAGAGTTAGCTGATGGAACTAGCGTAGAAGTACAAGGTGTGGTCACGGTAGATTCTGAGTCTATTAGCGGGAGCGGTCAATTTACTACATACATCCAAGATAAAACTGGCGGAATTAATATATTTAAATATGAGCAAGGTGACCTTCCAGAGTTAGAAAAAGGAACAGAAGTCAAGGTTACTGGAGAATTAGAGACATATAATGGATTAAAGGAAGTAGTTCCAGGGACGATTGAAGTTCTTGCGGAAGGAGAACCTTTACCAGAAGCTCAGGACATTACGCTTGCAACACTTCAAGATGCTTCTACTGCAGAAGCGTATGAAGGAGAGCTTGTGCAAGTAAATGGCTATGTTTCTTCTGTACCAGCATCACCAGCTGGTGGTGGATATAATATTTCCTTTATGGATGAAGATTTTAATGCAACTACATTACGCGTAATGGAAAACGCATTAGATGTTTCGCAAATTGAAGAGGGTATGTGGTATGACGTTACAGCGATTGTTAGTGAATACAATAGCTACCAGCTTATCCCGACAGAGCAAGTTGATATTAAAGTAGCAGCAGAACAGCCGGAACCGCCATCTGCAGCTGGTGAGTATGAAGCAACAGTAGATTATGTCACGGATGGAGATACAATTCGGATTAATGAAACTGTACTCGGTGGAGACAGAGTAAGATTTTTAAACATGGATACACCAGAAACTTATGCTCCAACAAATAATGGTCCATCACGTGCTGAAGTTAATGAAAACCAGAAAAGACATGGTGAGGCTGCAACAGAATATATGCAATCACTCATTCAGCCTGGTGATGCAGTAACTATTAAAGTTGGCGATGAAGCAACAGATGATTATGGCCGTTTGCTTGCAGAGGTTATTTTAGAAGACGGTACAAATTTAAACCTTAAAATGGTTGAAGAAGGCTATGCTTCTACTTACTTCATCCCACCATTCGATGAAGAAGCGTACCAGACATACCAGGATGCTGTAAAAGAAGCGAAAGACGCTGGGTTAGGTATTTGGAATCCAGAAGACCCACTGCTTGAACTTCCTTTTGTGTTCCGTGCAAAGGATGTTAATGAAGGTGAAGAGGAAGATTTCCACCGTTATGTGGGTAACACAGAAACAAATGAATATGTAGAGCCTGAAAATTGGGCAGATGTACCTGTAGAACATCGCGTGTTCTATTCTAGTGCAGAAGATGCTGAAGCTGCGGGCTTTACTCCTGCAGAAGAAGATTCTGATGTACCTAGTGAGGACAACCTTTTAGTACAATTGTTAAGCATGAACGATCTTCACGGGAAAATTGACCAAGAATATGAGTTAGATCCAGACGGAGATGGCACATTTAATATGTATGGTCGTATGGATTATACTGCCTCTGCTATGAAAGAACGTGAGCAGGACAACGACAATACACTAATGGTACATGCAGGCGACATGATCGGTGGAAGTTCGCCAGTATCTGGTCTTCTTCAAGACGAACCAACTGTGGAAATCATGGAAGCAATGGGATTTGATGTTGGAACGGTTGGGAATCATGAGTTTGATGAAGGTACAGATGAACTACTTCGTATGGTACACGGCGGGGAGCACCCTGAAGGGCTTGGAACTGAAGGTTATGATGGAATGAACTTCCCGAACCTTTGTGCAAATTGTGTGTACAAGGACAGTGGAGAAACAGTACTGGACCCTTACCATATTGAAGAGGTAGATGGGGAGCAAATCGGTTTCATCGGTGTAAATACACAAGCTTCTGCGGGTATGGTTATGCCAGCAGGAATCCAGGACATTGAATTTACAGATGAAGCTGCAGCAGTAAATGATGCTGTGGATGAGCTACAAGCACAAGGTGTTGAGGCAATTGTCGTATTATCACACATGCCAGCTGATCAAGATGGAGAAAGTGCTACTGGTGATGCAGCAGACATGGCAAGAGAAGTAAATGATGCAGTTGACGTTATCTTTGCAGCGCATAACCACCAAGTAGTTGATGCTGTTGTAGATAACAAGTTAATCGTTCAAGCTTCCGAGTACGGTAAAGCATTTGCTGATGTAGATTTGCAAATTGACCGTGAAACAGGCGATATTGTAAATTCAGAGGCAGAGATCGTGTTTGTTAATCAAGATAACTACACTCCAGATCCAACTGTTGCAGGAGTTTTAGACCATTATAGTGAGCAAATTGCACCAATTATGGAAGAAGTAATTGGCTATAATGCAACAAACCTTACAGGAGATTATACAAATGATGGCGATCACGGTTTAGGAAACCTAATTGCAGATGGAATGAACCACGCAATGGGTAGTGATTTTGCCATGATGAATGGTGGGGGAATCCGTGATGATTTACTAGCGGGACCTGTAACTTGGGGAGACCTTTACAACATTCAGCCATTTGGTAACACGCTTATGATGTTTGAAATTAAAGGTGCTGACTTGGCTCCAATTATCGAAGCACAGCTTTCTCCAGAATACGGGCCAGACTATAGCATTAGTGGTTTCCATTACACATGGGATCCGGAAACAAATACTGTGGTAGATGTAACGTATCCTGATGGTACAGCAATTGATCCTGATGAGACTTTCACGCTTACAGTAAACAACTACATGGGAACATCAATGGGTGATAAATATCGCCCGATTAGTGAGTTGGGGGAGAGCCCGGAAATGGGTCCTACAGATCTGGATGCTACAGTGGATTTTGTTCGTAGCTTAGAGAGTACAGAGGAGAACCCTTTCGAATATGAAGCTGAAGGAAGAATCGCCGTTGCTACTGATCAACCAGGTGAAGAAGATCCAAATGAGGATCCACAGCCAGAAGAAGATCCAAACGAAGATCCACAGACACCTGGAGACGACTCCAACAACGATTCAAATGATGACCAGAACGATGATCAAGGGAATGATGGGGCAACTAATCCAGGTAACGACTCTGGAAAGAACACACCTGGAGATAATAATGACAAAGGTGGAAGCCTACTTCCAAAAACTGCAACAGAGATGTACAATTACCTTATTGTAGGTCTTGTGCTCCTATTAGTAGGCGCTGGAACAGGTCTAGTTGTTTACATTAGAAAAAGAAATATGCTAAAAGAAAGCTAGAAGGAATGTAATAAAGCTATAAAATAGAGGCCCCTGAAAATGTGGGTCTCTATTTTTGGTATTTTTTGACGTTTGACGTATTACCTCTATAGGAGTATGATGTATTTTGTCCTTAACGGAAATTATCAGTTTATTCTAAAATAGAGGAGTATTTACATCATGAAAAAACTTAGTAAGGAACAAATTGTTCAAAGTGTTCCTCAAAAGGGATTTTTTGGACAACCTAAAGGTTTATTTACATTATTTTTCACAGAATTCTGGGAACGTTTCTCTTATTATGGAATGCGTGCACTCCTACTATTCTATATGTATACCGAAATTGCTGATGGTGGTTTAGGTATTGATGATGGAACTGCGAAGTCTATTATGGCCATCTACGGGTCACTTGTATACATGTCCGGAATAATTGGTGGTTGGATTGCCGATCGATTACTCGGTACACAACGGACAGTTTTTTATGGTGGAGTACTTATTATGGCAGGACATATTGTACTTGCACTTCCGTCAGGTACGACAGCATTATTTGTTTCTATGTTCTTAATCATTATCGGTACAGGACTATTAAAGCCAAATGTTTCGAATATTGTGGGAGACATGTACAGCCCGCAAGATGTTCGTCGTGACTCTGGATTCAGTATTTTCTACATGGGAATAAACATGGGTGGATTGCTCGCACCTTTAATTGTCGGAACAGTTGGTCAAGAATACAACTATCACCTTGGGTTCGGAATAGCAGCAGTCGGAATGTTAGCAGGTTTAATTGTCTATATGGCCACACGTAAGAAGAATCTTGGCCTTGCAGGAACTTATGTCCCTAACCCACTTGGGGTCGATGAAAAGAAAAAGGTATATTCACGTTTTGCTATAGGTGCTGTCATTATAGCTATATTGGCATTCATCACAATTCCAACAGGTATTTTAACGATTAACCGTTTTACTTATCTTGTTAGTATATTAGGTATCTTGATACCAACAGCTTATTTCATTGTGATGTACCGTAGTCCAAAAACAAATGCGGATGAAAAATCAAGAATTCTTGCATACATTCCATTGTTTATTGCTGCAATTATGTTTTGGGCTATTCAAGAACAGGGTTCTATTATCCTTGCAGAATATGCGGATAAACGCACAGAGCTTAGTCTGTTTGGATTAGAGCTGCAATCATCTTGGTTCCAGTCATTGAATCCGCTGTTCATTGTTATACTTGCTCCAATCTTTGCAAATATGTGGGTGAAAATGGGAGAACGTCAGCCAACAACAACGAAGAAATTTTCATTTGGGTTAGTGTTTGCTGGTCTTTCTTTCCTAATTATGATCATTCCGGCAACGATGAATGGGACAGAAACATTAGTAAGTCCAATCTGGCTTGTTCTTAGCTTCTTGCTTGTTGTTATCGGGGAATTATGTCTATCACCGGTTGGTTTATCAGCTACAACAAAACTGGCCCCACAAGCATTCTCTGCACAGACGATGAGTCTTTGGTTCCTATCCAATGCGTCTGCTCAGGCAATAAATGCGCAAATTGTGAAGCTATACAAACCAGAGACAGAGGTTGTCTATTTCGGGGTTATCGGTGGTATTGCCATTCTATTGGGTATTATTTTATTATCCATGTCTCCAATGATTCAGCGATTCATGAAAGGTGTCCGCTAAGAAAACGGCAAAAGAAATCCAGCAGGGGAAACCTTGCTGGATTTTCTATATGTTGGAGGAAATTTAAGTAGTTATCTATGTGCACCTTGATGTGAAACGCTTTCAACTTTTCTTGTTTACAATAGAGAAGGGAAACGATATAGTTTTGTTAGACTATAGAAAGAAATAAATAAAGGGAGGTCGTCTCACCGTCCTTATATTAAAAAAGGAGTGAGCCTTACGATGAAAAAAGAACATGTAAAGATCGCGAATCGCGAAGCATGGATTGGGGTAGGGTTAGTTGTTTTTAATTTTGTCTGGTGGTTTGCATTTGCTTATGGATTTGGAAGTAAAGACCCACAAGATTATACATATGTGCTAGGTTTTCCTGCATGGTTTTTTTATAGCTGTGTAGTCGGTTTTATTGTTATGGCATTGTTGGTGACAATTGTGGTGAAGAAGTTTTTTGTTGCTATTCCTTTTGAAGAGGAGATGGAAGATAAATGAACTGGGAATCGTTAATACCCTTAATCCTCTTTTTAGTCATCATTTTTGTTGTTGGTATATGGTCTGGCGGCTACCTGAAAAAATCAACTAGCTTTGCACAGGATTATTTCCTCGGAGGAAGAAGTCTCGGGGGCTTTGTACTTGCTATGACCATGACGGCAACCTATGGAAGTGCTAGTAGCTTTATCGGTGGGCCGGGGACGGCTTATAATGAAGGACTAGGATGGGTTTTGTTAGCCATGTCGCAAGTGGCTACAGGTTATTTTGTACTTATGGTACTTGGGAAAAAGTTTGCTGTTGTGACAAGACGCTATCAGGCTTTGACAATGGTAGATTTCCTAAAGGAAAGGTACAAATCAAAATGGGTTGTTATCTTAGCTGCAATTAGTATCATTGTATTTCTCTTTTCTGCTATGGCAGCACAATGGATTGGTGGCGCTAGACTAATAGAATCCTTGATTGGAATAGAATATACAACGGCTTTGTTTATATTCGCCGTCTCTGTTTTAATCTATGTAACGGTAGGAGGCTTTCGTGCTGTTGCCTTAACAGATGCTATTCAAGGAAGTGTCATGTTTGTTGGGACATTAATTTTACTTGTTGCCGTGATCATTGCGGGTGGGGGAGTTCCAGCAATTATTGCTGATTTAACTGCCGAAAACCCTAACCTCATTACACCTTTCGGGTCAGATGGGTCTCTTACACCGAGGTATGTGTCCTCGTTTTGGATCCTTGTAGGGGTGGGGGTAGTCGCGTTGCCGCAAATTGCTATTAGAGCAATGTCCTATAAAAGCTCGCAATCTATGCACAGAGCAATTATTATCGGAACAATTGTGGTTGGTGTCATTATGTTGAACATGCATTTAATTGGTGTATTTGCCCGGCCTATCCTACCAGGAATTGAGGTTGGAGACCGTGTTATGCCACTTATAGCATTAGAGGTTATGCCAAATTGGCTTGCCGGTATTGTGCTAGCTGCGCCAATGGCGGCTATTATGTCGACAGTTGATTCCTTGTTGTTACTAGTAAGTTCTACAATTGTGAAAGACGTTTATTTGAATTATGTGGAACCTAAAGCATCCGACACGCGTGTTAAGCGGCTAAGCATCGGAATTACGGCTATTCTTGGTATTATTGTATTTATCATGGCATTAAATCCACCTGATTTAATTATTTGGCTAAATTTATTCGCCTTTGGTGGATTAGAAGCGGCGTTTATATGGCCTATTGTAATGGGATTATACTGGGAAAAAGGAAACAAATACGGGGCATTAGGCTCCATGGTGACAGGTGTTGGATTATACATTTTATCAGATTCCTTCTTCCCACAGCCGTTTGGGTTACACTCCGTTGTCTTACCAATTGTTGTATCTTTCTTTGTTTATATAGCTGCAAGTTTAGCAACACAAAAGAAAACAGTTGCTTGAGCGAGGTCTGTCACTTAAGGTGGCAGGCCTTTTTGTTTCTAAAACATTTAATTGATCGCTATAATAGAAATAATTCGATTGTTTGGAAAATAAGGGGTGTATACAAAGTGAAAGAACTACTGAAGAAATTGACGGACTTAAACGGCCCGTGTGGGCACGAACAACATGTAGCTTACTTTATTAAAGATTATGTAAAAGACAAGGTTGATCATGTAGAAATAGATAGAGTAGGCAATGTTATTGCTCGAAAAACAGGAACCAAGCCAGGATCTAAAGTATTGCTTACTGCCCACATGGATGAAGTTGGATTTATCGTTAAAAAGATAGAAGATAACGGCTTCCTTCGCTTTGAAAAGCTCGGTGGACATGATGATCGCATTTTACTTACCCAAGAGGTAAAAGTATTAGGTAGAGATGCAGAACTAGATGGAGTAATTGGAACAATTTCTGCTCATTTTGTGAAATTTGAAGACCCTACAAAGGTAAGACGTCATCCACAACTTTATATCGATATTGGAGCGCGTTCCAAGCAAGAAGCACTTGAAATGGGAGTGGAAGTCGGTACACCTATTACATACGCACCCAATTTAAAATGGGTAGGACCAGAAGAGAATAAACTAGCTCGTGGTAAATCGTTAGATGATCGGTCAGGTTGCGCTGTTCTTTTGTCAATCTTGGAGGATTTAGACGAGAAGGAGTTTGCAGGAGAGACTGTTTTTCTGTTTACGGTACAGGAAGAGGTTGGCCTTCGAGGTGCCCAGGCGGCAATTAACAAACTTGAAGTGGATGCAGCTATTGCAGTAGATACGACAGCGGTTAGCGATACTCCAGAGGATATCATGGATCAAAGTTTGAAATTAGGCGGAGGTACCGGAATTAAAGTAATGGACTTTAGTCTAATTGTACAACGAACCATGAAGGAAAAATTGCTGAATATCGCCAAAGCGAACGCAATACCTTATCAATTAGAGGTTTTCCCTGGAATTGGGACAGATGGTGGTGCTATCGCTTTAGCGGATAAAGGAGTGCCAACTGGGGTGCTATCCATTCCTTCTCGCTATACGCATTCACCTGTGGAACTTGTTAGTCTCCAGGACCTTGAAGCTACTAAAGAATTAGCAAAGGCGTTTCTATTGCAGTTAGATGAAACATCAACCTTTGAGTTTTAAGAACTGCCTCTTCACAGCATATTAGAATTTAAGAGTACAAACTATTTTGTGTGATTTCTTCAACACAAGGTAGTTTGTATTTTTTTAAGAGATAAGGAAGTATAAAAAATTGGCGGTATGTTGTTCTTAGACAGGAACAGCCACGTCCAGCTCCAGCGCCCAGAGACTAGCGAGACTTCCCTCACCTCCGTACGATAAAGAAGACTTGCCGATTGGTGAAACCAGAGGCCTAGTCGCACTTATACCCTTGAGGTGAAAGTCAACATCAGCTCCCTACGGTCGCCGTGTTTCCTTTATCTCCTGCGGCTCAGTCCAGTCCGTACGTCTCTAAACGGGTGCTTGCGCTTTTGTTCTACTAAATAAAAGAGCGGATTTCTCCGCCCCTATTTGAATTGTATAAGTGCTTTGTTAACCTCTATTCTATGGTATTTGGGCTTGTTCTTTGGAAAAGCGAATAAAGTAATCTAAGGAAGCTTTATTACTTAAGGACCCTTTGTTTACTACTTGGTCAACAGGTTTGCCCATTAGTATTTTCTTTACAGGTATCTCGAGCTTTTTCCCATTTAATGTCTTTGGTAAGTCTGGTACTTGGTAGATGGCTGTTGGTGTATGTCTCGGTGAGCAGTGTGAACGAATTTGCTTTTTAATTTTTTGTTGAATCTCTTCTGTTAGCTCCACCCCATCCCGCATCACTACAAACAACGGGGTGGACGATTCCCCGTTATCTAAGGGGATATCTACGATTAAGCTATCAGTGACTTCTTCAATGTGATCAACGGCACGATAGATTTCACTAGTACCAATACGTATACCGCCTCGGTTTATCGTGGCATCTGATCTACCATAAATAACGCAAGTATGTCGATTGGTTATCTTTAAATAATCTCCATGGCACCAAATGCCAGGAAAGACATCAAAATAACTATCTATAAGTCTGCTATTATTTACATCGTTCCAGAAAAATACGGGCATCGATGGAAAAGGCGCTGTTAGAACCAATTCGCCCACCTCCTCTATGAGAGGTTCTTCCTGTTCGTTAAAGCAATCAATACGCGCACCAAGGCCTCGGCATTGGAGTTCTCCCGCATAGACTGGGAGAATAGGTGTACCTAAAATAAAGGCAGTACACACGTCAGTTCCGCCACTTACCGAAGAAATCCACAAATCCTTCTTCACATTTTCATAGCACCATAAAAAGCCTTCTGGTGGCAAGGGGGATCCTGTCGAGCTAATATTCTTTATATGCTTGAGGTCAAATTCTGTGCCAGGCTGCATGTTATCCTTCATACATGAGGTTAGAAAGGATGCGCTTGTTCCAAACACGGTAAGTTTCGTTTCCTCAGCAAATTTCCATAATTGCCTTTTGTCCGGATAAGCAGGGCTTCCGTCATACAGCACAATGGTCGATCCGACTAGTAGACCACCAACAAGGAAGTTCCACATCATCCAGCCTGTGGTGGTGTACCAAAAGAAGCGATCTTCTTCTGAAACATCCATATGAAAGGTCATTGCTTTTAAGTGCTCCAGTAGAATGCCTCCTTGGCTTTGGACGATAGGCTTCGGTTTTCCAGTGGTTCCAGAGGAAAATAAAATCCATAAAGGATCATTAAATTCTACTTGCTCAAAAGTAAACGGGGTATCTTCGTCTAAAGTAGTCGCTTCAGCCCAGGTAATACAATTTTTTAGTGTCGATATGTCATTTGTCTTAGAGAGATAGGGAATTGCAATGGTTGTTTCGAGGGTTGGGAGTGCTTCCTGTATCCCTTTTACAACATCTAACCGACTAAATTCTTTACCATTATAGTTATACCCATCCACTGTAATCATCACTTTAGGTTCAATTTGCTGGAAGCGATCCATAACACTTTCCGTGCCAAAATCAGGCGAGGCGCTTGACCAAATGGCACCAAGGCTTGCTGTGGCAAGGAAGGCTACGACAGCTTCATAGATGTTGGGGACATATGCGACGATGCGGTCGCCTTTTTTAACTCCGGATTTTTTTAGTGTTTGCTGAAATGCTCTTGTGTCCTGTTCAAGCTCTCCCCAGGTAATAGACGAAGTGGGGCGTGTTTCAGAGGCATGTATAATGGCAATTGCTTCTTTGTCACGTTGATTGAAAATATGTTCTGTGTAGTTAATTGCTGCCCCAGTAAACCACTTTGCACCAGGCATATTACGTGAGCTTAAAATAGATTTATATGGTATAGAGGACTTTATTTGAAAGTAATCCCAAAGACTTTCCCAAAAGCTCTCTATTTCATCTGTCGACCATTTCCATAGAGAATGATAATCCTGGAAATTCAGCTTTTTTTCTGTCCGTAGCCAGTTCATATAAGCTGTGACGGCAGCTTTTTGTTTTAATTCCTCACGTGGTTCCCATAAAAGCGTTCCTTCCTCAATTGTGCTCATTATACCCCTCCCATAATTGTGCATCACTGCCTTTATTATATGGAAACGTTTTCTTTGTGTAAAGAAACAAAAGCTCACGGTATTCTCGTGAGCTTTTCTAAATACTACTTAGCTAGTCCGCTAATTTATCTGCAAAAGCTTTAACATATGGGGGTAAATCCGGTGGGCGACGGCTGGAAATAATATGGCCATCTGTTACGACTGCTTCATCACTCCACGTAGCACCGGCATTTGTCATATCATCTTTAATACCAGGTGTACTTGTTACGTTTTTGCCGGAAAGAATGTTAGCGGAAATAAGCACCCAGCCTGCGTGGCAGATTTGCCCGATTGGCTTTTCGGTTTTATCCATTTCCGTCACTAATTCCAGAACCTCAGGATAGCGGCGTAGTTTATCAGGTGCCCAGCCTCCAGGGACAAGAATCGCATCGTAATCTGCTGCTTTTACATCTTCAAAAGCATAAGCAGATTCTGCAGGAACGCCATATTTCCCTATATAGGTTTTGCCAGCTTCTTTCCCGACTAAATCGACGTGTGCTCCTTCTTCCTGTAGGCGAAGAATAGGATACCAAAGTTCTAAGTCTTCAAATTCCTGGTCGACTAAGGCAATTACTTTTTTATTTTGTAGTCGCATTTTCTTCCCTCCATTCCTCTTTAGTGTAACAAAGACAAGCCTGCTTTTCGATTTTTAACCTATACTCCTTGCTTTTTGTTTAGCTGTTCATTCATAGTGCTCTCTACCTTCTTGTAGTAGGAATAGTAGCCAAACCAAAATATGGCATACACTATTACAAACACTATAAAGCTTAGTGATGCTGCCAACCAACTAAATGGCACCCAGCCTACCGTAAAGGCAATGATGTAATAGATGGTAAGGGATAAACAAAAATGAAAGATTGTTTTTTTTAGATAACTGCCTTCACCATCACCATAAATATACGAGGAAAGACCGTAATAGATTCCAAGTAACATACTCGCACCCATATGCATCCAGATCTCTGATACTGAGGAGTCTATTTCGTTAAATTTCATAATCGTTAGGGCAATAAAGGTAAAAATCCCGCTGAATGATATACCGAACATGCAACGTTTTGCGATTTCTAAGATCATCTCTAATGCCCTCCCTTCATTAACTGGTCTTTTATTGGTTTTACATATTTTCTTGTAATATATTCTTTATTGCCTGATTGAAAATAGACACAGAGATTTCCGCTAAACGACAATTCAAATCGTTCTATTCTCCCGAGGTTGCCAATAACAGACTTGGAAAAACGCATGAACTCATGAGGAACAAGCATTTTCTCCATCTCATAAAGCTTCATACGAACCTCTAATTCTCGATCTTTCGTCACTGCAAATACCTTCCTCTTTTGAGCATAGATATAATCAATGTCCCGGGGATTAAGCAAAATTGTTTGCTCCTCATCCACACCAAATAACCTGCGCTGTTTTCGCTTTTTAATAATGGCAGCTATTTCCTCAAGCTCTTCCGTCCATTCCTTTGCCTGAATGGTGACAGAGGTTTCTTCATATTTATCATCTATCTCTATGTTCAATTTCATCTAGATCCCCCGTTTTCTCTACCCCCTAGCCATCTTGAGGAAAGTTGGGTAGCGTAAAATGGCGATTGTAAAAGCAAGAATCCCATAAACAAGGAGCACAGTATTAGGTAGTAAAAGTTCGCTTAGCTCCATGGATCCTTCCATGCCTTGTTGAAAAGCTTGATGTGTCCAATATTGTGGCAGAAATTTGCTGAATGTCTGGATGAAGGATGGCATCATGTCTATTGGCATCCATAGCCCGCTGAGGACTGCACCCCCAAGTGCTATAACCTGAGTGATTGCAATTCCCATATTATTTGTTTTTACGAGTAAAGATAGCGCTAACCCGATTCCTGTAACGGTGAAAGTTAATAAAAGCGAGGTGATCAACAGGAAAAATGGTTGTTCTAATGGTACGTCGTACACGATCTTTCCAAATAGGAAAAGCACAACAATTTGGATAAACACGATATACATATATGGAATCCATTTTCCGAGTAAATATTTGTAAGGTGGCAAAGGGGTGCTTGCAAGACGGGCAGTCATTCCCAGTTCCCTGTCCTTAATAAAGTTCGCAATCATCGTTATCGTAATAAAAAACACAAACATGACCGTATAGCCTGGAACAATGGAGAGGATAACCTGTTCTCTCGCAACACCCTCTGTGCCAGTAGTAAAAACAGAAATAAATAAAACAGTAAACAGAATTGGTAAGATTAACATCCAGAATATAAGACCGCGATCTTGAAGGTTCTTTAACAGTTCCAGTGAAATAATCGAACGCATATAAATCCTCCTATCATTTTATCATAATTAATCACGCAATTGACTTCCTGTTAAGGAAAAGAAGACATCCTCCAGCCTAGCTTTGCTTAGTTCCAGCTGCTCGGGTTGTACGGCGTGTTCTTTACAATGCGTGATAACACGCTCCATTACCTGTAAAGGATTGTCTGTCAGTAGCAGATGTCCTTCCTTTTGTTGTGAGAGGGTGAAATCGCCTTTCGCCTCAGGTAGGCAATGCTCTCCTTTAAGGTAAATGGAGGGGACTGCATACTTTTGAAGCAGCACATCCACACGGTCGTTTTCTGCGATGGCTCCTTTATCGATAAAAATGGCTTCGTCACAAATTTGCTCTATCTCTTCCATATAGTGGCTGGCATAGATGATGGTGCAACCATTCTCTTTTAACGTTTCAATCATGTTAAAAATATAGCGTCTTGATTGTGGATCAATTCCGACAGTAGGTTCATCCATAATAATAAGCTCTGGCTGGTGCAATAAGGCACAGCCAATGTTTAAACGTCGCTTCATGCCACCTGAATATGTGGTTACTTTTTGCTTTGCTTTGTCTGTTAGACCAATTTCCTTTAAAACCACATCTATCCGTCTTCTCAGCATTTGCCCTTTTAAGCCGTAGATCTTACCAAAGAAGGATAAATTGTCCCTTCCTGTAACGGATTCTTCAAGACAAATCTCCTGTGGTATATAGCCAATTAATTCTTTCGGGTTGGTCCTGATAGAATTATTGAATTCTATACTTCCTTGATAATCCTGAATAATAGAAGCAATAATTTTTAATAAAGTCGTTTTACCTGCCCCATTGGGACCAACCAACCCGTAGCATCTCCCTCTAACAAGGTTTAGGGAAACATTTTTTAATGCCACGTTTTTTCCATACTGCTTTTTAAGCTGATTGAGTTTAAGCATACTTCTCACCTTCCTTCAAGAACAGTATGGCAAAGAATTGAAAGGGGTGGATGCTTATGGGGATAACGTAAAGGAAATGATGTTTAAGAGGGGGATCTACATGTATATCATGCAAAAAACCATACCTGTTAAATGACAAGTATGGTTGGGCATTAGGTGGTTATTTTTTATTGTATTCCGCGTACTTCACGTAATTCATTTCATCCTCAATTAATCCACATGCACCACATTGGATCTTAAACTGGGGGCCTGTATAGTTCATGTGAAAAATTTCTGTTTGTTCATTCGTATAATCTTTTACTACATCTCCTGTTGAGGGATCAAGCTTTACCGGCTTTGCAAGCTGTTCAATAATATTAAATCGTGTTCGGTTTGTTTTACAATTAGGACATTGATAAGGCTGGCTCACTTTTATCCACCTCCGTTCTTGCTTTTAACATGTATTTGTTAGGCAAAAATTATTCGACTTGCTTAACAAATTAGCCCTTGATAGGGATTGCATGTTTAAAACAAGAGAAAAAAGGGAAATAAAGTGGCTAGTACATAATGCGTCAAATCTTTTAGAAAAATACATAGATGAGGTGAAAGGATGAAAAGTGTTACGAGAGTATTTTGGTATTCACTAGCAGTTTGTATTGCAGTTGTAATTTGGGGAGGTATCTCACCAGGATCTTTAGAGTCTCTAACAAATACGATTACGACATTTATCTCCGTTAACTTCGGGTGGTATTATTTATTAATTGTGATGTTAATGCTGGTTTTCTGTGTGTATTTAATTTTCTCAAGATTTGGCAAGATAAAGCTTGGGAAAGAGAATGACAAACCGGAATTTAGCCTTCCTTCATGGTTTGCTATGCTATTTAGTGCAGGAATGGGGATGGGGTTGGTTTTTTGGACTACAGCTGAACCGGTTTCACATGCCTTTTTACAGACTCCGGGAGCAGAGCCTGGATCAGAACAAGCAATCAAGGATGGTTTAAAATTTTCATTTTTTCATTGGGGTGTGCATGCCTGGGCTGTATACGGTATCGTGGCACTAGTTCTGGCCTACTTTAAATTTTACCGTGATACACCAGGACTGATAAGTGCGACACTTGTTCCGATATTTGGGAAAGATGCGATGGAAGGAATTGCCGGAAAGCTTATTGATGTACTAGCAATTGTAGCAACTGTTTTCGGTGTTGCTGCAACACTTGGATTTGGCTCTGGTCAAATTACTGGGGGTTTATCCTTCTTGTTCGACATACCGGACACATTTACTGTCCAACTTATTGTGCTCGTTGTTGCGACACTGCTCTTTATCTTTTCTGCCTGGTCGGGCATCGGCAGAGGGATTAAATACTTAAGTAACGTAAACATGGGTCTTGCCTTTGTATTATTGCTTATGTTATTTATTGTGGGCCCAACGCTATATATTTTGAACATGTTTACAAATACTTTGGGGAACTACATATCTGATTTCTTTGATATGAGCTTGCGTCTTGCTCCGCTGGATAATGACAACAGGGGCTGGATAAATTCCTGGACTATTTTTTATTGGGCATGGTGGATTTCTTGGGCACCGTTTGTTGGTATATTTATTGCTAGGATTTCAAAAGGTAGAACAGTTAAAGAGTTTATGCTCGGTGTCTTAGTTGTACCACCAATCGTTTGCTTTATATTCTTTGCCGTGTTTGGTGTATCCGCATTAAACCTCGAACAAAATGGCATTGCAGAGATTTCTGCTTTCTCACTTGAGACTTCTACCTTTGGTGTGTTGGCAGAATATCCACTTGGCTTCATCATGTCGATTATTACGCTGTTTGTTGTTGCGATCTTTTTTATCACCTCAGCAGACTCTGCAACATTCGTTCTTGGGATGTTGAGTACAAACGGACTGCTGAACCCAGCTAATTCGGTAAAAATCATGTGGGGGTTGGCACAATCAGCAGTCGCTGCCATTATCGTATATTTTGGTGGGACACAAGGATTACAAAATATGCTTATCATTGCAGCCCTGCCGTTTTCCATCGTTATATTACTAATGGGGGCGTCCTTTTTCAAAATAGCATATGCTGAACACAGGCACAGGAAATAAGCTTGTGATTATAACATAAAGAAAAACCCCTTATGCCAAACGGAGTAAAAACTTATTTGGCATAAGGGGTTTTAGTAAGTTCAATTAATCAATAAAAACAGGTAATTTTTCTAGATAAATGATGTCCTCACGATCTGCTGCTTCTCCTTCAGCGAGAATAGCCGCACGAGCTTTTACGTCAGCACCAGCCTGAATAACCAGCTCTTCTAAAGCTCTCATGGATTCGCCTGTACTGATTACATCATCAATTAAGGCTACGCGTTTACCTTGAAGTTTCTCCGCATCTTTACGATCTAGACAGAGGGTCTGTTCTTTCTGTGTCGTAATGGAAACAACCTTATGTACGAAGGGATCCTGCATATAAGGCTTAACACTCTTTCTCGCAACAATATAACTGTCCATGCCTAACTCCTTAGATAATTCATGAACAAAGGGGATTCCCTTTGCTTCCGCAGTAATAAGGACATCCACCTCAGGAAGCTTTTTAGCTAGTAAAGGCGAAGCAGCAGTAATTAATGCTGTATCGCCCAGCACGACAAAGCTAGCTATGCTCAAATTGTCAGTGATGCGGATAATAGGAAGAGTCCTTGTTAACCCTGCTACATGCAGGTTATAGGTTTTCATAATGTACCACCCTTTTTTAGTTAAGAATGTAAAATTCATATAGCTAAATTCATTGTTGTGCACTGGAAAAGGCGCTGTTATGCTAAAAAATTCCTAATAAAAATTGCATAATGACCCCTGCGAGCAATCCTAGGAATGGATCCGTTATAGCCGTAACAACCATGGTAACGCCTGCAATCCAAGTAGCTCCTCCGCTTTCTGCGGTAAGCGCTGCTGCTGCGTTATCTGGAAGCGTAACAATTGCTCCAAGTACAAATAAGAAACCAACGATAGAAGCGCTTGGCACATACTTCCCTATTTTAGGAAGAAGTTTTGCGAATAAAATGATAGCCATAAGTAACATCATAATGACACCAGCCCATACTGCATGTGGAGCACTTGCTGTAGCTGAAATAACAACCTCTACGGGACCACCGCCAAACAGAGAAGATCCCATATCTGCCAGGCTGCTAATAATGGTAATCGTATCCACATTTACTTCCGTTCCAGCAATATCACCGTTAATTTTCCCGAAGGCAATGTTTGCTCCAATGTTGAGACATACCATTGCTAACGCACCACGAATTACCATGGGATTAAGGATTAGCTTTTGTAATGCAAGCTTTTCTTTCGGAGCATTATCTTTTACTTCCTGCTCTCCTTTACGTATGAAGTAATAGATGATACTGGAGAGAATGACAGAAATTGTAATGGTATAAACTAAGTCGCTTGTAGCTACATAAACAATTAAGGCACTAGCAAAGGAGGAAATACCGACAATTCGGTCATTTTTGGCCATGTCCCAGGCAACCTTTGCTAGCATAATACCAACTCCTGCCATCATGCCATTTGTAATTACAGGGCCAATCCAATCAATGATTCTTTCAAGCAAACCAAATAATCCAATAAAAAGCATAATGAGTGCGCCAAAGAATATCATGGAGAGACGTTCTCTCAAATTTTTCCCCATGGTTCCTGCAAGTGTAATGGTTTCTGCCTGATAGGAGATAACCGCTACATTACTTGTTACAGCATTACCGAATGCTCCTATAACAAAAGCTATTGCGGTTGGTACAGAAGCAAATCCAAATGTTAGTGCTAGCAATCCCTGTGGCAGTCCATTTAATACTCCGCTAATCGCTGCCAATAGATCCTTCAATATTTCCATTTTAATTTCTCCTTTTCCCCCAAGAAGAATGGTGAAAGCAAAAAAGGGAAAAAGCCGGTCATAAATGAACGGTTTTTTCCCACACGAAAGCTACACCGTCCATAGAGAAGTGGTTTACGGTCACTTCGTAGAGACTCCCGAACCATATTATCGGGAATATATGGGGTTTGTTTTTATTTTGAGTAAATAATAAATAAAATCTTGGCTACATAATGTTCGATGGCAGAAATTGCCACGTCCAGCTCCAGCGCCCAGAGACTAGCGCGACTTCCCTCACCTCCGTACGATAAGTCAACATCTGCTCCCTGCGGTCGCCGTGTTTCCTTTATCTCCTGCGGCTCAGTCCAAAAGGTCTTCGGTGGGGCGAGGATTTACCGCAGTCCCAGTCCGTACGCGTCTCTAAACGGGCTCTTCCGCTTTTGGTTTATATACGAACATTATGATGATTATAGTACAAATGATTCTGTTTTGGAACAGTTTTCGACATATTATTACAATTTTATTTAATTAACTTAAGTAAAAGTCTAATAATGAAAAGGCTTTCGATATGAAAGCCTTCTAGTTTGAAAAGATATTTTTAATTTTTGAAAGGAAACCTGTTTTTTCTTCCCCTTCTTCTTGTGCAGCTTCTTCTTTTTCTTCTTCAAGAAAAATATGTTCTTTATCGATAGCATAATCATAGGTTAAAACAGCGCCAATTTCTGTGTCGCTTTCCTCGTTGGTAATCGTTGTATAGGTAATATGATATTTTTTTGCCAAATCCTTTTCTTCTTTTAAAAAACGATAGGCCACATGTCCATTAATGAGCAATGTGGTATTTGGATTTTCCTTCATGGCTTCCTCTAGCTTTTCGATTCCTTTGTCTGTCATAACTTGACCAATTGTTAACGCAAGCACAATCCGTTCTCTTAGAGTACCAAGGAATTGTTTTCGTTCAGCATCCTTTGGTAGGCGTGTACCATGGATTCCTTCTGTTAAATAATCGTCAACATTTCTATTTGCCATTACGATACCCCGCTTTCTAAATTTTATTTTACACCTCAAAAAAAGACCGGTAAAGAATTGCAATTGGCTTGTTGTGTTTGTAAACGAAAGAAAGGATGCAGGATAATGTCCCTGCATCCCACTTGCTATTTCTTTTTTGCTCTGCGGTCCGCAGCATTGCTTCTCGCTTGTGCCTCCAAGTCATCTTCATCAGCAAGCTCTCTTGAGAATTCGATATCTACTCCGTCTGAATCCTTTAGGTTTTTGGGTGTCTGTGCCATGAAGCTATTCTTTGAATGTCGATGTTCATCTCTACCCATGATCGTCACCTCGCTTTGAAGGGAGTTACACGGTTAGTATGTGCAAGGATGTAAAAGTTCCGCATGGCAATTTTTATCACATCTTATATGCTCAATGTTATCTGTTACGGTCACCACCGAGAATATCGAATAGTCCTCCTGCAACGCTCCCTTCCCCTTTTGATCCGCCTCTTTCAGGTGCTGCGGCGAAGATTCTGCTAGCAAGCCTGCTAAATGGTAGAGATTGCACCCAAACCGTGCCTGGCCCTCTTAACGTAGCGAAGAAAAGCCCTTCACCGCCAAATAACGCTGTTTTTATCCCGCCAACATACTCGATGTTATAATCAATATTTCCGGTCATTGCCACAAGGCAACCAGTATCGACGCGGATGGATTCACCGGCTGAGAGCTCTCTTTTATGAATAGTGCCACCAGCATGGACGAATGCCATTCCGTCGCCTTCTAGTTTTTGCATGATAAAGCCTTCGCCCCCAAAGAAACCAGCACCGATCTTTTTCTGAAATTCAATTCCTACCGCTACCCCCTTTGCTGCAGCGAGGAATGCGTCTTTTTGGCAAATAAGCTTTCCGTCTAATTCACTCAAGTCCATGGGGATAATTTTTCCGGGGTAAGGAGAAGCGAATGATACATGACTTTTTCCTGTGCCTTCATTTGTAAAGGTGGTCATAAATAAGCTTTCGCCCGTAATGACCCGCTTTCCAGCTCCTAACAGCTTTCCCATTAAGCCACTACTTTGATTGCTTGAAGAACCATCACCAAAAATGGTTTCCATCTTAATCGGTTCATCCATCATCATAAGGCTTCCCGCTTCTGCAATCACCGTCTCTTGTGGGTCAAGCTCTACCTCAACAAATTGCATGTCATCACCATAAAGCTTGTAGTCAATTTCATGGTTATTCATATGCACTTCACTCCCTCTCATTAGATTATTATATGTACGCTTTGCCATCCTCATTAGATTCAAATTAATTGCAACCAAAAAGGAAAATTACATCTTTTCCTTCAAATTACCCTTGTACTTCATTTAAAGCAAGTGACCATGTATAATGAGGAGCATACATGTCTTTAAAAGGAGTAATATGAAATGAATAAAGAGCAGGGCCGTCCTCAAAATGGGGAAAATAATATTGAAGTATGGGAAGACCTTGTTAATATTAAGGACCTGGTACTAAGTATCGTTATATGTACGGTCATAACACTCGGTGCTTATCTCATCGCACCTAATGAGGCTCCTCAACCATTAATTTATGGACTAATTGGTGCTGTAGTAGGGTTTGTTATTAGCAGCATTGTGATTAAGCCAAAGCGCACATTGCGTTTTGCAGAGGAAAGGGAGGAGTAGTATGGATGTTTCACTAATCCTGGAAATGATTACTGCCTCGGTTATCGGTGCCGTATTATACACCATTATTGGAATTGCACCAGGTACGGATGAGACAGCTGTATTAGCACCAGTCACGCTAGTGCTTGTCTTATCTGGTTTCGAACCAATCGTCATTTTAGCCTTTTTTATTTCCGCAATTGTAGCCAAGAAGCTGACCGACTCCATACCGGTGGCAATCGCTGGAATTCCTGGTGGTGTAATGTCCGCGCCGATGGTAGAGCATGCAATGGTACTCAAAAAGCACGGGATGCCTGAAGTCAGCATTCGAAAAATGGCATCTGGTTCTGTAATTGGAACCTTCATAGCAGTACCAATGAGCTTGCTGTTAGCGAATTTAATCATTCCATTGTCGGATGTTATCACCCAATATTCCAACCAAATATTTCTTGGTGGAGCTATTTTTCTTGCCCTTATGTCAAAAAACCGCTGGGTTTCCTTGCTTGCCATTATTCCCTTTGCCTTTTTAATCCAAGGCTTAAGAATAACGTATTGGGAAATGGGGATTGTGCCAGAGGATGTTACCGTATTTACGTCCTTCTTTCTTGGTATTACCATTGGGCCTGTGATTTTAAAGCTTGCCGAACTTTTAAGTGGGAAAGTTAGAAGAAAGCTTCCTCGTTACGGCTTAAAAGAGATTGTTTTGAAGAAAAGTAAAACTGGTAAAGGCTTCCCAAACCCCTTTAAAATTTTGGATCGGAAAGAGATCGGAACCACTTCTTTTTCATCTGTTCTAGGGGTGTTAACATTTTTTATGAGCCCAGTAGGAATGACAATTTTTCTTGGGGAGACACTAACAAGTAGGATTAAGGATCCTGTAAAAAAAGCAACACGTGCCATATCCAGCATGGACGGCTTAACGAACGCAGCGTACATATCAGGTACACTTATTCCACTAATAGCAATTGGGCTGCCATTGTCACCAACTGCCATTGGGCCAGGTGGAGCGTTATTTAATGCACCGCCTGTGTTTACACCAGAAAACAATATTCATCACATGTTATCTACAGGAGATTTCATTGTAGCTACTGTAATCGGTGCGGTTGTTGCGATAACAATTACTTTCTATGTCACCATTAAGTATGCCCAACAAATTTGTGCCTTTGTATTTCGCTTTATTCCACATGAAGCGATGCTAGGACTATTTTTTGGACTCGTAATTATGCTTGCTTTCATGGATGCTGGCATCGTAAACGTTGCAGGGGTACTACTGGTCGCCCTTGTAGCAGGTTTCCTCCATCGTAAAGGCGTCAATTATGGCGTACAATTCATGACCCTTTATGCCGCACCATGGCTTATATCGTTGTTTTTGCCTGGTTTGTAAGCATAGGACTAAAACCATAAAACATCCTTCATTGTAATGGAGGATGTTTTTTCTATGGGAAACCTTTTCATATAGTGTTCGTACTACATAAGAGAGCATAAATGGGAGGGGTGTGTTTTGCCGTATCGAGTTTTCAGCTTTGTGGTCGTTATCCTTGTAAGCTTGCTTGTGGGGTGTGCATCAGATAATGAAGAGGGAGGAGAAGAAATGTTGTCACATATAGGGAACTGGAATGGGGAGATCACGATACCGGGTCAGTCTCTTGGTATTGAATTAACGCTGGAAGAAGAGGGCGGTACTATCAGTATTCCTGCACAGGGTCTTGCAGATTACCAGCTATCTACAGTTGAGGTGAAAGAGGATCAACAGATTATCATCACAATAAACATACAAGGCCAGCTTTTAACCTTTGATGGGCAGCTAACGGAAGAGAAGATTACAGGAAACTTTACGCAAAATGGACAACAATTTCCATTTGAACTGGTAAAAGGAGAGAAACAGGAAGTAACAGAGGAAGAAGGAGAGTTTTTAACTATAGAGACAGATAATGGGACCTTATATGGGGAGCTAGAAACACCTGATTCTGAGGGGCCTCACCCTGTCATGCTAATTATCCCTGGTTCTGGTCCAACAGACCGTAATGGAAACTCAACAGCACTTCCAGGTGAAAATAATAGTTTAAAAATGCTTGCAGAAGAGCTTGCAGAGAACGGAATTGCTAGTCTTCGCTATGATAAACGTGGTGCTGGGAAGAATCAGCAGGCAGTTGTAGACGAGTCATCATTAAGATACGAGCAATTCGTAAAGGATGCAGAAGGGTGGTTAGACCTATTGGCTAGTGATTCAGCTTATACTAAAATTGGAGTTATTGGGCATAGTCAAGGATCTTTAACGGGGATGTTGGCAGCGCAAACTTCCAGAGTAGATGCCTTTATTTCACTCGCAGGAGCTGGTCGCCCAATGGATGAAGTGCTCTATGGCCAGTTGCAAGAACAACTTTCTGGCAATTTACTAGAAGAAAGCAAGGAAATTATAAACGGGTTGAAAAAAGGAGAAACGACTGCAAACGTCTCAGATGAGCTCCAGTCTATGTTTAGGCCAGCTGTTCAACCATTTCTAGCATCGTGGATGAACTATAATCCAGCAGAAGAGCTTGCTAAATTATCCATTCCTGTGCTGATTATTCAAGGAGAACATGATATTCAGGTGAGTCAGCAGGAAGGGGGAGCCTTACAAAATGCATCCCCAGAAGCTGAACTGATTACGATTGACAATATGAACCATGTCCTAAAAGAAGCGCCAAAAGAGCGGGAAGCAAATATGCAGACTTACGGGGACCCGTCAGTACCACTTGCTCCTGGTTTAATGGATGATGTATTAGGTTTTCTGAGCGAGCATAAGTTTGTTAAAGAAAATTAGGCAAAGGGGGAGAAGTTTTGGAAGAAAAAAGACCGTTAAAACTGGATAATCGGATTTATTTAATTGACGGGTTTGATTTAGGAGTTGCTGATCGAACGGGTTCTTATGTTATTACGGAAGAAAAGCTAACAATTGTCGAGACAGGACCAAGCCCCTCCATAAAACATATAAAAAAAGGACTGGAAACACTTGGCTATCAATTGACGGATGTAGCTTACATTGTGCTAACCCACATTCATCTGGATCATGCAGGTGGAGCAGGCTTACTCATTAGGGATTGCCCGAATGCAAAGATTGTCGTGCATCCTAAAGGAGAAAGGCATTTAATTAATCCAAAAAGATTGGCAGCAGGAGCAAGAGCAGTTTATGGGGAAAGTTTTTCTGAGCTGTTTGACCCAATTGTGCCAATTGATGCAGAGCGCCTACTTGTAAAGTCAGAAGGAGACGTCTTAGAAATTGGCCCAAACTGTGTACTTGAATTTTGGGACACTCCAGGGCATGCGAAGCATCATTTAGCTATTTTTGACCCAGTCAGCAATGGACTTTTTGTAGGAGATACCGCTGGCATTCGTTATCAACAGCTTGCTAATCGGGAAGTAGATTTTTTCTTGCCATCAACTTCTCCAAACCAGTTTGACCCGAATAGGATGGAAGAATCGATTCAGCGGATGCAGGCTAAAAAGCTCGATCGGCTTTATTTTGGGCATTACAATATGACGGAAACGACTGATCTCGCTTTACGGCAAGTGTTAGAATGGCTGGATGTTTTCATGGAAGAAGGCGAGCAGGTGGTAGCTGAAGGAAAAGGCTATGATGTCCTGGCAGAACGGCTCCTTGCAAGAGTACAACGAGCATTACGCCTAAAGGGATTGCCAGATGATCATGAGGTTTATATTCTCATTAACCTAGACCTACAAGTGAGCGCATTGGGAATTATTGATTATTTTAAGAAACTGAAGCAGTAGAGATCAAAAAGGGACCCTGCATATTCATGCACGGCCCCTTTTAATTTGTGCCCTACTATTGGGCTTCAGGTGCTTCCATCTCCAGCATGATTGGACAGTGATCACTACCAAGTCTGTCTGGATGTGCTTCTGAACGAAGTAAGTTGTCTTGCAAACGATCAGAAACTAGAAAATAGTCAATCCGCCAGCCGATGTTCCTTTCTCGAATTGTCTTCATGTAAGACCACCATGTATAAATGCCATCTGTTTCTGGATGGAAATAACGTAAACTGTCCGTGAAACCACTGTCGAGCAGACGACTCATTTTACCTCGTTCCTCTGTAGTGAAACCAGAGTTCCCATGATTTGTTTTATGGTTACGAAGGTCAATTTCCTGGTGTGCGACATTTAAGTCACCACAATATACGACAGGCTTGTCAGCATCTAAAGCTTTTAAATACGTATAAAGCTCGTCTTCCCACTCTAATCGGCCTTCAAGCCTTGTGAGATCTCGCTTGGAATTCGGTGTATATACATTTACTAAATAAAATCTGTCATACTCCAGTGTAATGATGCGTCCTTCTTCTTCCGTATCAGCGTCCCCTACACCGTATTTCACATTTAAAGGCTTTTCTTTGGTAAACACGGCAGTGCCGGAATAGCCTTTACGTTGGGCATAGTTCCAATATTGGTAATACCCCTCTAACTCGAGCTCCAGCTGGCCTTCTTGAAGCTTGATCTCCTGCAGACAGAAGATATCTGCATCTACTTCATTAAAATATTCCATAAAGCCTTTACGCACACAGGCGCGAAGGCCATTTACATTCCAAGATATGAGTTTCATAGAATATCGTTATTCCCCTTTATCTATTCGTGTTTCATTATTTTATCATAGAACGTAGAGAACTGGAGAACAGAAGGCAAATGAAAAATTTACAAAATGCCTCTTGACTTCCTGTGTGTATTAACCATATAATACACTAGAAGCGTATTAAGACGTTAATACACATATTTTTTTGTTTATAGTGTATTATGCGCATAATACAGTATGGAACAGAGTAAAGAAAGCTGAATAGGAGCTGCTGCTATGAAAGTAAAGTTTAACAACAGAGATCCTGTTTACGTACAGGTTGTTCGTCATTTCAAAGAACAAATTGCGACAGGAATGCTAGAGCCGGGACAGGAAGTTCCTTCAAGAAGAGAATTGGCAGGCCAGTTAAAAATAAATCCAAATACCGTCCAACGGTCATATAAGGAAATGGAGGAACAGGGATTGATTTTTACCGAGAAAAATTCGCCAAGTAAGATTACGAGGGATGAAGATGTCCTTCATCGCGTACGAGAAGAGCTTATCCTAGAAGCTGTGGATACCTTCGTTACATCAGTTAGCTCTATCAACGTGCCTGTTGATGAACTTCTGGAATTAGTGAAGGAGAAATATTCACGACGTAACAAGGAAGAGGGAGGGAACGTAAATGATTGAAGTAAGGGATATTAAAAAGAAATTCGGAAGAAAGCAAGTTATAAAAGGCGTTTCTTTTACAGCAAACCAAGGGGAAATCACCTGCTTAATAGGGATTAATGGTGTAGGGAAAACCACCATCTTAAATGCGATTATGGCATTGACACCAGTAAACAGTGGAGAAATTCTTGTAGATGGTCAAAAGGTTACGAAGCAAAGCTTTGAGAAAATAACGTTCATCCCTGATGCGATTACCATGATCCCACAGATGACAATCGCCCAAGCGATGGAGTTTATGGCTGATTATTATGATTGCTGGAATCAAGAAAGAGCTACTGAATTATTGAGCTTCTTTAAGCTTAAGCAAGAGGAAAAAATCTCAAGTCTATCTAAAGGTAATACAGCAAAAGTGAATTTGCTTCTAGGTCTCGCACTTGATGTAAACTACATTTTAATGGATGAGCCATTTTCCGGTATTGATATTTTTAGCAGGGAGCAAATCGCTGAAGTGTTCACAAGTCACCTAATTGAGGGCCGTGGTGTCATTATTACGACACATGAAATTAGTGATATTGAACATTTAATTGATAAAGTGGTGCTGCTTGATGAAGGTGTTGTTTTAAAAGAGTTTAACAGTGAAGAGGTCCGTGAGAATGAAGGAAAATCGGTTGTGGACGTGATGAGAGAGGTGTATAAAGGATGAACCGTCTTTTAAAGTTAACAAATTTTGAAATTGGTCGTTTTTTTAAGCTGTATATCGTGCTAATTGCAGTGACGATATTGTCACAGATTATTGGACTTGTCGTTCTTTCTAATGGATATATGAATAACGCGAATTATGCCATGTTTGAAGAGGGGTTAAGTGCCCAGCAATTTGTCAGTAATAATGGGGAAATGAGCTTGCTGGTCCTATCGAGAACGCTATGGTTCTTTGCGCCAATAGCGCTTGGAGCAATTGCATTGCTTTTCAATATCTTCTTTGTTTGGTACAGAGATTGGTTTGGAAAAAATACGTTTATATATCGGTTACTTATGCTACCAACTGCAAGGCTCAATGTGTATTTGGCAAAAGCTGCCTCTATCTTTTTAATGGTACTTGGTTTAGTAGCGACTCAACTGGTATTACTTGTGGTAGAGGGAATAATCTTGAAATGGATGGTTTCCCAGGAATTTCGGCTAGATCTTACACCTGGTGAGGTCATTACAGGGGTACGTGAGCTAATTATTATCTTACCAACTAGCTTTATCGATTTTCTGCTATTTTATGGAATTGGCTTAATGGCAGTATTTATACTATTCACTGCGATTCTATTTGAGCGGAGTTACCGTATAAAAGGAATTTTATTTGGCGGGGGTTATATCGTGTTAGCAGTTGGGATTTTTCTTTCACCAATTATTGTGCAAGAGATTTTAGAAACCAACTATTTATACCCGTTAGAAATACTTATTGTAGAGATTATCCTAGGGCTAATTGTAACGGCAGCCTCTATCTGGGTTGCAAACTATTTATTAACGAAACGTATAACGGTTTAAAGAAAGGGTGGGGAGACCATGAAAAAGTACTGGAAGCTGCTAACCATTGCTATTATTAGTGTTTTAGTAATTAGCACGTTTTATATTCAAAAGGCAATTGCCAATGAAAGTCCCATGGAATTTGTCTTAGACACGTATAGTGGGGATGAGGCAGAGCTAGAGAAGCTTGCGATATCGGGATGGTATCAAGGACAATATAATGAAAGTTTTACAATTACATCGGATGGAATAGAGTATCACAGTCATGATTCCCTTGTAGAGCAACTAGTAAGGACTTATTCTCCGAAAACGGATCAATTAATAGAAGGCTACCGAGGGTTTATGAGAGGGAAAACCATGGACCTTAGACAATTATATGAAGATGAAAAATTACTAGCATTCGCTACAGTAGAGTCGGATTGGGATGGTCAAAGTAGGTATAACGATCACACCTTTAAAATAGATGTTTTACAAAAGGGCGAAAAGGAACGTTTTACTTTTAAGAAGACGGTGCCGAATCAGCAGGATTATAATTACATGTATGTCGTTGATGTGCAAATTAAAGATGGACAGCTAAGCATTTTTACTAGAAATGACATTGTATCTGAGAAACATGCAGATAAATTCGGGCAATCAGATTTTCGCGTATATCGTTTTGATATCGCGAGCGAGAAGCTAATAAGCGAGGATAGCTTGCTTTATGTAGAGGGGCAGGATGGTAACAAATCCTTTAATGGAGAGATTATATCAGCGAGTACGCCAATGTCCCAAACAGATTATGTAGTGTTGAAAAAAACGGAATATGTTGAAACCCAATCAGAATTTGGGGAAATGAACACAGAGGAAACTGGGAAAGAGTATATGTTATATAATCTTTCAACGATGGAGAAAAAAGAGCTTAATATCCCTGAAGAAATGAGTATGGGGTCTGAAGTGTACTCAGAGTTTATGCTTGGGACATCTATCTACTTTATCCATCGTACACAGGATGGCCTGGCAGTAAAAAGCTATAATATAAATGACCAGCAGAAAAATGAATTTACTATAGAACTACCAAATGATGAAGGAGATACTCCGAGTGTGATAGCTAAAGGAGAGCGCATATATATTATGGGTGGAGGCCTCAATGAAGTGCCAATTATGGTGTATAACGCTCAAACAGGTCAATCTCTTTACGAAGGAACCTATAAATTGGAAGGTAAACAGGTTCAGGATTCATTCATCTCGGTAGATGGAATTTTTGTTGATTAAAAACAGTATGGTTGGAAGGCGAGATTTCGCTATCCAACCATATTTTTATAAATTTTATTCAGCTTCTCTTCGAACAAATCCATATGCACGATTCTGGCTTCACGTAAATATTCTTTACCTTCCACGAATACTAAAATAACAGGGACAGCGAAAATGTTAAAACGACCGGCTACTTCAGGAACCTGTGTCGATTCTATGTGCCCCGTCTTGATATTTGGGTAGTTTAATAGTAAGCTTTCCACCTGTGGCAACAAACCATGACAAACACTACAACCTACTTTGGAGATGTATAATAGTGTAAGCTCATGTTCGTTAATAAAGGCATCAATCTCTTCCATTGTTTGTAAATTTTGCATGGTTATCACCTCTCCCTTAAATCTCTTTTTATTATACCCTCTTTTTGTGATGTTTACAGGGTTCCAATCTGAGGAAAAGAATACAAAAAGGGATTTGAGGTGATAGATATGAAGGAAAAAGAAGAACGCTCACCTGAAAATAAAGTTAACAATCGCAAATCAGAAAAAAGAACTGAGCTTGATAAGTTTGAAGATCAAATGTTTGTAGACGACATCCCAATGGATGATTTGAATGAAGAAATGAAAGAGGAAAAGGAAAAAACAAAGTCAAAAAACTCTTCCCAAAGTGAGAAGAAGAATATAAAGTAAAACTTCATTTGGTGGGGGGTTACCTTCCTTCCCTGCCAATTAAGGCGGAATACATTAATGGGCCAAAATAGTAGTGAAAAGGAAATCAGCCGAGCGGGTATACAACCCTCTCGGCATTTTTACTTACTGTTAATAATCCATGTACTCTGAATGTTGTGGTCTCTCTTCTTCAAAAAACTCTTCATGTGAAATCGGTGTGATGGCATCTAAGCAAGTTATGCCAGTGAAATTTTTTAGGTCTAGTGTTAGACAGAGACCTGTTGCAAGTAAGTCTGTGACGGGGGTGTCTTCTGGAAAATAAGCACTTACCCGGTGCTTATCTTTTGAATAGGGCTGAATCTCACAGCCGTTCGCGATCGGAAGAAGTAATTCTACTTTCACACAGCAATTACTACCCTTTGTAAAATGCTTAGCACGTAGCACGGGGGATTCGATGCATCCGAAAAATGTATCGTTTCTATGGTAGGGCGCTTGAAAAATACCACTTCCGATAAAAGGATTTCCATCTTCCTTCGTGTATAAGATAAAAGGGATTGTGGAGTACTGGGGATCTAAACTGTCCTTCTTCTTAAGCTGGCGTATGGAATAATTCCATCCTTCCTCCTGTACCTCCTTTTGTGCCCTCACAATATTTTGTACGATATCACAAACGCAATCATCCTTGGAGTCCTTGAATTGAAACATATCACTGTTTCTATAAAAGCCCATATAATCACTCCTCTACTATTGAGTTCATTAATTAATGTATGTTTTATGGAGGTTTAAGCCTGTTTACTCGTCCATTTTCTAGTAAAAATGAGTCGATAGTCTAAAAGAAAAAGAATTTGTGTGGATAACCCGGGGGATTCGTAGAGCCATTTTCGCTGTACTAGCATAGACATAATATAAATCGATACAGGCCTGTAGAAGATTTGCCCATGAATATTACCCCTAGACAGAAGTCATGAAGGCTGGCTGATCACCAGCTTTCTTTTTTTCTTATGCTTTAAATTCTAGTAAAAATACGCATATGTACAGGTACATCTATCTATTCAAAATATGGTATTGCACATATAAATATAAGCGTAAGGAAGTTTTCCACAGAAATTAGTAGGCAGAAAGCTTCTATAAAATATACAAAGGGAGGATTTTTAATGTATAAAAGAAACAACTTCTATAATGCACCATATAACGACTATCACAAGCATGATGAGCGCGACCTAGCACCAACTAGCAACTAGCTGTGACAGATGCCATAACGATGTATGTAGCTGTCATGAACGACCACGATCCCAAGGTGCTTTGGTAGAGAAGGTTATTTGTTCAAAGGATGCGCATAAAACAGCAGAATTTGCCTTGCCAGCAGCTTTAGGGCCATTTGGAGCAGGTGATACACTACTAACAGGTCTTTTAGGTCTATTGACCGGATTAGTTCCTGGACTTGTAAATGTCAGAGTGACGCCGAACTATGCTGGAATTGAGCAAGAAATAACCGTTCTAAAAGACACTGTAGTTAATTTTGGTTTCGTCCCAGCAACTATTGATGTTGTTGTAGCGGGTGGAGTTGTAGAGCTTAGTATTCCGATCCGTGTATTTTTCCAAGAGCATACACACTGCCCAGGCGCAAGACCTGGTGACATTGTCTTTGAAACAGACCCTGTTGTGGAAGCGCAGCTTATACAGCCGCTAATAGGTTCAGATGATGGCGGTACAGTTATTAACTTACTTCTTTTCAAAGCAATATTACGTACCCACATTACTGTGGTACGTCAAGGAATCGAAAAAGATGGCAAGTTCTGTGACTTGGATAATCACGATAAACATCGAAACGGACCAATTCCAATCAATACACCACAAAACCTTATCGCTAACTCATCCGCACTTGCTGGTGGTGCAACACCAGCACCAGCTTCAGCAGCTTCAACCAATAACAACAACGCAACTCAATAAAACCTTCACCTTCCAGCTCCGAAGCATAAAGCTTCGGAGTTTTTCTTTTTAGGCCGATGTCTAATGCTATAATAAACCTATTAATCTGTCCGTAATGAGCAGGAATGAACCAGATGTTATCAAAAATGCATGCTAAATTGGATATAGAAAGGGAGGACAGAAATGGAAGCTTTAAAACGAATGGCCGATAGTCTAGCTTATATGGAAGAACAGTTAGATGCGGAGCTGAATGTGGAGGATATAGCTAAGGTTGCCTGTATGTCTAAATTTCATTACCAGCGAATGTTTACGATGCTGACTGGATTTACAGTAGCAGAATATATTCGCAAAAGAAGGCTCACATTGGCAGCTCAAGAGCTACTACATGCAAATACGAAAATAATTGATGTCGCTTTGAAGTATGGGTATGAAACTCCAGAGTCTTTCTCTAAAGCATTTCGCAAGGTACACGGTATCAGTCCCTCAACCGTCCGTAAGCATGGACAGCCATTAAAAGCCTTTCCGAAACTCTCCTTTCAAATTCAATTAAAGGGTGATGAAGAAATGGATTACAGAATTGTGGAGAAAGAGGCTTTTTCAGTAGTGGGAAAGAGTATTAAGACGTCTTTGGTCGATGGCCAAAACCAATCAGATGTTCCGGCATTCTGGGAAGAGTCTAGAAGTAACGGATTAGACAAAGAATTGGCAGCCCATGCTGGAGATATGGGGATCATGGGGATCTGTTTGGATTTTGATAAGGAGCAGGAGCAGGTCCGCTATTTTATCGGTGCAGAGAAATCAAACAAGGAAGTGCCAACTACATGGGAAGAAGGCGAGATTCCGGCAGCTACATGGGCTGTATTCCCTGTGAAAGGGCCTATGCCAACAGCGATCCAGCGTGTTTGGGAACGGATCTTTTCAGAATGGTTTCCATCAACAGGATATGAGCATGCTGGAGGGCCGGAAATAGAGGCATACACAAATGGAGATCCATATGCTGAAGAATATTATAGTGAAATTTGGGTTCCGGTGGTGAAGAAGTAAGTAAGAATTTCCATTGGTTTAAAGGTGTGTAAAATTTAAAAATCAGGGCAATGTAGTAAGAGAAGGAGTGGTTATGATGCTCGGTTATTTTACAGAGCCGTATGTACGCATTACGCTTACTATCATTGTTCTTATCGTCATTTTCATTATTTTATCTCGTAACAGGAAAGCAAAGCCTAAAGATTCACTTCATATCTTGAAAGAACGCTACGAAAATGGGGAGCTGACCAAACAAGAATATGAAGATGCTTTAAAAAGACGTGGGAAATAATAAGAAGGTTGCCTAGTATATTGCCCCTTAATCCAAAAGTTAAGGGGCAATATTTATAGCTATTAACTGGTCGTTGTAGGCTGGGCGCTGTGTTCAATTAAGTTCTTAACTCCCTCAATGTCCCCATGATGGAAAAGGTCAACAATCGTACTACCAACAATCACACCATCACAATAACTGCTTAATGTTTGTGCCTGCTCGGCAGTAGAAATCCCAAACCCTGCTAATACAGGTACTGAACTGTAGGATTTAAGCATCTCCAAATAGGCTTTTACTTCTTTCACATATGCTTCGCGAGCACCTGTTGTGCCGGTTACCGAAACAGCATATAGGAACCCTTCTGATCGTTTAGCAATTTCTTTTAGTCTATCTTCTGTACTTGTGAGGGAGGCCAGTCTAATAAAGGCTAAGGAGGATGCATGAAATTCGTCTGCAAGGAAATTCTCTTCCTCCATTGGAATATCTGGTACAATCACACCATCAACCTCAGCCTCAGCACAATCTTGGGCAAAGGATGTTATACCATAACGGTAAATAGGATTTATATAGGTCATTAAGATAATGGGAACATTTCTTTCGTTTTTGCCCGTTTGTAATGTTTGTAGCACACTGGAAAGGGTCGTGCCGTTTTCCAATGCCCGTAATCCTGCAGCTTGAATGGTCGGTCCGTCGGCCACGGGATCAGAGAAGGGAATGCCTATTTCAATTGCTGCTGCACCGCAATTTTGCAGAAATAGTATCCGCTCATTTAGTACATCGAGGCCTACATCTCCTGCCATAATATACGGTACGAATAGCTTTTCGTCATTCGCTTGCTTTTGGTTAAAATAGCTCTCCATTTTTGCTTTTCCCATTTAATTTCCCTCCAATGTGTTTTTTACCTGCTCCACATCTTTATCACCACGACCGGAAAGGCAGATGACCAACTTTTCCTGTCGACTCATTTCTGTAGCGAGCTTCAAAGCATACGCCACAGCATGCGCACTTTCTAATGCTGGAATGATTCCTTCTGTTTTCGATAAGAGCTGAAATGCCTCTAAAGCTTCGTCATCCGTGATGGATGCATAGGTCACCCGTTTCGTTTCATGTAAATGGCTATGCTCAGGGCCCACGCCTGGATAATCAAGACCAGCCGAGATGGAGAAGGCTTCTTCGATTTGGCCATGGTCGTCCTGGAGTAAATGTGTCATGGTGCCATGAAGGATGCCAACACTACCACCTGAAAGGGTTGCAGCATGTTGCTTTGTATCCAGCCCAGCTCCGCCAGCCTCTACGCCATAAAGCTTCACCTCGTTATCTTCAACAAATGGGTAGAACATTCCCATCGCATTGCTCCCACCGCCTACACAGGCAATGACCGCATCTGGCATGGAACCGGATTGCTCCACGATTTGCTGTTTGGTTTCGTTGCCAATAACCGACTGTAAATCACGGACAATTTGCGGGAAAGGATGTGGCCCAACAACAGAACCGAGGATATAATGAGTATCCTGCACATTATTTACCCAGTAGCGCAATGCTTCATTGACAGCATCTTTTAAGGTGCCGCTACCCTGCGAAACACTGCGAACTTCCGCCCCGAGCAGCTCCATGCGAAACACGTTCAGTTTTTGCCTGCGAATATCTTCTTCGCCCATAAATACAATGCAATCAAGGTCCAGGAGGGCGCAAACCGTCGCAGTCGCAACACCGTGCTGACCAGCTCCTGTTTCGGCAACAACCTTTCGTTTCCCCATCCGTTTTGTCAGTAGGGCCTGACCGATTGTATTATTAATCTTATGGGCACCTGTATGGTTAAGGTCCTCTCGCTTTAAATAAATCTGCGGACCTGCCAGTTTACGGGTTAAATGTTCGGCAAAGTATAGAGGGGTTTCCCTGCCAATGTATTGCTTCAAGTAATAATCCAGGCTTTCTTGGAATGCTGGATCCTGTTTTGCTTCCTCATAGACAGCTTCTAATTCAAGGAGTGCTGGCATGAGGAGTTCTGGTACAAACCTTCCACCAAAGTTTCCGTATCTTCCTTTTTCATCGGGCATCGTATAGGTTGTCATTTGATCGCTTCCTTTCGCTTCGCGTTTATAATGAATTCCTGTATTTTTTTACTATCTTTTTCGCCTGCCGTTTCCACACCGCTGGATACATCAACACCAAGCGGGTTCGCCTCCTGTATAGCCTGGTTCACATTGTCTGGTGTCAGCCCACCTGCAAGAATGAAGTTGGCAGGCTTAAAGGTTAATTTTTCGATTAGGCTCCAATCGAAGGTTTTGCCATTACCCCCGCGGAATTTACCAACAGGGCTGTCTAGTAAATAATAGTCACAAGGATAATATTTCAGCGTTTCTACATCGACACTACCGATAGAGAAAGCTTTAATAACTTGATAGGATAGTGCTTTAGCAAGTGAAGCAGGTTCGTCTCCATGTAGTTGAACGTAATCTAGGTTAGCAACACTCGCAATCTTCTCTATCGTTTCTTTTGTTTCGTTTACAAACACACCAACCTTTTTAACAGAAGGGGGGAGGTGACTTCCAATCAAGGCAGCGTTCTTAGGGCTAATCTTTCTTTTGCTATCTGCAAACACAAAACCGATAAAGTCAGCTCCTGCTTCTACCGCTGCTTTTGCAGCTTGTTCTGTCTGGATTCCGCAAATTTTAACGAGCATTGTTTAGACTCCCCTTTGGTTTAGAGACCCGTAAGGATTGTAATGTCGCTGCCAGATCTTCGGACCGCATTAATGTCTCCCCAACAAGAATGGCTTGAGCTCCGGCTGTTGACGCTACCTGCGCATCTGCATTTGTCTTCATCCCACTTTCACTAACTAAAATGGAACCTGGATTGGCGAGCTTGGCTAATTGCTCTGTTGTGTGAAGATCTACTTCAAAGGTTTTTAAATTACGATTATTGATGCCAATTAAATCAGGGTTCAGATTGTTTGCAATTTCCATTTCTTTTGCATCATGCACCTCACAGAGCACTTCGAGATTCTGCTTTTTAGCGTAGTTAAAGAGTTCGTGAAGCTGTTTCTCGCTTAGGGCTGCTACGATAAGTAGAATGATAGTCGCCCCGGCCGCTTTTGCCTGGTCAATTTGCACAGGGTGAATAATGAAATCCTTACACAAAACAGGGAGGTTCACAGCACTACTTACTGCCTGAAGGTCTTCCATAGATCCGTTGAAAAATGTCTTGTCTGTCAGTACAGAGATGGCAGTCGCGCCATTTGCTTCATATTGTTTTGCCTGGGAAACAGGATCCACGACCAGTGATATATCTCCTTTTGAAGGGGAGGAACGTTTTATTTCCGCAATTACCCCGAGGCGATCAGAAGTAAGGAGAGATTCGCTTAATGGTGTAACCTGCCTTGGGGAAGGCACTTGATCAAACGTTTGATTTAGCAATATAGCTACTTCTTTTTCTTTTTGGGCTATGATTTTTTCTAAAATTGTCATGAGACCACCTCACTTGTATGTTTTCTGCTATATTGAACCAAATTTTCAAGACAGTTTAGGGCTGCTCCTGATTGAATACTTTCTCTTGCTAGATCAACAGATTCACGGATCGTGCCAGCAGCTCCGTTTGCATAAATACCTAGACCAGCATTAAGTAAAACTGTACCCAAATAAGGTCCAGGCTCTCCGTTCAGCACACGTTTGGTTATATTCGCATTGTCGGCAGCACTGCCACCTTGGATTTTTTCGTTTGGAACGACGGAAAGTCCGACTTCCTCTGGATGAAGGGTGAACGGTTTAATGGCGCCATCTTCCAGTAGCACGAGGTGATTTTCGCCAGCAAGCGATGCTTCATCCATATAGCCGGCCCCGTTTATTACAAGCGCTCTGCGACGCCCGAGTTTGTTTAAAGCTTCTGCCAACATGGGAAGTAGGTCCCTGCGATAGACACCGAGTAACTGTGAGTCAAGCTGAACAGGGTTTGTTAGTGGGCCAATCACATTAAATACAGTTGGAAGTCCAAGGTCTTTACGAACTTTCATAAAAGGCTTTAATCCCGCGTGTACATGTGGGGCAAAGAGAAAGGCAATATTGTTTTCCACGAGCATTTCTTCTACATGCTCTTTGGAAAAGGAAAGAGAAACCCCTAAATGCTCCAATACATCCGCACTGCCTGTTTTGCTCGAAATGCTCCGGTTCCCATGCTTGGCGACAGGGATGCCAGCACCAGCAATAACAAATGCTGCCGTGGTACTAATGTTAAAACTGTTGGATTGGTCTCCGCCTGTGCCACAATTGTCCATAACATTTGCTATACGTGTTCCGTGAAAGGTCGAGTGGATCCGGATCACTTCAGCCATTCCAGCTATTTCCTCTGGTGTTTCACCTTTTACCCGCAATGCTGTCAGGAAGGAGGCAATCTCAGAATCTGACACGTCACCTTGGATACAGGAATTCATAAGCGCCTGAACCTCATCAGTCGTTAAATTTTCTTGGTTAATTAGTTTCTCTAGATATTTCTTCATAAGAAAACTCCTCTCTTATTTCCTCTAAAAAATTGCGGATAATTTTCCTTCCCTCTATCGTGCCAATCGATTCGGGATGGAATTGCACGCCATATAGGGGAAGGGTGTTATGTTGGATTGCCATAATCTCTCCGTCTTCCAAGGATTCTGCCATCACTTCCAATGAAGGTGGCAATGTATCTTTCTCCACCACATAGGAATGGTAGCGCATGACCTCAAGTGGCTGACTTAGATAACGAAACAGTCCAGATGACTTATGTGTGATAAGCGATGTTTTGCCATGCTTCAACTGTTTGGCCTGTCTTAAGGTGCCGCCAAGTGCTTCTGCAATCACCTGTTGGCCTAGGCAGATACCTAGAATCGGAATGTCTCGGTGGAAATGGGTTACAAGTTCAAGGCAGATGCCTGATTCTACCGGGAGACCAGGGCCCGGAGAAATAATAATCGCCTCTGGTTCCAAACGCTCTACTTCTTGAATCGTAATGTCATCATTACGTCTCACAAATACTTCTTTGCCCGCTTCGGATACATATTGAAAAATGTTGTACGTAAAAGAATCATAGTTATCCAGTAACAAGATCAATATTGGCCACCTCCATAAGTGATTTTGCTTTGTTTAATGTCTCCGCATATTCGTTTTCTGGAATGGAGTCGTGTACAATCCCTGCACCTGTCTGCAAATAAGCTACCTCGTTCTTCACAACAAGGGATCTGATAGCGAGCGCGATATTCATGTCTTGGTTAAAACCAATATAGCCAACCCCACCTGCATAAACGCCACGTTTCGTTTCTTCCAATTGGTTGATAATTTGCATGGCACGAATCTTCGGTGCTCCAGAAACGGTGCCTGCTGGTAAACAAGAGATAAGCGCGTCAATGCTGGATAAGTCCTGCTTTAATGTCCCTTTTACTTCGGAAACGATATGCATGACATGCTGGTATTTCTCAACCTTCATAAAGGTAGGGAGTGTGATACTTCCTATTTCACAAACACGTCCTAAGTCGTTTCGTCCGAGATCAAGGAGCATGCGATGTTCCGCAATTTCCTTTTCGTCTCGAAGTAGGTCCTCCATCAATTCCTGATCTTCTTCGGTTGTTGTTCCTCTTGGTCTCGTGCCTGCTATCGGGTTTGTCAGAATTTCATTTCCGCTTGTTTGAATTAAACTTTCAGGTGAAGCGCCTAGCAGGACGTACTCGGAAAAGTCGATATAAAACATATATGGCGACGGGTTTGCTTTACGCAATTTGCGATAAAAGGAAAAGGGGTCGCCATTTATTGTTGCTTTCATGCGCTGGGATAGGACAACTTGGAAAATATCACCCTGTTCAATATGTTGTTTGGCGATTCTAACCTTTTCTTCAAAATTATCCTGAGAGATTTCTGGTTGAAAGTTGATAGTCTGTTGATCTATCCCCAGGTCTTGAAAAGGACCACTTAAAAATTTCCTTAAGTCTTCAAGCCTCGCGTTCAACACGTACTCTGATTCCTGATCAGGATTCATGGCGATCAAATAAATCTCTTCGTTTCGATGATCGAATGCAATGATTGTTTTATAAAGCATGAGATGAATGTCCGGCATCTCTAGCTCATCGTTTAATGGACCTCCTATTGTTTCAAACTGACGTATCGCATCATAGGCGATGTAACCAACTGCGCCACCTTGAAAGGGGACAGGTAGGTTTGCTTTAAGGTTAGGAAGGTTTTCCTTCAAATAAGTAAGTGCCTCCTGCGAAACTTCCTCATCTGGGGAATTTTCTTGTTTGATCACTGTGGTATCGTTATGGCCGACGAGCTCTTTATAGGGACTGCAGGCAATGTAGGAGTACCTTCCCTTCTTTTCATGCTTGAAAGAACTTTCCAACAGCATCTTCTTTGTCCCGTGCAGTCGTTGAAAAATAGAAATCGGTGTATGCGTATCAGCATTTATTTTTAAATAGCTATAGCTCACTTGCTGTTCGATTTTTGTCATTTCCACCATCATCTCCTCTGCTTGTTTTATAAAATCCATAAAAAAATCCCCTATAAGCGCAAAAACTTTGCGTTTATAGAGGACGATTGTGACCGCGGTGCCACCTCATTTTGACAAGAGAACGAATCTCTTTTCATCTTGTTCAGATACGGAAACCCTAATCGGGCATCGATATCCTATCCGTGTAACGGCGGAACTCCGTGTTTTCCTACTTAATCATGTTCAGAAAACCTCTTGTAAGTCCATTCAGCATACTTGTTCGTACTGGATCCCACCATTCCCAGCTCTCTGGAACGACTTTAGTATACCTACTTCTCTTACATAAACGATTTACATATTTAATTTTAGAAAGATCAAAAGCGCAAGCGCCCGTTTAGAGACGTACGGACTGGACTGAGCCGCAGGAGATAAAGGAAACACAGCGACCGTAGGAAGCTGATGTTGACTTATCGTACGGAGGTGAGGGAAGTCGCGCTAGTCTCTGGGCGCTGGAGCTGGACGTGGCTGGTTCAGTTGTTTCGTTATCCACAGCAACCAGATTTTATAATTTCCTATGAAAACAAAAAGGTCCCTCATCCGAAAAGGACGAGGGACCGTGGTACCACCTTTATTAGCTGAAATACAGCTCACTTTAGCAACATCGGGCATTATTCGCCCAATATTCGTCTCGTGTAACGATGAGACCTGTTCGCCAAAGCCTACTGCATACTGGTTCGGTTTGGAAGCTCAGAAGCCCATTCACCTAATTGTTCACACTGATTCTCACCAACCATCAGCTCTCTGCAAGTGTTCAAAATAGGTTACTATCTTCTTCAACGCTCATTCGATTAAGTTGATTGAAAATAATGATAAAAGATAAAGGGATAAAAGTCAAGATGTTTTGTGTAAAAAAATTTCGTGTGGGGAATCTAGTTCTTCCAAGCTCTCTTGTGATATGGTAAAACTATATATCAATGGAAGGATGTTAGGAAATGGGGAAAAAGAAGGTTGGAATTATTTTCGGAGGGAAATCCGCAGAGCATGAAGTATCCTTGCAATCTGCGAAAAACATAGCTGATGCTATTAATAAAGAAATGTATGAAGTTGTATTAATTGGCATCGATAAACAGGGGAATTGGCATTTAAATGATGCTTCTTCTTATTTACTGAATGAAGAAAACCCGAAACTAATCGAGTTAAATAAATCAAATGAATCGGTTGCGATTGTACCAGGTAAAGACATGGAACAGCTAGTGAAAGCAGGGGATGCCACCCCTTTAGAGCAGCTTGATGTCATTTTTCCAATTGTTCATGGAACTTTGGGTGAAGATGGTAGTTTGCAAGGGATGTTAAAGCTGGCCAACCTTCCTTACGTCGGACCAAATGTTCTCTCATCTGCCATTTGTATGGATAAGGCAATAGCGAAAATAGTGCTTAAGGATGCTGGGGTAGAGGTTGCGAAAGGCTTTTCCTTTACTAGGGCGAATAAAGCAAGCATCTCTTTTGAAGAGATAGTAGAAACTATCGGGACACCACTTTTTATTAAGCCAGCTAATCAGGGATCTTCAGTAGGAGTGACAAAGGCTTCTACTAAAGTGGAATTCTTGGCCGGCGTAGAAGCAGCTTTTCAATATGATCATAAAATTATCGTAGAGGAAATGATTCATGGTCGTGAGATTGAATGCGCGGTTCTCGGTAATGATTCCCCGAAAGCGTCAGAGTTAGGAGAAATACTTCCACAAAGTGATTTCTACTCGTACGAATCAAAATATATCGATGAAAATGGTGCAGAACTGTCTATACCAGCAAAGCTCGATGATGAAGTTGCTGCTGAAATAAAGGCAACAGCTATCGACGCATTTAAGGCCTTGCAGTGTGAAGGACTTGCTAGAGTGGATTTCTTCTTAACCCAAGAAGGGAAAATCATTGTAAATGAAGTTAACACCTTGCCAGGTTTTACGAAAATAAGTATGTACCCTAAGCTATGGGAAGTGAGCGGCCTTGCATACCCTGAGCTCATTACAGCTTTAATAGATTTAGCGATCGAACGACATGTAGGAGATCAGCAGCTGAAGAGCACAGTGTGGGAATAAGGTTGAAAAGATAAGAAACTTAAGAAGGTATGTTTAGCATCTTATCCTTCAAAATAATCGAATCCAGTAACCAAAAAACAAAAGCATGGTAAGAAGATAATAGAAATGCTGAAGCAAAATCAGGGTTATCATGCATTAAGAATAATATTACTATTACGAGGAAGGCCACCGAAAAATAAGTCAAAAGATATTTAACAGAAAATCGTTTAGGCCTTTTCCGTAACCATAACTGAACTGGTACAGCAAAAAATAGATAACATAAAAAATAAATGATAGAAATAATCATAAATGCCAGAAAGCTAAAATGCGTAAACAAAAATAGAAAGTAAAATAAACTTGAGAGTATAGAAGATCCAACTAAACAAACGAATAAGAGAGCGATTATGTTAATCACCACCAAATGAAAGATCAGTTAAATGGCACCAGAGAAGGGGAGAGACTCCTACTCTCTGGTGCCATTGTTCCTGTGGCATATTAGACGCGTTGCCTTGAGTATTTAACCTTCAAAACGACTAAATTTATAAGCAACCGGCATGCGCTCTTTTTCAGCAGGTTGTTCATCGAAATAGCCTAAATGAATGAATCCAACAATCTTTTCCTCTTCGGCAATATCCAGTATTTTTTTAACTTTCGGGTCATAAATGTGGGGGTTGGTTTTCCAAACGGCACCGAGCTGATTTTCCCATGCAAGCAACCAGAAATTTTGAATCATGGACGCTACAGCACCATAATTTTCTTCCCATTGCTTTGGTATTTCAGGTTCGTCCATTACGACAACAAGTATGGCGTTCGGTTCGTTGAGGTAATCTTCACGATTTTGCTGTCTTTCTTCAGGGTAGGTAGAAGCTACTTTCTTAGCAAAACTTCCAAGCTTTTTAGGTCCTACAAAGATAAAACGCCATGGTTGCCGCATTCCATGAGTTGGAGCCCAGACTGCATCTTCTAATAGGTCCAAGATAACTTCTTCTGTTACAGGTTTATCATTATAGCCTTTTTTCACGGAACGGCGCTCCCGAATCGCTTTTGCTAGAGCGGTTTTTTTATCTGTCGAATCCATAATATGCCTCCTGATTCTATTTACGCGCAATTGATAATAGTTTTCATTTAATTGTATCGGATAAAAATAGGAAAAGCAACTGCACCTCTAGTTGGAGGGGGAGAAAGTAAGACTTGAAAAATAGTTAGCCTGACGTGATAATAAGAAAGAAGAAAGTGCTTTCTATTTATTTGAATGTGATTTTCTTCACAATGTTAGAGGGGTGAAAGAATGAAAGATTTCTTAGCTAGAAAAGGGGTTTCACTATCTATTAAGGAATACCTCATAACCGCATTAAGCTATATGGCATTAGGGTTATTTGCATCTTTAATTATAGGACTAATTATTAAAACCTTGGGCGAAGAGCTTGTTAGTGGAATTGCACCAGGTCTCGGTGCATCAATGGTAGAGATGGGTAGCTTTGCTATGGATACGAAAATTATGGGTGGAGCAATAGGGGTTGCCATTGCCTATGGACTTAAGGCTCCACCGCTTGTTTTGTTTTCTGTGTTGTTTGCAGGTGCTTATGGTGCAGAGCTTGGAGGCCCAGCAGGAAGCTATGTGGCTGCTTTATTAGCTACAGAGATAGGGAAGATTGTTTATAAGGAAACAAGAGTAGATATTATTGTAACGCCCTTTGTAACCATTCTTGCAGGCTTTATTGTCGGATCCTTTATCGGTCCACCCATAAACGCTTTTATGATTGGCTTTGGTGAAGTAATTAACTGGGCAACGACACAGCAGCCTTTTATTATGGGCATCTTGGTAGCGGTTTTGATGGGGTTTGCTTTAACGGCGCCAATATCTTCTGCAGCTATTGCCATAATGTTGTCCTTAGATGGACTGGCAGCTGGAGCAGCCACAATTGGTTGTGCGGCCCATATGATTGGTTTTGCTATCGCGAGCTACAGAGAAAATGGCTTTGGTGGATTTATTGCACAAGGAATAGGGACCTCCATGCTACAGGTAGCGAATATCATTAGAAAGCCAATTATCCTTTTGCCGCCTACAATTGCCGCTATTATCTTGGCTCCTATCGCGACTGTATGGCTAGAGATGACCAATAATGCTTCTGGTGCTGGAATGGGTACAAGTGGTTTAGTTGGACAGATCATGACATTTGAATCAATGGGCTTTTCTGCCACTGTTCTTTTGGGAGTGTTGTTACTACATTTTATTGCCCCAGCACTAATCAGTCTTTTTGTCTCAGAATTGTTTCGGAAAAAAGGCTGGATCAAGTACGGAGATATGAAAATTACGTATGAGTAGGAAAAGGAAAGTAGTGCACCAATAGGGATTGTTCGTACATCAGGAAATGAAGTGGGGCCTTCGATCACTTGCTTTTCCTACAGGAGTCAGGCAGCTTGCTTTCTAGGAAGCTAATGAAGATGTTCCATATGGTTTCATATCGTATGCTTTTTATACGAAATATCACTATGTCCTCATAAAAATCGTGGCTGATAACGGCCATATCTACTACTATTAGCAGATTGCATATACGTAGACTCCAGTGGGAAATAAGAGGTCGGCGAGACCCCACAGGAAGGGAACCCCCCACTAAGTGAAGTTTCACTTTATCATAAAACTAGCTTTCTCGGCGATTAACTGACGTAAAAGAGAGTCCTAGTGGCAGGGATAATTTCTTATTACTTCAAAGCCTTCAAACAGGGTGGGGACTTTATTTTCTTAACGTGAAAGTTGAGTTATTGACTACGCAAAAAAATAAGGGTCAGCATAGTAAAGAGGCTCACATGTCTTTATAAACATGTGAGCCTCTTTTTTAAGCTATTCTTTTCTTCAACACACCTGCAACCAATGCAGCTACTACCGCACCAGCTATAATCGCAAGTAAGTAAAGTAATCCTTTCGCCAACCCGCCTTCAACAAGTCCAATTACGAATACTCCTCCGTGTGGAGCGCGAAGCCCGATATCAAACAGCATCGTTAAAGCACCAGTTACCGCTCCACCAGCCATTACTGATGGAATAACACGAGCTGGGTCAGCAGCTGCAAATGGGATCACACCTTCTGTAATAAAGCAGGCGCCTAACACGTATGCAGTCTTACCAGCTTCTCGTTCTTGCTTCGTAAATTTGTTTTTAAACAACGTAGTGGCAATCGCCATTCCTAGTGGAGGAACCATACCTGCTGCCATTACGGTTGCGATAAATGAATAGTTACCAGCATCAAGCATGGCAATACCAAATGTATAGGCAGCTTTATTAATTGGGCCACCAAGGTCAAAGCCCATCATCGCGCCTAATATAATACCGACGAGCACTTGGTTTGTTCCACCCATTCCCTCTAGGAAGGAAGATATACCAGTGTAGACCTGGGTAAGTGGCGGATTGATCAACATCATAATGATCCCAGTTATTGCAATACTGAATAACGGGAAGAATAGAACAGGTTTCAAGCCTTCTAAAGCATCAGGCAATTTGGAGAATGCCTTTTTAACAAATAGTGTTACATAACCTGCAAGGAAACCAGCGATCAGTCCACCGAGGAAACCAGAGCCTCCATCAGCACCCTCAGCTCCTGATACCGTGACTGCAATTAGACCGCCGACCATACCTGGAGCAAATCCCGGACGCTCAGCTATACTTGACGCGATAAATCCGGCAAGTACTGGCACCATCAAGAAGAATGCTTTGTCACCGCCAATTGCATTTAACATCGCAGCAAATGCATTATATTCATCACTAGTTGGGTCACTTGACTCCACGCCCCAGAAGAAGGAAAGGGCAATCAAGATCCCTCCACCAACTACGAATGGAAGCATGTTGGATACACCATTCATAAGGTGTTTATAGAATCCGCTTTTCCCACCTTTTTCGGACGATTCATCTTTTCCGCCCTCATGTTTATATACGGGAGCATCTTGTTTCGCAGCTCTTGTAAGTAAGCTTTCAGATTCATGTAGGGCTTTTCCAACAGGTGTCTGAATCACATGTTTTCCGTTAAAACGAGCCATTTCCACTTTTGTATCAGCGGCAACAATGATTGCGTCCGCTTCTTCTATTTCTTGATCTGTTAAGCGGTTTTTGACACCACTCGAACCATTTGTTTCTACTTTAATGTTAATGCCCATCTCTTTTGCTGTTTCATTTAGCTTTTCAGCCGCCATATACGTATGGGCAATTCCGGTAGGGCAAGCCGTTACAGCAAGAATTTTTTTAGAGTCTGCAGGAGCTTCAGTAATAGGTTGCTCCGGTTCTTCAAGCTCTGCTTCCTTTTGGTTAACTGCCTCCAGTATTTGTTCCACTGAAGTAGCATCGTAGATTTTGCCACGGAATTTTTCATCCATTAAGAAAGTAGATAAGCGAGAAAGTGCTTCTAAGTGAGCGTTGTTTGCCCCATCACTTGCTGCAATCATAAAGAAAAGATGAGCAGGCTGACCATCCAGTGAATCATAATCAATTCCTTCTGTGGATCGTCCGAAGGCAATAGATGGTACTTTCACAGCTGCCGATTTAGCATGAGGGATAGCAATACCTTCTCCAATACCTGTTGTGCTCTGTTCTTCTCTACCAAGAATTCCTTCAGTGAATTTTTGTTTGTCAGCCAATTTTCCAGCACGATCAAGCTGGTCAATGAGCTCTGTTAAGACATTTTCTTTCGTTTTTGCCTGCAGATCAAGAATGATAGTTTCTTGTTTTAGTAGCTCTGTTATTTTCATGTTCGTCACTTCCATTCCAGTGTTTCTATTTTAACTTTATCTACCAGTTGTTCTACGTCTGCTTTTTCACATAAATCTGTGGTAAAAGCGGTGGCACTTCCTGTTGCCACGCTGTATTTAAAGGCAGCAACTGGGTCGTTGTCTTTTGCAAAAGCAGCCAGGAAGCCGGAAACAAGTGAGTCTCCTGCGCCAACTGTATTGACTGCTTGCCCTTTAGGTGCCGTAGCGGCTAATACGTGATCCTTACTTACCAAAATGGCACCCGCTCCGCCCATGGACACAATCACATGCTGAATACCGCTTTCGACAAGGTTTTTCGCATACACGATTGCTTCTTCCTTGGTGTTTATGGTGACATCGAAAAGTTCACCAAGCTCATGCTCATTAGGTTTGATTAAAAAGGGTTTTTCTTGTAACAGCTCTTTTAGAGCGGGCCCTGAGGTATCGAGCGCGAAAGGTACACCATTTTCCCGGCATGTTGCCAACATCTCACGGTACGTTTCCATGCTGATGGATTTTGGCAGGCTTCCAGCCAGGACAAACCAGTCTTTACTTGTAAGAGAGTTAAGCTTAGCAGTTAATTGTGCGAGCTGGGCTTCATTTATGTCGGGGCCAGGTCCATTTAACTCTGACTCTTGGTCGGCTTTAATTTTCACATTAATCCGGGTAATGTCATTTGTCTCGATGAAGTCTGTTTGGACGCCTTCCTGTTTAAGAAAGTCCTTTACATATTCTCCAGTAAACCCACCGATAAAACCGGTAGCCGTTGTCTCGACTCCTAGTCGTTGAAGGACACGTGAAACGTTAATCCCTTTTCCTCCAGGGTAGTAATAAACTTCATTTGTTCGATTTAGTTCTCCGCCTCGAAAAGAAGGGAGATAGGTTGTGTAATCAATCGACGGTGTCATGGTGCAAGTGTAGATCATGTTTGAATCACCTCTATAGTTTTCATTGCGTCTAGTTTTTGTAGTATTTCTTTAGGCAAGGAGCCTGTGATTAAGGTAGCTTCATTTAGCTCGCAAATTTTTGCAAAGTTAACCTTACCTGCCTTAGAAGGATCAGCCAGCGCGTATGCTTTTAGTGCGTAACTTCGTGCAGTCTGCTTAATGCTAGCTTCCTCTGGGTCCGGTGTTGTATAGCCGTATGTTATGTCGAAGCCGTTTACGCCAAGAAAGCATTTATCAAAGCGATAACTCTTAATTGAATTAATTGTCTGTGTCCCAACAACCGCACTTGTTTTGGCCTTCATTTTGCCACCTGTTAAATATGCAGTGATTTCATGTTCCATTAAACGCTCAACCAGGTTAAGACCGTTCGTGACGACCACTACATCTTTATGTTTTAAATAAGGAATCATTTGGTAGGTGGTTGTACCTGCATCAAGAAAAACACAATCTCCTTCTTCGACTAGTGAGGCAGCGTATTGAGCAATTCGTTTTTTATCTTGAAGGTTTTTGGTTGATTTTTCTAAAACGCTCATTTCCCGGATCTTTTGTTCCGTCCATGTCGCGCCACCATGAATTCTTTTTAGTAACTTTTTCTTCTCCATTTCCGTTAAATCACGGCGAATGGTTGATTCCGAAGCCTCTGTAGCTTCAATCATATCCTGTATGGTAACCGTCTGCTTTTCTTTTAGAAGGTCTACGATAATGGATTGTCTTTCCGTGGTTAACATATGAATCACTCCATTACGTTTGAGTCATTCAAATTATAAAGTAAACGATTGCAAAAATCAACCACAAACAATCAAAAACACTCAAAAGTAATCATTTTGCGGAAACGGTGTTTAAAATGGCGAAAAGTAGGTAAATAATCTATTGCAAATACACGGAAATAATGCTATATTCATAAAAATATTTTTAAGGAAGGAGCGAGAGCTATGAGAAAAGTAACTTTGGAAGAAGTATTTAACCATCCCATTACCCAAAAGTATTTAAAACGTTCAGGCGTGGCACATGCGATCTCTGTCGCAGAATATGCCTTTAGGTTTGCCAAAAAATACAATGTCAATACAGATCATGCCACAAAGGCCGCGCTGTTACACGATGTAGGGCATTACACATGGTATCGAGATGGAGAGTGGGATTATGATCTTTACAAGGAAAATGATATCCATGCGATAAAAGGTGCAAGCCGGGCGCATAAATTGCTGATTAGAATTGGGGAAGATCGGATGGCGGCAAAAGAAATAGCGGTAGCGATTTTACTCCATACAGACTCCTATCTACCAGAAGGCGATCTTCAGCTGAAACCATTACAACAGGTCGTAAATATGGCTGATGAAGCCGATGAAGAAGCTGGCGGCAATCATCATTATAAAAAAATAGATAGGGATGCCGCGTTGGAAAGAATTCGCCAATTGGACAGACAGATCGATCAGGTGGAAAGAGAAAGGGCAGCGGACATTAGTTAAGTGCCTTTTCTAATAAGCTCCTCCATCTGTCCTTACATAAGTCGACATCATTACTTTTTCCTTAAGAAAACAGCCATTTTTTCTGCATATAAAAAACCTGTTCCATAAGAACAGGCTGCAAAATTACTCTGCGAAATATTCTTCTAACGTAATGCCCTCTTTCATCATTTCCTTTGCTGTTTCTTCTCCGACATAACGGAGATGCCAAGGCTCATACTGGTATTGCGTAATGGTTTCTTTTCCTTTTGGATAACGGATAATAAAACCATATTCGGCTGCATGCTCTTCTACCCATTTGCCTTCATCTGTTTCACCAAAATCGGTGTTCAATTGAAAGTTGACTTCAGGGCTTGTTACATCCATTGCCAACCCTGTCTGGTGCTCGCTCTCTCCAGGTCGTGCACTGAAATTATTCGCTGCCTCTTCACCATGCTCGGCAGCGTTGCTAGCGAAGATAGCATCTTGCCTGTCATAGGAGCGAAAGCCAGATTGTGCATACAAATCAAGGCCTGCTTCGTCTGCTGCTGCAAAAAGCTCCTCTAAATGATCAGCTGCAACTTGGCGCATTTGTTTTTTAGGGAGATCTTCGGTGAACGGGAAGCGGACGTTTGGTGTCACGAGATCCTCCGGCACATAGTCAGCAGGCAAAGCGAATTCTTTATTGACGATAGCCAGCTGGTCATATGGATTGCTTAAAACAGGTGTGCCATGTGAAGTCATCGTAGTCTCAGCCTGCTTTGGCAATGCTTTTCCAGGTTGGAAATCAGTCTCAGCGTCTTCAAGCAAGGAGCTTAGAACGTTCTGAGTAGCTTTATTATACACCCCAGTAGCCTGTAACTTTTCAAACTGAAGCTGCAGGTCGGTTATGGCCCATGTGGTAGCCTCTTCGTACACCCCGTCTTCTGACAGCTTATAGCCAATTTCCCGGAGTGCGTTTTGTAAAGAAGTTACGTTTTTTCCCTCATCTTTTTTTTGTAAGGTTTCCTTTGGTGCAGTAATCTTTTCTTCCTGTTGTGCTTTGTCCGTTTCTGTTTCTTCATTATCAACAGGTGTTTCCTGTTTATCCGGTGAACTGCTAGGCTGCTCCTGTGATTCCTCGTTGTTATTGGAGGTACTACAGCCAGAAATGAGTAATAAAAGCACTGCTAATGCTATAATTAATTTCTTTTTCATCGATTGTCTCTCCCTAGTGTTAATCCTCGTTATAGATTAGATATATGAACATTGTATTAAGCATATGTGGTCAAAAACTATCTATTATTCTCTCATATTTTAGGAGGAAAGGACAATAGAGATATTTCCCAACTGCATGGAGGGTGAATAGGAACATGTAGTAATCTTAGGCATAAATTATAGAAAACAGAACGAGTGTGGTGGTTTCTATGATTCTTTCTCGGAAAAAATATGCTGCCATGACGGCTATCCTTTTTTTATGTGCCTTAACTGTTGTCTCTAGTGTTTATACAATGACCCCTTTAACAGAGCCGTTAATGCAGAGTTTAAAGATTAATCATACGCAGGCTGCAGGTGCCGCAAGTGTTTTTTCGTTTTTCTACGCGGTGGGTTTTTTAGTGTTTGGCCCGATCGGCAGTCGTTTTGGCAATAGACGTACAATGCTAACAGGTTTATTGACGCTAGGAATTATTACCTTAGCGGGTGGACTCGTGATGGATTATTCTACATTGCTTCTACTAAGAGCATTTCAGGGGTTTTTTGCGGCATCATTTGCTCCAAATGCCTTAACGTATGTCTTCCAAACATATCCGGAGCGCCAGCGTATTACGGCGATTAGTTATATTAGTTTTGGGTACGTTACAGCTGGGATATTTGGCCAAGTTATGGCAACCATCCTGGACTATTATTACAAATGGCAGGCTATTTTTTTGGTGTTTGGCATTTTGTATATACTTATTTTTTTCATGATGACTTGGGGATTGCCTAAAGAAAGGAAACAAGCCAGCACTATTTATAAACAGCAGTATTGGAAGTCGGTTATCAGGCTCTTAAAAGTGAAACAACTTATGTATTGCTATGTAATTACAAGTGTGCTTCTTTTAGCGTTTATCGGGATGTATACGATTCTTGGGGGTTCTTTACAAGCTGCGCCATACTATATAACAGACATAGAGCTTTTATTCATTCGTTCAGTTGGATTTATAGGAATGCTGCTTTCCTTGTGTTCAGGTTATTTTGTAGAGAAATTTGGTGCCATTCGGATATTGAGAGGTAGTCTGGCTATCAGTATAGGGGGGCTATGTGGAGTTGGCTTATTTTCAAATCCGCTTATGATAACGGTAATGAGTATTTTGTTTGTGGCTGGGATCTCACTAACATTTCCGGTCATGATGCTTCTTGTTGGGGAATGGGGAGGCGCAGAGCGGGCGGCTGCTTCTTCTTTCTATGCGTTTATCCTGTTTGTTGGGGCAACCATTGGACCTATGATCGCTGTACCTTTATATCAAGCATTTGGATTTATGGTAAGTTGTTGTTTGCTTGCAGCTATTCTGGGATTCGGGTCCATCTTTTCTTTGTTCATTAGAGAAAAGAAGAAAACCCTGACTCGAGACTAAAAGTCAGGGTTTAGATGGCTAATTATGCTTTGCTTCATACAACTTACATATTTCTACAATAACATTCGTAGCCTTTTCCATATTTTCTACAGAAATATATTCAAATTTGCCGTGAAAGTTTTCGCCTCCAGTGAAAATATTTGGTGTAGGTAGGCCCATGTAGGAAAGCTGGGAGCCGTCTGTTCCACCACGTACTGGTCGGATAATCGGGACTATGTTCAGATTTGTCATTGCTTCCTGGGCAATATCTACAATTTCCATTACAGGCTCAATTTTCTCTCGCATGTTGTAATATTGGTCTTTTAATTCCAGTTTAACCCTTGATTCTCCGTACGCTTCTTTTATTTCATCTGCAAATTTTTTGAACGTTTCCTTCTTGGTCTCGAAGCTATCTTTATCAAAATCACGGATAATGTAGCTTACTTCCGTTTTTTCTACATCTCCCGAAACAGAAATTAAATGGTAGAACCCTTCGTAATTCTCTGTGTACTCAGGCGATTCGTGCTCAGGAAATTTATTAATAAACGAAGCAGCCATCTTTCCTGCATTCACCATTTTATTCTTGGCTGTTCCAGGATGAACGCTATTTCCGTAAAAGGTAACACGTGCGCCGGCAGCATTAAAGCTCTCATACTGTAATTCTCCAAGCGGACCGCCATCAATCGTGTACGCATAATCCGCATCAAAACGTTCTACATCAAATTTATGTGGTCCTCTGCCAATTTCCTCATCTGGTGTAAAAGCTACACGGATCTTTCCATGCTTTATTTCTGGATGCTGGATCAAATGGTTCATCGCTGTCATGATTTCTGCAATTCCTGCTTTATTATCAGCCCCAAGCAATGTGGTGCCATCGGTAGTGATTAAGGTGTGCCCTTTATAGGAAGGGAGCTCCGGAAATTCACCAGGTGACAGTACAACATTCAAAGCTTCATTCAATGTTAAGTTCTTTCCATCATAATTTTCGACTAGTTGAGGATTTACATTTTTTCCGGTAAAATCTGTTGCCGTGTCTAAGTGAGCTAAAAATCCGATTGTCGGAAGGTCTTTATCCGTGTTTGCTGGAAGGGTGGCCATCACATATGCATTATCGTCTACCGTCACGTCCATCATGCCAATTTCCTGTAACTCTTTTACTAACAGATTGGCCAATTCAAATTGTCCTTGAGTAGATGGCGTTTCTTCATTCTGCTCATTAGACTGTGTATCCATCTTTGTATACGTAATTAAACGATCTATTAATTCTTGCTTCACTGTATTCATCCCCTGTTATAAAATTTAGATATATTGGTAGTATACCTTATTGTTTCTTATCCCGCATATAACATAGCGTGAATTTTCTTATTTAAGGAAACTTTTAAGCAACAGTTGGATTTGACATGGCCTTGCGTTAGAATAAATCATAATTAGATAGAAGTTTATTTTAAAAAATCACCCACTGGAGGGGTAAACATGTCTTATATTATTAGTGTACCGCGATTGAAAAAACGCTTGGAGAATAATAATGACAATACTGTTATCGTAGATGTGCGCTTCCAATTAAAAAATTCTGAGGCTGGAAGAAAGCAATATATAAAAGATCACCTTCCTGGAGCAGTTTATTTAGATTTGGAAAAGGATCTTTCCAGTAAAGCAGCAAAGCATGGTGGGAAGCATCCACTCCCTGATATGGAAAAACTTGCAAGAAAACTAGGTAACATTGGAATTGATCAAGAAACATGTGTTGTGATCTATGACCAGACCAATGACATGTTTGCTGCTAGATTATGGTGGCTCTTGCATTGTCTTGGGCATGAACGGTCCTATGTGCTCGATGGTGGTTATGAAGAATGGGTTAGGCAAGGTGGTTCTGTTACCGACAAGGTGCCTGTAATATCTTCCAAGCTGTTTAACCCTGTGATGCGAGAAGAACAAACTGTGAATATAGATGAAGTGAAACAAAAACTTGAAAAAGATGCAGCCGTATTAATTGATTCACGAGAAATGGATAGATACTTAGGAAAAACTGAGCCACTCTATCATAAAGCAGGACACATACCAGGTGCCAAAAATTACTTTTGGAAGGGAGTCCTAAATGATAGGGGTGCATGGAAAAAGGATAGGGAACTGCAAGAGCATTTTTCAGCTATTCCCGAGGAAACTGAGGTCATTGTCTCATGTGGTTCAGGTATATCAGCATGCCCCAATATACTGGCATTGAAAATGGCAGGCTATGAAAATGTAAAACTATACCCGGGAAGCTTTAGTGATTGGATCTCTTATGACGAAAATAAAATAGAAACAAAGGAAGAGTAGGATGGAAAAAGAACGCTGTGCATGGGTAACTGACGACCCCCTTTATATTGCCTATCATGATGAGGAGTGGGGGGTTCCAGTAACCGATGATCGAAAGTTATTTGAGATGCTTTGCCTGGAGGGTGCTCAGGCAGGGCTTAGCTGGATTACCATATTAAAAAGAAGAGACAATTACCGTAAGGCATTTGACAACTTTCAACCCGAAATAGTAAGCAAGTATAGTGAAGAGAAAGTTGAGAAACTGCTAGCAAATGAGGGAATTATCCGAAACAAGTTAAAAGTTCGGTCTGTCATTACAAACGCCCAGGCCTTTTTACAAGTAAAAGAGGAGTTTGGTAGCTTCCAGTCATATATCTGGCAGTTTGTCGGTGGAAAACCAATTGTGAATCATTGGGAATCGATGGAACAGGTGCCTGCTGTGACCGAGGAATCAGAGCGGATGAGTAAGGATTTGAAACGTCGAGGATTCAAATTTGTCGGGCCAACTATTTGTTATGCCTTTATGCAAGCAACAGGAATGGTTTGGGACCATACCACATCATGCTTCTTGGAGAAGGGTAATTAAGTGCAACTATAATTAGGGATAGGGAAAAATGGAGATGCCGAGCGATCAATCGTCTAAATGATCGTTCGGCATCTTTTTGCGTGCTAGAAAGGGTCTCATTCCTAGCATCTAATTGGAAAACAAATAAGGTCTACAGCTTAAATACTTTTAGTTCCTTATTTAATTGCTCTGCTAATTTGGCTAATTCATCTGCACTGTATGATACTTCCTCCATGGAACTGGATGTTTCCTGTGCAGAAGCTGCAGCCTGCTCTACTCCAGCAGCTGATTCTTCAGAGACGGAAGCTATTTCTTCAATTAAATGATTCATATCTTTACTATTTTTAGAAATATCCCTTAGATTTTCGGAAATAAACGATATCTTCTTGGTCATTTCAGTAACGGATTGATCGATCGAGTTAAAGTTCTGGCCAGTTTCTTCAATTTGCTTAGTTCCTTGCTGTACCTCTTTATATCCTACATTTAACGAACCAACTACTTCCGTTGTTTCAGCTTGAATACGTTGCACAATCCTTGTTATCTCTCCAACTGACTCTGCCACTTGTTCTGAAAGCTTTCGTACCTCATCAGCGACGACTGCGAATCCTTTCCCGTGCTCTCCTGCTCTTGCGGCTTCTATTGCTGCATTCAATGAAAGGAGGTTTGTCTGATCGGCAATATCTTTAATGACAAGAACAAGCTGAGAAATTTCATTAGATTGCTTATCAAGCCCTTGAACTTTTTCAACTGAAGTAGAAACAATGGTATCAATTTGCTTCATTTGTGCTACAGATTTATTCATTAGCGCAGTACCTTCTTTTGTAAGTTCCAGAACTTGATTGGAATTTTTGACAGATTCCTGACCGTTTTGCTCAGATAGCTCAACTTTCTTAACAAAGTCATTCATGTTTTCTGATAGCTCTGAAGCACTGTTGGCTTGCGTTTCAGCACCCGTCGTTAGCTCTTCCATTGTAGTGGCTATTTGTGTGTTTCCTTCACTAACTTCTTTAGCAGATAGTGTAAGAACTTCACTTCTGGAGGAGACTGAATTGGAAGCATCGGCAACTTTCACTAAAATATTGTGGATATTCCCTTTCATCTTATTAACAGATTCAGCTAATTGACCAATCTCGTCTTTACCACTGTAATCCATATCTGACACTTTTAAATTTCCATTTGCAACCTCATACGTTACCTTTACCACTTTCTTCAGGTTTTTCGTAATAATTCTACTAATGATGATCATTAAGGGAATGCCGATTAATGCTGCAAGAATGGTGGCAAGCCCTAGGGTTATTGTGCTGTTTTGTATACTAGACTGGGCATTCTGAACAGCGGTTTGCTGATCCTCATTAATCATAGCAATCAGTTCATCTACATGCTCAATCGTTTCTGTTCTTAACCTGGACGTGTAGGCACGCAGGGAATTTGCCATAATGGATTGACCTTCTTCTATAGAAGGAATAATTTCTTCCTTAAACGCCCGGTCATTTGATTCATTGTTACTCACAATGGCATTAAAATTACTGCGCTGATCATCGGTTTTCATGGTGGGTTCAAGCTTTTCTGCTAAAGCGGAGAATTCTTCCTGATATTGGTTAAATTGCTCAATATACTTTTCATTTTCTGTGAGAACATAGTCAGCGATTTGCACATCCTTTGCTTGAATAAGGTAAGCCATGTCAGCCATATCATTTACCCGTGAACTGCTATTTTCAATCGCTCTAATATCATCTTGCCCCTTGGTTAATAGGAAAAATACAATACACGCCGAAGCAATAAACAGAAGCAATGTAAAAAAGAAGACGGTCATATATTTGCGTCCGATTTTTACATTACGCCAGCCAAATTTATAACGTAATTTAGATTGGCTCTTGTTATTACTCGCATTATTTCTTACTTTCTTTGGTTGGTTTGCTTTCTTTAGTTTCACAACATGACCCCCAGTTTTCAGAAAAAAACGTTTATTTTTAATATCGGCAAACTTTTCTAAGTCTTAAGTACTATTGTAAATTTTACGAAAAATAATTTTCAGATACTTGCATTGCGGGGTGAATATCCTGTAGAATAGCAAATTGTGTGTTTGAAACTTATTAATAAGTAAAGGTGATATATATGGTTTATTCTGCATTTTTGGAGGAAGAAAAAGGCAAAGAGGAACTAAAGGAAGAATTAGATTCCTTAGAGATACAGTTACACAGGATGCAGCGCAACATGAAGGAAATTGCCAAGAGATCTGAGATTATTAGTATTGACCAGGCAAATGAAGCTCAATGGGTGATCATTTATGCGGATAAAAGTAAAGAGAATTGTCAGCTAATGCTACATGAATGTACAAAGCCTTTCCGCGGAGATTGGGATTCAGCCATACAGGCGGAGTTTCGCGGGGATTCAACCCTCCATATTGCTGATATTAAAGGAGTTCAAAATAAAGGCTTTGGCTCTGTACTTATGAAGCATTTGAAGGAATTGGCTAGAGAAGAAAACATGCAATACATTACCGGAGACATTGTAGAACGAGATTTCGGCCATGTAAATCGATTAAAGCATTTCTACAGTAAGCACCATTTTGATGTAAAGATAGACCATCTAAACCTTTCAGGTGAAATAGTTTGGAACGAGGGGTAAAGTAGTAGCTATCGAATCATGCCTTGACTCGTTAGATTATTATGAAGTATGCTTTAAATAGAATAAATTAAGGAGGTGGGTTAGATGAATCGTACTGGAAGCATGGCTAAATTTAGAGAATATCTTTGGATTTGTTATGCGCTTTTTTCCATCAATTTTACACAAGGGACACGTATGTCTATTTTAGGAGTAAAATAATGGAAAAAACCAGTAAGAGACATCTACCTGCTACGTAAATGAGACGATAGGGAGCGGTTGCTCTTTGTCGTCTTTTTTTAACGTGGATATTTCTGAATATTTTCGCGCAAGCAGATCGAATTTGAGAATTGATCCATTGGGGCAAAATATGACCTATTGAGGTAGGGGTGTCTCTTTAACAGGAGGCAAATAAAATGATATTATGCAGCTTACGTAATGTTACCCAAGTGATTGGTGCAAATACTATTTTTGAAAATATAAATGTAGAAATTAAGCAAAATGAACGAATTGGACTTATTGGAAGAAATGGGGAAGGAAAAACCAGCCTATTGAATTTAATAGCAAAGAAAACTGACCCGGAAAGCGGCGTCATTTCGTGGAAAAAAGGACTTAAAACAGGCCTATTAAAGCAAATTGCCGTGAAAGATGATGCCCAGACTGTGCAAACATTGTTGTATGATGTCTTTGAAGAGTTGAATATAGTACGAGAGAAATTGAACAAATTAGAACAACACATGGTTGAGGAAAAAGATACAGTTAAGCTGGAACGTTATATGAAAAGCTATGGTGCTTTACTGGATCAATTTCAGCAGGATGGCGGGTACGAAATGGATGCCAAGGTGCGTCAGGCGTTAAATGGATTGCAAATAGCTGAGTTGGAGGATAAAAAATGGGCAGAGCTTAGCGGTGGGGAGAAGACGAAAGTGGGCTTGGCTCAACTGCTATTGGCAGCCCCAGAGCTCCTATTGCTAGATGAACCAACTAATCACCTTGACTTTTTAGCAATAGAATGGCTAACCACGTTTATTCAAAAATATGAAGGGACGGTGCTTATCGTTTCCCATGATCGTTATTTTCTTGATGAAACAATAACGTCGATTCTGGAAATGGATCAAGGAGAGCTTATTAAGTATCACACGAATTATTCCCAATTTGTGAAGGAAAGAGAATCGAGGCTGTTGCGAGAATTCCAGCAATATGAAGACCAACAAAAAAAGATCCGTAAAATGAAGGAAACCATAAAACGGCTAAAGGAATGGGCAAACCAGGCTAACCCTCCTAATGATGGGTTACATAGGCGGGCAAAAAGCATGGAGAAAGCTCTCGAACGACTTACGCTTATAAAACGACCTATTATCGATCAGAAAAAGATGAATTTAGATTTCGAAATGGAGAAACGAAGTGGAAAAGAAGTAATAAAGCTGGATAACGTTTCAAAGCAATTTGGGAACAAGAGCTTATTTCAGGGTTTATCTCTTTTAGTACGCTTTCGAGATAGGGTAGCACTGATCGGAGAAAATGGAGCAGGGAAAACTACATTGCTTGAGTTAATCCGTGGTAAAGAGCAAGCTGATCAGGGTGAGGTGAAACAAGGAAGCAATCTTTCCATTGGCTACCTTTCTCAGCACACACTAGAAATGGATGCCGATAGAACGGTTTTGGATGAATTCCGTGAACATGTTGCAGTATCAGAGGGAGAAGCTAGAGGGTTTTTGGCCTCCTTTCTATTTTACGGACCAAGTGTTTTTAAAAGAGTAAAGCAGCTGAGTGGTGGGGAAAGAATGCGGCTACGCTTAGCAGAACTTGTGTACCAAAAACATAATCTTCTCTTATTAGATGAACCAACCAATCACTTGGATATCGAATCAAAGGAAGTACTTGAAGAGGCACTAGAACAGTTTGAAGGAACAATAATAACTGTCTCTCATGATCGCTATTTTCTTGATCGTTTATTTCCAGTTACCTATCTACTTGCAGATCAAGAGCTTACACGATTTGAAGGTAATTATACGTTTGCGAGAGAAAAATGGTTGGAGAGAAATGAAGAGTAAATTAAACAGAAAGGCTTGTCAGTATCTCAACTGGCAGGTCTTTTTTTATCCTACCTTAACTGGAAGTAATTACCAATTTAAAAAATCGTGAAGTATTAAGCAATCTAAGTAGGGGATCAACTTCCAGTAAAGGTTCGATTGTGCAACTAATATAAGGTAGGGAATAGAGGGGGAGCCCCCCAATTAAGTTTCATTTATCACATATTGCAATATATATCTAACTAATGTAATATATAAATAACATATGTAATGTATATCTTACTAAAGAGGGATTTCCATGGTAAATAAAATAAAGTTAGCGAGAATGGAAAAGGGTTGGACCCAGGAGCAGCTTGCAAGCAGGGTCAAGGCCACAAGACAAACGATCGGCCTTATAGAAAAAGGAGAATACAATCCAAGTCTTAATTTATGCATCGCGATTTGCAAAGAGCTTGGGAAGACGTTGGATGAACTATTTTGGGAGGGTTTTTAACATGCGTTCTTTTTTAAATTATTTATTGCCTGATGACGAATACAAGCGGACCCGAATTCTTTATTTTTTGGGAGAGAGTGCGGTTATTTTGGCTGTTGGGGCTTTTATATTTGCAGGGCTAGAGATTTATTTGTTTGATATAGGAAAAATTGATCTGGCTTTTACACTTGTTATGGTTTTTGGGTTTATTGGAGCTTATACATATATGCGATATATTTTTTCTGGAATTGAATTTACGAATGTTTACAATCAGAAGCAGTACAAGAAAGAGCGAAAGTTCAGGTTGAAAGCTGCATTTTCTTCAGGTGTAATTTTTTTAGTACTTATGTTTCTGTATAGAGGTATGCCGTCTAATACTGAGGATTGGTTTGATATCATAGGCCCATCCGTTTTCTTTATTATATTCTTCTTCTTATTTGATTATATTTCCCTCAAACGTTCTTATCGAAAAAATAAAGAGTTAACAGATGACGAAGCATAAGAGTACGTGCTTTTTCAAATAGTATGATAAAATAGCTACATTTCAATGGAAGGGAAGTTGAACAATGCAGTATGTAACTCTAAATAATGGATTAAAAATGCCACAGCTTGGATTCGGCGTTTGGCAGGTGCCTGATGAGGAAGCAACTCCTGCTGTAGAAAAAGCGTTAGAGGTTGGCTACAGATCCATTGATACAGCAAAAGTTTATGCAAATGAAAATGGCGTGGGAAAAGCAATTGCTAATAAAAACATTCCGCGTGAAGAACTGTTCATTACGACAAAAGTTTGGAACAGTGACCAAGGCTACGAAAATACATTACAGGCTTTTGATGCAAGTCTTGAAAAATTGGGACTGGACTATGTGGATCTTTATTTAATCCACTGGCCAACACCGAAATTTGATCAATATGTAGAAACATATAAAGCATTAGAAAAACTATACAAAGACGGTCGCGTGAAAGCTATTGGAGTATGTAACTTCAATATTGACCATTTAGAGCGCCTACTAGATGAATGTGAAATTGTACCTGTGGTGAACCAGGTAGAATGCCACCCATACTTACAACAAGCTGAGTTGAAAGACTTCTGTGACAAGCATAATATTTACCTTGAAGCATGGAGCCCGCTAATGCAGGGTGGAGAGGTATTAAATAATAAAGTAGTAACCGATATTGCGGAAAAATACAGCAAAACGCCAGCACAAGTTATTTTACGCTGGCACTTGCAGTATAACAATATTGTCATTCCTAAATCTGTGACACCTTCACGTATTGAGGAAAACTTCGATGTATTTGATTTTGAGCTAAGTGAAGCAGACTTGGAAGAAATCAAAGGGCTGGACCGTAATGAACGCAAAGGTGCAGAGCCAAGTGAAATGAACAAACGATAATGAAAACGAGAGGAGCTGGATGCTATGCATCTGGTTCTTTTTTTGCTTTTATTTTTTGAGCAGGCTAAAGTCGAAGAAAGGGTTTCATGCTGTGCAATCGACCATGAAAGTGGCGCAATCAACCAGTGCTGTTGCTCAATCAACCAAGAATGCGGGGCAATCAACCGTTGCTGCTGTCTAATCGACCATGAAAGCGGCGCAATCAACCAGTGCCGCTGTGCAATCGACCATGGAAGCATCGCAATCAACCGATGCCGCTGTGCAATCGACCATGAAAGCGGCGCAATCAACCAGTGCTGTTGCTCAATCAACCGTTGTTGTTGCTTAATCAACCAATAAAGCCATGCAATCAACCAATGCCGCTGTGCAATCGACCGTGAAAGCCGTGCAATCAACCGTTGCTGCTGTCTAATCGACCATGAAAGCAGCGCAATCAACCAATGTCGCAGTCTAATCGACCATGGAAGCCGTACAATCAACCAATGCCGCTGCGCAATCGACCATGGAAGCAGCGCAATCAACCAATGCCGCTGTGCAATCGACCATGAAAGCAGCACAATCAACCGATGCCGCAGTCTAATCGACCGTGAAAGCGGCGCAATCAACCAATGCCGCCGCGCAATCACCCAATAAAGCCCTACACCCCCCCTCTTACAGGAGTACTGTAAACGTGTATTTAATTATTAAACACACGTTTGATTAAATCCTCATATTCCTTGAAAAAGGAAGGGACATGCTTCTCTTCCAGCCCATTATACATAGCTTCACAAATAGATTGATTGTACCACTTTTGCTTCGCTACACCTGCGTTGAAGTTTTTCCAAGCTGCTGCTCCAAGTCGTTCTACGTCTTTTTCTTGTCCTAGAAGATTGTCTAATTTATCTGCAACGATGAGGAATTTAACGTCCTTGGAACCTTCTCTCACTGTATCAATTGTATGCTGCTTTCTTTCCTCCCAGGATTTTGACTTATCCTCTGTATGGGCTGCAACCAATTCTGCTACCTTGTTACCAAAATGCTTTTCTATATCTGCTATTTTATAATCTGTATCCTCCACTACATCATGTAAGTATGCTGCGCAGATAAGCTCCTCGCTACATCCTTCTTTCTCTAGTCGTTCAGCTACTCGAATTGGATGTGTCACGTATGGTGCATTGGAGTTTTTCCTAGTTTGTCCGTGGTGAGCTCGTTCGGCAAAGCTTTTTGCCTTTTCCTTCAATTTAATCGCCTCCTTATGAAGCTTTTCTCTATCTCATAGTTTATAGTTTTTTTCCCGCTCCTTGCAACGTCAAACAATCTTCACAACTAGATATAGGTCTTTCCTTTCAATTCGCGATGGAAACAAGTAAACTGGGTTTATAATAAATTTAGGCAGTGGCTAGTTAAGGAGGATATACATAATGGAAGAAGGCATAAATAGAAGGAAAACTGAGCATATCCGTCTTTGTCTCGATGAGAACGTAGAGGGTGTCAATAAATCAACAGGGCTAGAAGGGATCTCTTTTATCCATAATGCGTTGCCGGAAATAAATTTTGCAGATATTGACCTGCAGACATCTTTTTTGAATAAACCGCTTAAGGCACCATTCTTGGTTAGTTCCATGACAGGTGGAAGCGAGCTTGCAGCAAAGATAAATCAAAACCTTGCAATTGCTGCAGAAGAAAAGGGTTGGGCTGTAGCTTTAGGTTCGACTAGGGCGTTGCTTGAAAGCGATGCCCATAAAGAGTCGTTCCTAATACGTAAACAGGCACCGACCGTACCACTTATTGCAAATCTAGGTGCTGTTCAATTGAACTATGGCTATGGTGCAGATGAAGCACAACGCATCGTGGAGCTGACGGAAGCAGATTCCCTTGTGTTACACCTGAACAGCTTGCAAGAAGCAGTACAAGATGGCGGAGATTTAAATTTTGAAAACCTCTTGCCGAAGATTGAGGCTGTCTGTAAGCAACTTCCTGTACCTGTTGGTGCTAAAGAAGTAGGCTTTGGCATTGATGGTACCGTTGCGGAAAAGCTTTACAATGCTGGTATTGCTTTTATCGATGTAGCAGGAGCAGGCGGAACATCTTGGAGCCAGGTGGAAAAACTCCGTTCTCAGGATCCGTTAAGGAGAGCGGCTGCTGAAGCGTTTAATAATTGGGGATTGCCAACAAAAGATTGTATTGTGTCTGTTAAAAGTAGTAAAGCGGACGTTCCAGTAGTGGCCAGTGGCGGGATGAAAACGGGAGTCGATGCGGCGAAAGCTATTACACTTGGAGCAGATGTGATCGGTTTTGCCAGACAGTTACTCCAAGCAGCAACAGAATCAGCTGATTCTGTCATTACTATGATGGATCAAATTGAACTGGAATTAAAAATGACCATGTTTGGTATTGGGGTAAAGAATTTATCTGAACTACAGAACACAGATCGCGTTTCCATTATGGGGAAATCCTTATTAAATAAGACAGCTGGGGAATAAACCTCAGCTGTCCTTTTTTAATCTTTTAATCTAGCAACAAATAAATATGGGATCCAGACCAGTGCAATAAATATCATTGAGGCACCGAGTATGCCCGTCGTAATTTCCTCTGCCATCGTGCCATATTTCTCCGCAACTAAGCTATTAATAAGACATATAATAAAACTTTCTATCCAAAACCTTGTCATAAGGGATTTACGCAAGTGATCCCTTTGAAAGTGAAAGTATAAGTAGGCGGTAATGACCAGTAACCCCAGACCAGGTAGGACGCCGTCTTGTGAAATAGAGCCGATTTCCCCCAAATAAATGAGTAGGTAACTTCCTAATATGAGGATAGGGTAAACACGTGCTGCTGACCGGAGCCAAACCCTGAAGTGGATTTTTTTGGTCTCTTGTTCTTTACGCATCTTTTCCTCATAGTCTTCTTCAGAATCGTATTCTTCTGGTGAAACCGTACCCTCTATTTGAAGAAGCCATTCTTTGTTCAATGAATCCGATTGCGTAAACCAGTCACCTTCGAAGGTAAAGGACATCATTTTTTCTTGATTTACAATCGTTTTAAACCTTTCTTCTTCCTCCATTTCATAAAGGTTTTGACTGGTAAAGAAGAACGGAATTTGATTGTTTCTTAATGCTTGCAGCCATGTGTTAACAGCGGTATCCATGTAAAATGGCACAATCAAAATTTGCTGCTTGCCGTTTTTTTCATAGACAATATATAGTACTGGGGCAATAACCATACGTGGTACTTGCTCTGCCATCTTCGACTTTGTATAGGCATGATTGTCTCTAATTAGATATAAGCTTGCCACTACATACTGAACCTGATTAAAGTTAACTGTCCCCTGGCTGTCTGTTTTTGTACTTTCGTCCCATGTGTGATATGTAATTCGGTTATTCTCAAGAACAAAGGAAGAAAGATGCCGGTTGCGCCACACCATCTTCTTTAACGTGCGCAGAATGGCTACAAACATCCAAATGCCAAGTGGCATGAGGAGGAGAAATAATAAAATCCACATCTTTTGATAAACTGCAAATAATACAGGCGCACCAATTATAAATGCAACACCGAGCAGGAGGCCAATTGTGCAAAATAAAAAGGACATTGCCCACCAAAAGGGTTCCATTTGTTTCATTTTGTGTTCATGTATGGATGTGTCCTGATACATGTATGCTTCACTCCATCTAATTTTAAACTATATAGCTAGATAACTAGTGAATTTCTGCTACAATAATTATAGCAAAAAAGAGATAGTAGTGGGGGATATGATGGAATTCTATCCAGAAATGTTTATATCAAAATGGCATTTAGTTGTAGTTTTTCTTGCAGGTATTGTATGGATTGGATTAGTTATTGGAGGATATGGTAAAAAGACAGTCATTACTTCAACCTTAAAATGGCTAGTAGCTTTTTATATCATCGTTACTGTACCAGTTGCACTTTCGGTGATGGATGCTAAGCATATTGAAGAAGAGATGATTACAGGACTTGATGAGACATACGCGTCGAATAAAGGAAGTGTATTACAAGATCATCTAGCGGCATATGTTAGTTCCTTTGAAGATGAGGATGGCGATTTTGAAATTGTTATTTACGCAGGAAATTACCATGCTGCGCAGGAATTCGTGGGGGATGTGCATATCGTCATAGCTGCTGAGGATGGCTCGATTTTACGGGAAGAAACGTACGAAGAGGTTTCATTAGAACCAGGTGAAAAAATTGAATTAGATAGCTACTATACAACAGACGACGCACCAGATACATTTCAGTATTGGTTTGAGTAGCAGGTTTGGCCTGGGCCAGGAAAAGGGTATGATACTAAAAAAAGCAACTAGGAGGATTAACAATGCCCTGGACCATGAATGATTATCCATCTTCCATGAAAAACCTGCCAGATGTAACAAAGAAAAAGGCAATAGACATTGCTAATTCTATGCTCGATGAAGGGTATGCAGAAGGTAGAGCCATCCCGATAGCAATTGAACAAGCAAAAGAATGGCGTGAGAACGCTAGTAAAAAAGAGGTAGAAGATTTTAAAGACAGTGGTCAGCCAACGAAACGTTCTGAAGAAGGCAAGCGATATGAAGATAATCCCGAGCGTCTGGAAGAGGGAGAACATGTCGTAGCACATGAGGATGGCTGGGCAGTTAAATCAAGTAAGGCAAAGAAACCAAGTGATGTATTTAATAATAAAGAAGATGCGATAAAGCGCGGGCGTGAAATCGCTCAAAATAAAGGAACATTTCTAACCATCTATAAGCAAGATGGTGAAGTCCAAGAAAAACAAGATTATTCAAATCAATCGTAATCACTTCCCTTTGGAAGTGATTATTTTTTCTCTCCTTACCAAATACTATGAGAAATGGCTATAAGGAGGAGTATCGTGGACAAGAATGAAGGACAACAAGAGCATCACCAATTTATCCCTATGACTTCTATTACAAGTGGTGGTGGGATTCAAGTAAAAGAAGACGTATATTATTATACGGACCAAATTGTTAACATCGGTTTCATTGGTCATCCAGACAGTGATGAGTGGGTGTTAGTGGATGCTGGCTTACCAAGGTCCGCACCAGAAATAAAATCTGTTGTCGTCCACCGGTTTGGACGAAATAGTAAACCGGCAGCGATTATATTGACACATGCTCATTTCGATCATGTAGGTGGCTTACATGATCTTATACAGGAATGGGACGTGCCTGTTTATGCACATGAACAAGAGCTTCCTTACCTCCAAGGCAAAAAGGATTATCCAGAGCCTGATAAAACGGTTGAAGGAGGAATACTCGCCAAAATGTCTTTTCTGTACCCCCATGAAGCAATCAATTTAGGAGACGCAGTTCAACCCTTGCCAGAAGACCATCAAGTTCCATTTTTAGATGATTGGAAATGGGTTCATACCCCTGGTCATTCCCCTGGCCATGTTTCCTTTTTTCGAGAAAAGGATTCCTTGTTATTATCAGGAGATGCCGTTATAACGGTAAGACAGGATTCCTTTTATAAAGTTCTTTTGCAGCAGGCGGAAGTAAATGGACCGCCAAGATACTTAACGACAGATTGGCAAGCTGCATGGGATTCAGCTCGGAGATTGGCAGACTTAAAGCCAAGCGTCATGATTTCCAGCCACGGCTCTGTCATGGAGGGGGATAAGCTTACGAAAGGGTTGGAAAGACTTGTTCAAGACTTTGAGAAATTGGCTGTGCCAGACTATGGAAAGTACGTTGAAAAGGGAAAATTGCATTAAGTTAAAACCCTGCCGCAGATTTTAGAAGTCTATGTGCCACAAGAAAAAGGATTTTACTGACAAAACCATATTTCTCCACGAAATGCTTTGTGTTACCCTAATTATATGTTGCTTATACACCGAATAAAATTTCCTTGGTAAAGCAGTAAAGCGCTTCCTGTGAAATAAGCACAATACTTCATATGGGTTAAGGAGCTATGCTACAATATTCAAAGAAGTGAGGTGTTTAAATGCAAATAGAAGTATGGTCAGATTTTGTATGTCCATTTTGTTATATTGGAAAACGCAGGCTTGAAAAAGCGCTGGAGGCATTTCCTCATAAAGAAAATATAAACGTTATATATAAGAGCTTTGAGCTTGATCCAAATGCAGAGATAAACCCAGAGAAAAGCATTCATGAATTGCTTGCTGGAAAATATAATATGACAGTCGAGAGAGCAATGCGAATGCATGAAGATATGGGAAAACAGGCAAAACAAGTAGGATTAACTTATAACTTTGATGAGATGAAGCACACGAATTCGTTTGACGCACATCGAGTGGCGAAATATGCAACGGAAAAGGGAAAGGGCAAAGAAATGACAGAACGGCTGTTATATGCTTATTTTACCGAATCTAAACTCATTAGCGACCACGCTACACTAATAGAGCTGGCTTCTGAAATGGGACTTGATGAAGATGAGGTTACTGCCTTGCTGAAAGTAGATGATTATGCACTTCATGTTCGGGCAGACGAAGAGCGTGCTCGTCAAATTGGTGTAGAAGGGGTACCATTTTTTGTCTTTAATGAAAAATATGCTGTTACAGGCGCGCAACCAGTTGAGGCTTTCACAGAAGTGCTGGAAACAGTTTGGAAAGAAGAACAGGAAAAGCCTGCTTTAAAAACGTTAAATCCTAAACAGTCTAAAACAACGTACTGTACGGATGAGGGCTGTGTGACAGAAGAATAGTGCGATGTGCCGGCCTATGGAACGTATCCGTAGGCTTTTTTGTTCCATAATTTGAAGCTGAGCGACCTTTGTGCATTTAATGGCTACAGTAAATGTGGCAGAATGTAGGAAACGTAGCACTTATTTGTTATCGAAATGTTACGTTCGCCAAAAACCTTGTTAAGACGGCCTTTGTCAATGATAGATCGTATGATGGCACTTGAAATGAGGGAAAGAAGTATGTTTGAATGAAGGAACAATACAATGAAATGAGGGAACAATATGAAAAGATTAATTTTGTTAGGTTTCGCTCTAACTTTAGCTATAGTTTTGGCAGCTTGTAATGATGATTCAGCACAAGAGTCCGAGGAAAATACTCAAACAGAAGAAAATGCACAAGGTGAAAATGAACAAGCACAGCAGTCCGCAGAAATAACTGAAGAAGAGAAGGTTGATCCGGAAAAAACCGTCGCTAATGTAAATGGAACGGAAATAATGGGAGATAGCTACAATTCCATTTATAAAATGTTGAAGACACAAATGGCTGGAATGGGACAAGATGTTTCAGATACAGAATCTCTAAAAGAACAGACAGTAAATGTACTAGTGGAGCAGCAATTGATTCGTGATGAGGCAGAAAGCCTTGGACTAGAGGTTACGGATGAAGAGGTACAGTCTGAGTTTGACACACTTAAAGAGCAAAATGGTGAACAATTGACAGCAGTATTGGAGCAATTCCAACTTTCTGAAGAAGATTTCAAAAATCAGCTTGCAGATGACTTAATTACCAATAAATATGTGGAATCTGAGTTGAACGTTGAAGTGACAGATGAAGAGATCGAAGAATATTATAACCAGTTGAAGGAACAAGGTAGTGGTCAAGAAATTGGTAAACTTGAAGATCTGAAACCGCAAATTAAAGACCAACTAACGCAGCAAAAAACATCCACAGAGCTACAAAGTAAAGTGGCAGAGTTACGAGAAGAAGCAGAAGTAGAGACGTTAATTTAAGCAAGGAATGATTAGAGGAAAGGCCGAAAGATTAACCTTAGCCAGTTGGCTTGGAGTAAATCTTTCGGCTTTTTTATTATCTATTATACGCAGGATAGAATTTTATCCAGTGCATCGAAAAACTGTTGCATCTGTTTATCTGTACCAATCGTAATACGCACGTAATTCTCAATCCGAGGTTTGTTAAAATAACGAATGAGTATACCAGCTTCTTTTAGTTTTACGTAAAGCGTTTCAGCAGGAAATGAAGCATGTGTGGCGAATAAAAAGTTGGCCTGGGATGGAAGCACTGTAAAGCCGCGTTTCCTCATTTCAGAAAAGCTCCATTCCCTCGTTGCTATAATTTTTGCCGTGATATTCACATAGTAATCAGATGCGTTGATTGCTTCCACTGCACCAGCAATTGCAAGGCGATCCAATGTATAGGAATTAAATGAATCCTTTATTCGTGTCAGGCCGGAAATTAATTCTGCGTTTCCTAATGCGTAGCCGACACGAAGCCCTGCAAGCGATCTTGATTTGGACATCGTTTGGATGATTAATACATTCTCATAGTCATGAATAAGGGAGACAGCAGAACCGCTGGCAAAATCGATGTATGCTTCATCAATAATCACGACCTGATCCGGGTTTTGGTTCGCAATGTTTTTAATCGCCTCCAGCTCTAAATAAACGCTTGTAGGTGCATTCGGGTTAGGAAAAATAACCCCGCCATCCGATTGGAAAAAGGCCTCTGCTGGGATTGTAAAATCATCTCTTAGCGGAATAGACTCAAACGGAATGTTAAATAGTCTTGCATAGACTGGGTAAAAGCTATACGAAATATCTGGGAAACGTATAGCTTTACCCTGATCGAAAAAGGCCATGAAGGAAAAGGCAAGCACCTCATCTGACCCATTGCCGACAAATACATTTTCTTTTGTTAGTTCGTTAGCGTCTGCAATCCTCTCTCGCAGTTGATCAACAGTAGGGGAAGGGTAAAGGTTTAGTTGGTTCGCTGCTTCGGTTTCAATCGCCTCAACCACTGCTGGAGAGGGAGAGTAAGGATTTTCATTTGTATTCAGTTTAATAATGCCTGGTTGATTTAATTGTTCTCCCGGAACATATGGCTCACAGCGTTGAGCTGCTTGGCTCCAAAATCTACTCATCTTGCTTCACAGCCTTTTTAATATGCCGCTCATATAATTCCGCTTTGATATCTGATACAGATACATCAAGAAGCTCCATTAATACTAACGTATGGTATGTGAGGTCAGCTATTTCCCAGGTAACCTCCTGCTTATCTGTGTTTTTTGCCCCGATAATTACTTCACTTGCTTCTTCACCGATTTTCTTAAGGATCTTGTCAATTCCTTCACGAAATAGATAGCTCGTATAAGTGCCTTCGACAGGGTTATTTCTTCGTTCCTTAATTCTGCTGGTCAAAATAGGGATGATGTCACTTGGTACCTGTCCAGCTTCGTATAAGGTCTGGTAGAAACAGGATTCCGCTCCAGTATGACATGCTGGGCCGACTGGCTTTACTTGTACAAGTAAAGCATCTGCATCGCAATCATAGGTGATTTTCTTAACCTTTTGCTTGTTTCCAGATGTTTCACCTTTGTTCCAGAGTGTCTGGCGTTTTCTACTGAAAAACCAGGTTTCACCGGTTTGCATGGTTTTCAACAGGGCTGTTTCATTCATATAAGCTAGTGTTAATACCTTTGCATTTTCAGCATCCTGCACGATGGCGGGAATTAAACCTTTTTCATCAAAGGTTAATTGTTCTATCTCTACATCCACGTTTATTCACTCCTCACGATAATTTCATTTTTCATTAAGTACTGTTTTAAAGCGGGAATTGGAATTTCATTATAATGAAAGACGGAGGCTGCAAGCGCAGCATCAGCATACCCTTCTTGAAGCACATCCGAGAAATGATGTAGTTGTCCGGCACCACCGCTTGCAACAATTGGGATATTGACGGCCTGTGCAAGCTGCTTGATTAATGTTAGCTGGTAGCCGTTTTTCTCTCCATCTGTATCAATTGCATTGATAACAATTTCTCCAGCCCCTAATGCTTCGCCGCGTTTGGCCCATTCAATTGCGTCTAAGCCCGTATTGTGGCGTCCGCCTTTGGTATATACCATCCATCTGTTATCCTCTGTTCGTTTTGCATCAATAGAAAGGACGACACATTGGGAGCCAAACTTCCAAGCTGCATCTTGAATAAGCTGTGGGTTGGCAACTGCTGAACTATTGACTGAAACTTTATCGGCTCCTGAGCGAAGAATTTTGTGAATGTCTTCAACTGTTCGCAGTCCACCTCCAACCGTGAAGGGAATGGCAATTTCAGCAGCGACTTTTTCTACTATGTCTGCTAAAATATCTCGTTCTTCGTTAGAGGCAGTAATATCATAAAATACTAGCTCATCAGCTCCAGCCTCATTATATCTCTTGGCAAGCTCGACCGGATCAGCTACATCCTGTATGTTTTGAAACTTTTTACCTTTTACAACTCGTCCTTTATCTACGTCTAAACATGGAATAATGCGTTTAGCGAGCATTTGACTCACCCTTTACGATGTCTTCGAGAGACAGTGTTCCATCGTATAATGCCTTCCCGATGATCGCACCATATAACTGAAGGCTTCTAAGCTTTTGGATGTCTTCCTTTGTGGTAACACCGCCTGAGGCAATAACGTTTAAGTGTGTTGCCTTATTTATCGCCTCAAGTTCTTCTAAGTTTGGCCCTTGCAGCATCCCATCTTTTAAAATGTCTGTGTAAACAATTGTTTGAACACCAACTGTTTCTAACTCTTTTACTAGATCAATCGCTTTAATAGAGCTTGTTTCTGTCCAACCGTTTGTAGCAACAAAACCGCCTCTAGCATCAAGTGATACGGCAATGCGCTCACTGTATAGACGTACCGCTTCTTGAAGGAAAGGGCGGTCTGCAATCGCTGCTGTGCCGATGATCACTCTATCTACACCGGCTTGGACATATTTCTCAATTGCTTCCAGAGAACGGATTCCTCCTCCCACCTGAATAGGTACCCGAGTAACAGAAGCAATTTCTTCAATGACGGGCTGGTTTAAGGATTTACCTGATTTAGCACCATCTAAGTCAACGATATGGATAAATTCCGCTCCCTGCTCTTCCCATTTACGTGCAATATCCACTGGGGAATCACTATATACTTTTTGTTGTGCATAGTCTCCTTGTGTAAGGCGTACACATTGTCCATCTTTAATATCAATCGCTGGAAATAAAATCATTTGATCAACTCCCCTACATTTTTAAGTAACTGTAACCCTATTTCACCACTTTTTTCAGGGTGGAACTGCATTCCAATTATATTCTTCTCTTGTACGATTGCTGGAATTGTTCCTCCGTAATTCGTACTCCCAACTAAGGTTTCTTCGTTGAAATCCTCAACGGCATAAGAGTGGACGAAGTAGACAAACGATTCAGGTTTAATGCCTGTCAGAAGCGGATTGTTTCCATGATTGCTTAACGTATTCCAGCCTATGTGAGGTACTTTTACATCTCCGCGTATGCGCGCAACGTTGCCTTCAAGAAGTCCAAGCCCTTCCCATTGTCCATCTTCAAAGCTAGTTTCATAGAATAATTGCATTCCAAGGCAGATTCCGAGCAATGGTTTTCCATTTGCTGCCTCTTGCTTTATCACGCTTTCCAGTTCTAAGTTTCTTAAAGCCTCCATTGCATCCTTGAAAGCACCTACACCTGGAAGAATGACAGCTTTGCTTTTTTTTACCTCGGTAGGATCCACGGTGACAAAAGAGGGGAGCCCTACTGTATCTAAGGCAAATTGCAGGCTTTTTATATTTCCTGCCCCGTAGTCAATAATGGCGATCATTGCTTTTCGCTCCTTCTTTATAGCGTTTTTTATAAGGTTCCTTTTGTGGAAGGAATTCCTTTTATCCGGCTGTTTTGTTGGCTTGCTGTGTCAAGTGCGCGGCCAACTCCTTTGAATATTGATTCAATCATGTGGTGGGTGTTATGGCCATACAAAAGATTAATGTGGAGATTTATCTTTGCATTGCTGGCAAAAGCTTGGAAGAACTCCTCTACTAACTCTGTGTCAAAATTGCCAACTTTATCCTTTAAGCCTTCTACACGATAGACGAGGTAAGGTCTGCCACTTATATCAATAGAAACGGTAGATAATGCTTCATCCATAGGAGTAGAAACAGTAGCATAGCGTGTAATACCTTCTTTATTACCCAAAGCCATTCGGAAGGCCTCCCCTAAGGCGATACCAATATCCTCTACCGTATGGTGCTGATCCACTTCCAAATCACCGTCACAAACAATTTTCAGATCGAATAATCCATGCTTGCTAAGTAACGTTAGCATATGATCCAAAAAGCCTACTCCAGTCTGAATAGCGGAAGAGCCTTCTCCGTCTATTAACAGGTCCAGGCTAATATCTGTTTCGGAAGTTTTTCGAGTAACATCTTGTCTACGCATTTTTCTCATCCCTTCTTTGGTAAATGGCATTTGCATGAGCCGTTAATCCCTCTGTTTTGGCTAAGGAAATAATGGAGTCTGATGCTTCTTGTAATGCTTCTTTTGAGTATTGAATAATACTTGATTTTTTTATAAAGTCATAAACGCCAAGCGGGGAAGAGAAGGTTGCTGTTCCGCTTGTTGGTAACGTATGATTTGGGCCCGCGAAATAATCGCCAAGCGGCTCTGGTGAAAACTTTCCTAAGAAAATTGCTCCGGCATTTTTGATTAACGGTAATTTGTCAGAAGCATTCTCCATCATGACTTCTAAATGTTCCGGCGCGATTTTGTTGACGATATCAAAGGTTTCTTGTTCATCATGTGTAATAATAATATTCCCGTAATCTTGCAATGCCTTGCTCATAATCTCATTTCTCTCAAGGCTATCAAGCTGTCTGTAGAGTTCTGTTTTTACGTTTTCAGCTAATGCTTGGCTGCTTGTGACTAAAAAGGTTCGTGCCTGTTCGTCATGCTCTGCCTGGGATAGTAAATCCGCGGCTACATATGCAGGTGGGGCTGTATCATCTGCTGCTACGCATATTTCACTGGGTCCAGCAATCATATCAATGGCTACATCACCGAATACCCATTTTTTAGCACGTGCGACATAAGTATTACCAGGACCGACAATTTTATCGACCTTCTCCACGGTTTCTGTCCCGTAAGCCAGTGCTGCAACGGCCTGTGCTCCACCGACTTTGTATATCGTGTTGATGCCTACTTCTCTGGCAGCCACAAGCACATAAGGATTTACCTTTCCATCTTTTTGCGGCGGGGTGACAATGGCTATTTCTCCTACTTGCGCTAGCTTTGCTGGAATGACGTTCATCAGTACGGAGGAAGGGTAGGCGGCTTTCCCGCCAGGAATATACACACCTACGCGAGCCATCGGTGTCACCATTTGACCAAGGGTTATGCCCGAATCTTTATGAAAGAACCATGATTTTTCTAGTTGCATGCGATGAAATTCCTCTATGTTATCCTTTGCTTCCCTTATGGAAGAAATAAAGCTTTCATCGACTAATTCCTTTGCCTCTGAAAATTCTTCGGCTGTTACTTTAAGCTGGGAAAGTTTAACCCCATCAAATGCTTCCGTGTAATCAAATAATGCCTTGTCTCCTAATTGCCTTACTTGTTGAATAATGTCCAATACTTTCTCATCAAGAAGGCGGTTGTTTTGATCAAAAGCTTGTGAGTAACTATCTTGTTTTAAAAACGTTTCGGCGGATAAAATTTTCATGGTTTCCCTTCCAATCCTGCTTCAAGTCTTTTAATGAATGGTTGTATAAGCTGTGACTTTGTCGCAAAGCTTGCTTTATTTACAATTAAGCGGGTGCTGATTTTTTCTACATCCTCTAAAACGGATAGGCCATTTTCCTTTAAAGTGTTACCTGTCTCAACAATATCCACAATGACATCCGACAAGCCAATTAAAGGAGCGAGCTCCACAGAGCCATTTAATTTAACAGTCTCAATGGTTATTCCTTTGTTGCGGAAGTGCTGTTCTGTGATGTTCGGATATTTTGAGGCCACAATAAGCCGTTGTTGGGCAAAGGGGTAAATTTCCGGCTTACCTGCAACGACGAATTTGCATTGGCCAATCTTCAAGTCAAGCAATTCATAAACATCTGCACCTGACTCAAGAATATTGTCCTTGCCAGCGATGCCAATGTCGGCCGCACCTTTCTCAACATATGTTGGCACATCTACTGCTTTGACAAAGATTAGCTTTATTGAGGTATCCTCACTATAGAATACAAGCTTGCGCGAATCCTCATGAAAGTCCTCAAAATGAATGCCGATCTTTTGTAATAAATCAATTGTACTTTCTGCTGTTCTCCCCTTGGCAAGTGCCAGTGTAATGCTTTCCATCTTATGCTCCTCCCACTTGGTTAAGGATCTGAAGAAGTTCTTGGTTGGTTGTAAATGTTTTAGTGGTCGTACCGTCAACTACGGTATTTTTATTATCATTAAAGGTTAATTGGATGTCAGGAGAGCTATTTTCAACATCTGTGCTTTCAAGATAAAGACGGACGATATACCCTTCCTCGCGTAAAAGCTGGGCTGTGCGAAATGCTTCCCGTTGTTTGCTTTTCTCATAGATAATAAGAAGAGTTGGCTCATTTGTAGCTTCTGTTAGCTGCCCGGGGTGGAAAAGCGCCTCCTGTAAGACATCTACTTCAAATGCAAACCCAATAGCTGGCAGGTCGACACCATAATGGTCGCCTAGTTGATTGTAGCGTCCGCCCATTAGGAGAGGGCGTCCCACTTGTTCGACAAAACCTTGAAAAATGACATCCGAGTAATAATTCATGTTATTAATAAGTCCGAGATTTAAGACAATATGCTCTCCAACCTCGTAATCTTCTAATAAATCCACAATTTCAGCTAGGTTAGTAAGATTTTTACGCATTTCCTCGTCTAAAAGATTACTAGGGATTTGTTGCATGACTTCCTTTGGTGCACCATAAAGCATTGGGATCGCTTGGATGGCTCCACGAAGGTCCTCAGCTAAGGATAACCTTTGTAGGAAAGGCACCATTTCCACGAGATTTTTAGATTGAATGTAGGTCTGTAGCTGCTCAACCTCTGGGGTTGTCAAACCTGCTGGAGCGATCAAAGATTTAAAAAAGCCAGCATGGCCAATCTCTATTTTAAAATTAGTAAACCCTAGGTCCTTCAAATTGTGAATAGCAAGGTGGATAATCTCTGCGTCTGTTTCTGGTCGATTATTCCCTAGACATTCAATCCCGGCCTGCGTGCTTTCTTTTGTACCGGCACTGGCAGTGCTTCGAAATATGTCCTGGATATAAAAATAACGCAGTTCGTTTTGCGCCGCTCCGCTCTCAGCAGCCATTCTAGTTATAGGGAGGGTTACATCAGGCCGTAATACAAGCACCTTCCCAGAAGAATCGATCACTTTTACCATATCGTCTTTATTTACCGTTCCAGTAAGGTTTGTATAAAGGTCATAGGATTCAAAGGTAGATGTTCTAATTTGTTTATAACCGTATGTTAAGAAGCGATGTTTTAACTTCATAATTAAAGACTCTCTACGTTTAAATTCCTGCACGGTAAACTCCGCTTTCGCTGTACCAACTTGGTAGGGCATATGAATACTCCTTTTCCGTTAAATCGAAATATTTTATATCCTTTATTACTTTATCGCTTTATCTAAGTAAAGTTATATAGTATTGTAAATAGTGTAGTGTGAAAAGTCAACCAAAAGGAGAAGATTTTAAATGTTTGATTATCATATGCATAGTGATTTTTCGGCAGATTGTTCCACGCCAATGGAAGAAACCATTGAATCAGCAATTGATAAAGGAGTAAGGGGAATTTGTTTTACAGAGCATGTGGATTTCGATTATCCTGACCCATCCATTTCCTTTGAATTAGATGTCGAAAACTATGAAAAAAAGCTCCAGCAAATGAAAAAGCATTATGGGGAAAAGATAAGCATTAAAAAGGGAGTGGAAATTGGAGTGGAGCCATATCTACTCCCGAGGTATCAAGCGTTTTTGAGCGAGAATAAATTTGATTTTATAATTTGTTCCATGCATACTGCTGAGCGGAAGGATCTCCACTCGGGGAATTTTTTCGAGGGTAAAACGGTTGAAGAAGCATACCGAATCTATTATGAAGAGTTGCTCTATTGCGTAAAACATTTTAAGGACTATGATATCCTAGGTCATATTGATTTAGTTAAGAGATATACGCAAGAAAAAAGTAAAAATGATTTTCACGATTTATTACAGCAAATCTTTAATCAAATTATTCCAGACGGAAAAGGCATTGAATTGAACACTTCCGGGTTCCGTTATGGACTTAACAGTGGAATGCCAAGCACAGATATTCTAAAACTATATAAAGCATGTGGCGGAGAAATAATTACACTTGGATCGGATTCCCATATAGCATCCACAGTAGCCTACCGATTTAAGGAGTCTTTAGAGTTGCTCCGTGACATTGGTTTTACCTATATTACTACTTTTTCGGAGCGTAAACCTTCTTTTCACCTAATATCAGAGCTTCTATAGAGATAAATGGAATAGAAAATAAAAATCTTGTCGTCTGCAGAACAGAAGTGAGTTGAAAAATGGTATACTAACTATACATCTGAGAAAAATGAGGGATCGTCTTTGAAAGAAAAAACGATTGCAAGACTAATCGTAGGCTTTTTAGTCTTGTCGGGAATGTTCTCAGTGAGTTACTTATCCGATCAAAATAAGCCAGATATAAATGCAACCAAGCCAACCGTTTTTTTGCATGGCTATAAGGGGACATATAATTCGTTTGGTTTTATGCTGGACCGATTTGAGAATAAATATAATTGGGGAAGCAAAGCGCTCATATACAATGTCTCTGCTAATGGAGAAATCGTGGCACGTCATTTAGGGCAAGGAAACTCAAAACCGGAGTTTATCCAAGTCATACTGGAAGATAACCGGGCGGGCTTTACCAAGAGTGCTGCTTGGCTTGCATCTGTTCTAAAACATTTGAAGCGGTACTATGATGTTAATACAATTAATTTAGTGGGTCATTCAATGGGTGGGATTGTATCATTTGAATTCCTCAAACAATATACTGATAAGGGATTGTATCCTGAAGTTGATAAGTTTGTAGCGATCGGCAGCCCTTTTGACGGCATATATAGCGAAGAGTATTTTCAATTTAATTATGGGCCTGCAGCAACAGATCTTATGCCAAATTCTTTTGCGTTAGATATGTTGCATGAACGCTCGTTTCCGGATAGCGTGAGTGTCTTAAATATCGGTAGTACAGGGGATAGTGTCGCTGTACCTGAGAGTGTCGGTGCATTGCGCCAAATGATCCCTGCCAACCAATTCGAAGAGGTAATCATTGATGATAAAAACCTTGGCCATAGTGCATTGCATGAAAACCAGCGTGTAGACCGGCTTATTTATTCTTTTCTATGGAAAGATAACTCTTAATAACTTAAAATGGAATCGGTGCTACGGCATGCGGAATAACTTCAAAGGAATGAGACAGATGAATCATCATCCCATATATGAAAAATTAATAAACATTACAAGCAAACAGAATGTAATGGTAGATGAATTGTTAAGTAACCATACTTATACTCGACTTGGCGGAAAAGCAGACATTCTCGTCACACCAGAGACATATGAAGAAGTACAGGCTATCATAAAGCTGGCAAACAGCGAAAAGGTAGCTTTTACATTGCTAGGAAATGGGTCTAACCTCATTGTAAAAGATGGTGGAATTCGCGGCATTGTTATGAACTTAAAAGGGTTGGCTTCCATTCGGACAGCTGAAAATTCGATTGTGGCAGAAAGTGGAGCGAGGATTATTGACGTTTCTAGAAATGCCCTGGACAATCGGTTAAGTGGGCTGGAATTTGCCTGTGGCATACCAGGTTCAGTAGGTGGGGCATTGTTTATGAATGCTGGCGCTTATGGTGGGGAAATAAAAGATGTACTGGTTAGCGCGAAAGTGGTAGACAAGGAAGGAAACTTGCTGACACTTTCTACAGAAGAATTGGAAATGGATTACCGTACAAGTAATATACCAGAAAAAGGGTATATTGTACTGGAAGCGACCTTTGCACTTCAACCTGGTGAGTATGAGCAAATAAAGGCTGTAATGGATGATTTGACGTATAAACGGGAATCGAAGCAGCCATTGGAATATCCTTCCTGTGGCAGTGTTTTCAAGCGTCCGCCGGGCTATTTTGCAGGCAAACTTATCCAAGACAGTGACTTGCAAGGAAAGCAAATAGGCGGAGCCCAAGTATCATTAAAACATGCAGGGTTTATTGTCAATAAGGATGGAGCCTCAGCAAGCGAATATATAGCCTTAATCCAACATGTACAAAAAACCGTGAATGAAAAATTTGGCGTCAAACTGGAGAGAGAAGTTAAGATTATTGGAGAAGATAAATAAGTAGTTAGGTAAAAGTAAATCCGCACCATGCTCAAATTCAAAGCATGGCGCGGATTTTTGTATAGCTTTATATTCTATTTTCATAAAAAGATAGGAGAAACTGCAAAGCCTCCTAGATTATGCTCTAAAGCGCTTGAGAAAGCTTTGAAGGCGTTCATTACGTGAATGCTCAATAACTTCGCTTGCTGTGCCTTGTTCTGCGATTACCCCTTCATCGAGGAATAAAACCTTATCCGCTACATCGAGAGCAAAGTCCATTTCATGGGTAACGAGAATCATAGCCATTTCTCCCTCTTTCGCAATATCACGGATAACTTCGAGTACTTCTCCAACAAGCTCAGGATCTAACGCAGAAGTTACCTCATCAAATAACATGACCTTTGGACGCATGACTAAAGCGCGGGCCATGGCAACACGTTGTTTTTGTCCACCAGAGAGCTGATTTGGATAATTATCAAGTTTGTCTCCAAGCCCTACTTTTTCTAGCATCTCGATTGAATGCTTTTTAGCAGTTTCTTTATTTTCCTTTTTCACTTGAATAGGTGCAGTCATACAATTTTCTAAAATGGTCATATGTGGAAAGAGATTAAAATGTTGAAAGACCATGCCGATATCTCCACGAATGGAACGTAAATGCTTCTCATTAGCATCCACTAGTTTACCGTTTTTATCCATTTTCCAAAGATTATTACCATCTACAATAATATCACCAGAGGTTGGCTTTTCTAGTGTCATTAACATACGGATAATGGTCGTTTTTCCAGATCCACTTGGACCGATAATGGCTACCTTTTCCGCTGGTTTAATATCAAGGTTAATCCCTTTTAATACTTCCACTTCCCCAAAGGATTTGTGTATATCCTTAAAGGTTACAATTGGTTCTGTCATTACGTTGTCGCTCCTTTGCTACTATTTAATGCTTCCTTTTTATCAAATCGACGATTCATTCTTCTTTCTAACACATTTATTAGAATAGCAGAAGGGTAGCTTAATAGTAAGAATAAAATCGCAACGATGGTTAAAGGTTCTAAATATGCCCAGTACTGTGCTCCATAACTATTTGCCATATGCAGGATACCAACTACACCGATCGTAGAGGCGAGGGGCACTTCTTTAAACATAATGATTAAATAGTTTCCAAGCATCGGTATAGTTGGAGGGATAGCCTGTGGCAAAATAACCTTCAACCATTTTTGCCGGGTACTGAAATTTAAGGCACGGGATGCTTCCCACTGTCCTTTCTCGACTCCTTCAATTCCGGAGCGGTACACTTCACCAATATAGGTGCTGAAATGAAGGCCTAGCCCAAGAACTGCACTGGTAAAAGGTGACAGGGTCATTCCGATCCCTGGGACCATTGGCCATGCATAGAAGATAAAGAATAATTGGACCAGTGGAGGGGTGGAACGAATAAACTCCATTATCCATGTAACAAACCAATTTAATGGCTTAAATGGAATTCTTCGTAGGAAGGTCCAGACAAAGCCGAATAGCAATGCAAATAAGTAGCAGGCAAATGTGAGACCGACTGTAATTCCTAAACCTTCCAATACAACAGGAAGGGCATCAAAAAATATTTCCCAGCTCCAATTTTCCATTAGCTCGCCACCCCTTTCTTGGAAATTACTTCTGCTTTACGAGTTAGCCATATAATAGGTAATGCCAGGATAAAGTAGAAGACCAATAGAAGTAAGTATACGGTTGGTGCCTGTGATAAGTCATTACTTCGAAGAATATTACCATAGTATAAAATATCGTTCATACCAATTAAATAAACTAAGGATGTTGCTTTTAACATTTGAATTAAATAATTGCCAAACTCAGGAAGCATCATGCGTACGGCCTGAGGCAAAATAATCAGCCTCATACGCTGGAATTTAGACATGTTTAGTGCTGTAGCTGCTTCTGTTTGCCCCTTGGCTACCGAAAGAATCGAGCCTCTGACGATCTCTGACATATATGCACCATAATTCAGTGCGATGGCAACTACCCCAACAAGCCAGTTGCTACCAAGCTGAATGTCAAACAACATAGGAACGGCATAGTAGAGCCAGAACAATTGAACGATTAATGATGTGCCACGAAATACTTCGATATAGAACCCGGTAGCTTTGCGAATAAAGATATTAGAGGAAAGACGACAAAGTCCTGCGATAAAGGCCATTAAATAACCTAAAATGGCAGAGGCGATAAGCACCGTTATCGTAATATTAATACCGCGCATAAGATAGGGGAAAATTTCTGTAAATATACTAATTGGGATCACTCCTTTTGTTTACATAAAAACATAGGGCCCATCCCCCTTGGGCGGGAGGAAGACCCTATGGAGTTTCGTCTTCTAGAAGTTTTCAGTGTAATTGGCGTCTTCTTTTATATAAGCCTAATTGTTAATAGTTCTCCCCACTGCAAACAGATTCGGTTGTAACTTCACCTGCTTCAACCATGTTGGCCTCTGGATCGAATCCGTTTGCTTCAAGCAATTCTGCTACCGTGCCGTCTTCTTTCAACTCTTTTAATTTCTCATTGTAGGCGTCTCTAAGCTCTGTATTATCCTGAGAAAATGCCGCAGCACCGTAGCTTGGTACGCCTTCAATATCAGGTTGTTCGAAACTATCTACAAACTCAAGGTCCTCTCCTGCTGTTTCAACTGCCATACGAAGTGTCATTTCTGTAGCCGTCGTTACATCAGCTCTATCTGACTGAATTGCTGAGAAGGTAGCTGGAATATCATCTGCCGTTGTAATCTGGTCATCACTAACTCCTACGCTTTCCAGATAACCAACTTCCGTTGCGCCGGACATAACAGAAACGCGAATATCCGGGTTGTCAGCGATATCCTGATAGCTTTGAATGTTTAGCGGGTTTCCGGCCTGGACGACAATCCCCTCACCATATACCATTTCTGGTTCACCGAATGCCGCCTGTTCACAGCGATCCGGTGTAATCGCCATACCAGCTGTTACCACATCAAACTGATCTGCTTGCAAACCAGGAATAAGGGATCCGAAATTAGCAAGCTGTGATTCCATGTTATCGATCCCTAGTTCAGAAAAGACAGCGGCCGCAATGTCTACTGCAGCCCCTTTCAGTTCGCCATCTTCTTCGTAGGCGTATGGTTCTTCATTGGCAAAGCCAATTGTTACAGTACCTGATTCCTGTAATTCTGCTAGTTTTCCTTCACCACTGTCACCGCCAGAAGCTTCTTCTTCTGAGCCACAAGCAACCATAATGGTTAATAATAAACCTAATAGACTAGTAAGTATGATTTTCTTCATCTTTCTAATTTGACCTCCTCGTTTATTATCCATTCTCATGCTTTTTGCCTAGATCGAATTTAGTAGTAGGCAGACGCTTAAAGCACTTATATAACAATGGTATAGGTAATAGGTTCATCCCTCAAACGTTATATTTTTTGATTATTTATAATTAACTGGCGTATTCTGTGAAGTATCCCGTTAGATTGGAAAATGCAAAAACATACTGGCATATTGTCCAATATACTGTTATTTACGCAGAATTAGTTAATAATACAGAATATTTTTTATTAAATAAGAAAGTATAAAAATTTGCTGTATAATGTTCTTAGACAGCAACAGCCACGTCCAGCTCCAGCGCCCAGAGACTAGCGTGACTTCCCTCACCTCCGTACGATAAAGAAGACTTGCCGACTGGTGTAACAAGAGGCTTAGTCGCACTTATACCTTTGCGGTGAAAGTCAACATCAGCTCCGGTGGGGAAGGAAGGTTCGACTAAAATTTGCCTTGCCGGCCAACGTCGACATACCCCTGATGCAGGGGCATGTAACATTATCTCCTGCGTAAGAATGCCCCATTAAAACCGCCACTTTGCGTGGCATCATGGAGCCACCTGGCATGGCCAGGCGCAAAAGGTTTTCGGTAGGGCGAGTAATCGCAGTCCCAGTCCGTACGTGGGCCCGGAGGATCCGGGTCATGCCGACGTGGCCCCAGGACGGGGCGTTCTTAGTCGGCCTTCCCTAAAACGGGCGCCCTGCGCTTTTGTTCAATTGTTGTTGTAGACAATGTATACAAGAACAAGGTACGATGTAGAAAACGGTATCAAATAAAAGGTAGAGGGGGAGGCACATGAATGTTGTAGTGGTAGGGGCCGGCGCATTAGGAGGTTATTTTGGAGCGCGTTTACAAGAAATTGGGGCAAATGTTACCTTTTTAGTTAGGGAACGAAGGGCCGTTGAATTAGACGAACATGGATTGAAGATATATAGTAAACACGGTGACTATTCCATCGAACAGCCAAATGTAGCAACAGATCCAAAGAGTATTCCCCATGCAGACCTTGTATTAGTGGGGGTGAAGGGCTATCATTTAGAGGGTGTTTTGCAGCCGCTAAAGGTACTTGTTGCAAATGGAGCTTATGTTTTACCAATTTTAAATGGGATAGAACATATTGAAGTTTTACAGCGACACTTAGGTAGGAAAGCTGTGCTTGGTGGATTATCCTTTATTATAGCCACACTAAATAACAAGGGGCATGTTGTGCATACGAGTGATTTTCATGATCTTATTTTTGGTCCGTTACACCCAGTACAAAGAGGTATATGTAAAAAACTAGAGTCTTTTGTTGGAGAAGCAAACTTTTCTGTAAGTAATAGCGAAAGCATTTTGACAGAACTATGGAAGAAATATATGTTTATTAATGCTTTTTCTGGTATTACAACCGCAACGAATTTATCGATAGGGGAAGTAAGAGCCTATCCTGAAACGTTTCAGCTTGCAAAAGAAGTCCTGCAAGAAATGAAGTATTTAGCAAATGCTAATGGGGCAAATCTAAGTGATGACGATGTAAAAGAGGCAGAAAAGAAATTACATGCCCTTCATGCTGAAGCTACTTCTTCGATGCATCAAGATCGAAGAAAAGGGCTACGTCTCGAATTGGACCATTTACATGGCGGTGCAATTCGCTTGGCTGAGAGGGCAGGGATAGACCTGTCGTATACAAAAGCAGTCTATGGTATGATAAAACCATTTGAAAAGGCTTAAAGGAGGGAGCCATTTGTCTACATACACCATTGTCATTATTATTATGATCATCGTTGTGGCTCTTGTTTTACTACTGTCACTGCTTACGATATCAAAGGGGTATGCTTACAAACATAAGGTTGACCCATTACCAGATGAGGAAGAAAACAAGAAGCAAGAAGATAATGAAGAAGAGGAGAAAAAATAATGAAATTTTCTACAATAGGTACAAGTTGGATAACAGAATCCTTTATAGCGGCTGCGAAGCAATCAGGCGCTGCAGAACTACACAGTGTTTACTCAAGAAGGGATGAAAATGCCAAGGCATTTGCCGAAAAGAATGGGGCATCAAAGTGGTTTTCTAATCTAGACGAAATGCTTCAGGATGATGGAGTCGATTTTATCTATGTTGCTTCCCCAAATATTCTGCATTATGAACATATGATGGCATGTATAGAAAATAAAAAGCACGTATTTTGTGAAAAACCAATGGTCTTAAATGAAACACAGTGGAACAACGCACGTGAGGCTGCCATAGCGAATGGAGTATATATATTTGAAGGATTTCGTCATCTGTATTCTCCTAACTATTTGCGTTTGAAAGAGAGTTTAAGCCATGTTGGACAGGTTCGGAGTGTAATGCTGCAATATGTCCAATATTCATCCAAGTATGATGCATATAAAGACGGGAAAGCTCCTAACGTATTTTCCAAAGAGTTTGCAGGAGGCGCCCTAATGGATTTAGGGGTATATCCATTAAGCATGGCAATCGATTTATTTGGTGAACCTGAGGATATTAACTATTTCCCTGTGCTACTGGAGAATGGTACAGATGGAAGTGGTACCCTTGTTTTAAATTATCAGTCATTTATAGTAACCATTCTGTGTTCCAAGGTAGCTCAGGGGACAATCCCATCTGAGATCCATGGCGAAGATGGTGCCTTAAGAATGGATCATATAGCCCCAATTGATGCGTTATCTTTTTATGATAGGAAGGCAAAGGAAACAAAGGAATTAGCTGAAAAGCAAGAGCCATTAGATATGATCTACGAGCTAGAGGCTTTCGTCAAAATGGTCAAGGAACAAAACGAGCAAACATATAGCAATGCCTTAGAACGTAGCAGACACGTTGCTAAATGGACAGCGAAAGCTAGGAAACAGCATCATATTGAATTTCCAGGAGAGTAAAGATTAGGATAGAAAAGCAAAACGCCGAAAGATATAAATTCTTCGGCGTTTTGTTCGTATATACGAGATCAAGCTAGAATCTGTCTCTAGCAACATTGTGTTTTACAATTTTTTTAATCCCTTTTTGTATCAAGAGGCTCTAGTTTTGCTTCTATTTGTTCGCGGTCCTGTTCAAAGTATGGTGGTAATGCAAGTGATTCACCTAGATGTTCTGGGTCTTCATCTGTTGTAAAGCCAGGACCGTCTGTTGCCAGTTCAAACAGGATTCCATTTGGCTCCCTGAAATAGAGGGACTTAAAGTAATAACGCTCTACAAGTCCGGAGTTAGGTAATCTAGCGCCTTGTAAACGATCTTTCCAATACTTTAGTTCATCCTCATTGTCTACCCGAAAAGCCACATGATGAACACTTCCCCGACCTGGCCTTTCTCTTGGAAGATCGGTTCTTGTTTCTAAATGGACCTCAGCACCTGTCCCGCCTTCACCGGTAGAAAATACAATTACGTCCGGTTGCCCTTGAATCTGTGAAGGATAACGATCAACTTCTTTAAAGGAAAGCACCTCTGTTAATACTTTTACGGTAGGAGCTGGATCATTTACGGTTAACTGACTTGGTCCAAGTCCAACGATCGCATACTCCACAGGCACTGGTCCTTTTTTCCACGGAGTGCCAGCCTCTACCCCTTTATTTGTTTCATCTGATACTAGCTTAAGTCGCTGTCCCTCTGGATCACGTAACGAAATGATGTTTCGGTTGTTCTCTGTGACGATATCTTCATGTTCGACCTGATGTTCGGTGAGGCGCTGTTTCCAATATTGTAATGCCTCGTCATTTTTTACCCGTAAGGAAGTTGTGGAGATGCTGCTGACACCAGGATAGGTTCGACCGGCACGCGGTATTTCAAAGAACGTTAAATCAGTACCAGGATTGCCCACCACGTCTGCGTAAAATAAATGGTACACAGATGTATCATCCTGGTTTACGGTTTTTTTAACTAAACGCATGCCAAGCACTCCTGTATAAAAGGAATAGTTAGCTTTAGCGTTTGCTGTTAGGGCCGAAACGTGATGAATGCCTTTTAATTCCATGGGATTTCCTCCTTGTAGTTATAATAGTTATTCGGAATTTATTTTGAATTCAAGATAAATTTATTATAAACAGGTACGTGCTAGTTGTCTACTTCTTCGCCTTCTTGTTCGGTCTTTGGCCGGAGTCCATTCTGTAGCTCGCGAATCGAGAGTCCAAAGGTCATTTGAAGATGTGGGTAGTCTTTAAAATTCTCCCAATCCCCGCCCCATTCAAACCCTAAATCCTTTGCTATATTTGCCACTTCAAACCAATCACGCTCACCGTTATTGTTCCCATCATAGGCAATATCCCAAATAATATCTCCATCCTGATCGGAAAGTGCGTAATCAATGGCCAGACCGTAATTATGGTAAGATTCCCCACCTTCCGCATGCGTTACAATATTCCCCTCAGTTGTTCGGCCTTGTTCGTATAATGCTTCTTGTTCTTCAAACGTCCGAAGGGTATCTGTAATGACCACTTCTATATTTATTTTCTCAGCTTCTTCAATAACCTTGTCTATTTGCTCCTCTACCAGTGGGTGGAGCTCTGATGGTATGGAAGCATCCTTGCCTTGATGCTCATATTTTTTGTTTTGTTGGTTATATAATGTAAAAAGCAATACAAGAAACAGAATAATAATAATCCATGTACTAAAAATGCTGGTTGTATTTCGCATGTTGTTTTTCTCCTCAAATTATTTATCCCGCCTTAACTGGCAATAAGCCCCCACTTCAAGAAAAAGGGAATCATCAATCATTCTAAGTGGGGGATCAACTGCCAGTAGAGGTCTGATTCGTTCAATTATCAATTGGTGGGGAGTGAGCGGCCCGCCAACTGAAGTTTCTCTTTATCTATTACTTCTTTTATTCTAACAAATGAAGCTGGTAATATGCTGAGATATAACGGTTTAATGAGCAAATTTAATGTTCCTTTCTTAATATTATTTACGTTATAATAAGTCGTAATAAAGGAGGAAGCAGATGTTTATCATCATCGTCAGTTTAATCGGGTATATTTTTGGCTGTATCCATGGTTCCCAAGTGGTTAGTAAAATCAAAAAAGTTGATATAAAAAACAGTGGGGTCAAAAATGCAGGAGCTTCCAATACAACAATTCTACTTGGTTGGAAATATGGTATTCTCGTAGCGTTAATTGATATTTTTAAAGCAACAGTGGCTATTTTACTCGCGTTGTTTATCTTAAAAGAAAACGGTATTAACGGGGATACACAAACACTACTTATTTATATAACCGCACTCTTTGTTATTCTTGGACATAATTATCCGTTTACGATGAATTTCAGTGGGGGAAAGGGCACAGCTAGTCTTGTAGGTGTTCTACTAGCAATTGATTGGAAAATAGCGGTCATTGGAATTGCTATATTACTAATCTTTACGATTGCGACAGACTATCTTGTTGTTGGTGTATTGTTTATGTATCTATCCTTTCTTGTTACCACATACTTGTTCTTTGGAATAGAACCAACCTTGATTGTCGTGTTCTTATCAGCTTTAAGTATTATGAAACATCTGGAGAACTATAAACGTATATGGAAGAAAGAAGAAACAAAGCTTTCAAGTATGTTTCGAAAAAAGTAATCATTGGAGGAAACCATGCTAGATATTATTATTTGGGTTGTCATTGCGGTATTGTTTATACTAAGCTTTGTAGGCATTATTTTTCCCATCGTGCCCTCTGTGCTTGTGATTTGGGGAGGATTCTTGCTTTATCATTTTGTGTTAAATAACGAAGCATTAAATATTGCCTTTTGGATCGTAATGGTTATTTTAACCGTGGTACTCATTGCTGCCGATATTATTGCAAATAGTTACTTTGTGAAAAAATATGGTGGCAGCAAATGGGGAGAACGAGGAGCTGCGGTGGCTGTCATTATTGGTTCGTTTATTATTCCACCATTCGGCATCATCATTATTCCGTTTCTTGTTGTTTTTGTTATTGAAATGGTACAAAAAAGAACGTCGCAAGAGGCTTTTCGTGCCTCGCTTGGCTCGTTGATTGGTTTTCTTGGAGGAGCAGTAGCAAAGGTTGTACTGCAGCTCGTGATGATCGTATGGTTCTTAATTGTAGTGATTTTCTAAAGAGATAAGGTATATAGAAAGGGATTTTTTTCATGACATTACCAGCTAGAGTGATGACAATTGCTGGATCTGCTGCAGGAGGCAGTGCAGGGATCCAAGCGGATTTAAAAACATTTCAGGAGTTGGATGTCTATGGCATGAGTGTGTTGACAGCAATTGTGTCCAGGCACCCTAAAACAGATAAAAATGTCCACCTGCAAACCATAGAGGCTATTGAAGCGCAATTCGCTACAGCTATAAAGCAAGTAGGCGTAGATGGTATAAAAATAGGTATGCTTTTTTCGGAAGAGATTATTAAGACAGTTGCAGGCCTATTGGAAGATACTAGTTACAAATATTTAGTGGTAGATCCTGTAATGGTTGGAAAAATGAATTCGAAGCTTTTAGAAGATGAAGCAATTCGTACATTGATGGAGCAATTAGTTCCAATGGCGACCATTATTACACCGAACGTACCGGAGGCGTCCTTGCTTTTAAATGGGCGGGATATCGATTCTGTCCAAGACTTAAAGCAGGCAGCTATTGATCTCTATGCACTTGGTTGCCAAAATGTGCTTGTAAAGGGTGGCCGACTGGATGGTCCAGCCGTTGATATCCTTTTTGATGGGGAGGAGCTTACAGTATTGGAAGCACCCCGAATTGACACGGTTAATACAAGCGGAGCAGGATGTACGTATTCTGCAGCGATTACGGCTTTTTTAACAAAGGGATATTCCGTAGTGGAAGCGGTCAAACAGGCAAAAGGATTTGTTACAACAGCAATAAAACACGGATTTTCCTATACAGATATTGTGGGTCCAACCTACCATGCCGCGGAAAGAAAGTATGGAAAAGCTCAAGATATTAAGATCTACCATATGAATAAGGGGGATGTATAATGAGTAAACGCGCTTTAATCAATGTAGACTATACGTATGATTTTGTGGCAGATAATGGGAGACTGACATGTGGAGAACCTGGTCAGGCGATTGAGGAAAAAGTAGTTAGCTTAACAGAGGAGTTTATTACGTCAGGCGATTTTGTTGTGTTAGCAGTCGATGGGCATGTTGAGGGAGAAGTGTTACATCCTGAAGCCAAACTATTTCCACCTCATAACATTATTGGGACACCAGGTAGGGAGCTTTATGGAAGGCTTGCGGATTTGTATGAGCAGCAACAGGATCAAGAAAATGTGTATTATATGGATAAGACCCGTTATAGTGCCTTTGCAGGGACAGATCTTGATTTAAAGCTGCGTGAGCGAGGTATTCAGGAACTGCATATTATTGGTGTGTGTACAGATATTTGTGTGTTACATACAGCTGTAGATGCCTATAATAAAGGTTTTAAAATAATAATCCACGCAAATGCCGTTGCTAGCTTTAACCAAGCTGGTCATGAATGGGCCTTGGGGCATTTTGAAAACACCCTTGGAGCAACGGTTATTTAACCAGTTTTTTTCATAGTAACGAAGGGGGAGAGTATTGAAATGAATACATTCTTTCGAACAAGCAATTTTGGACCGTTTACAATAAGACAAGCTACACCAGGCGATGCAACTGCTGTTATAGAATTATTAAAAGGCGTTGCAAAGAGATTGCATGAAAGAGGAATAAATCAGTGGGAATTTTTGCTACGTGATGAGGAAGACTCGGAGATTGTTGCAGCCATTGATCGTGGTGTTAGCTATATTGTGACAGATGGGAATAGCCTCGTAGCAACGTTTAATCTTACCAATAAACAAAACGCATGGGATCAAACGCTTTGGGGAGCACCGAACGAAGAGAATGCTTTCTATATTCACCGTCTTGCCGTACATAGCGACTATACTGGAAGAGGTATAGGGAGGGACCTTCTCTTATGGTTTGAAGAAAATATAAACGCGGAGAGTGGTCTGCTTCGTCTTGATTGTATAGCGAATAACCCTGTTCTAAATACGTTTTATAAGCAAACAGGATTTCAATACATAGGCCAAGCACTTGCAGAAGGAGATAGCTTTTCCTTGTATGAAAAGCAACTGCCTCGCACCAGTAATGTAAAGTCAAGGTAAGAAGCTCTCCTCACCTTGACTTTACAAGCTGGAGCCTTTATATTTAGGAATATATATGAAACGTTGACGAGGATTAGTATAATTGGTTTGTCTGCATCAGAGAGGGAATGGCGCTGTGAATTCCTGCAGACATGATTAGAACCTGCCTCCTGAGTTCGCCATTGGAAAGTATCATTACTGTAACATGTGCGCGGGTCATGCCGTTATCCATTTAAGTGTGCACCATTTTTTTTGGCTGCAAACAAGGGTGGTACCACCAAAACCTCGGTCCCTTTTCGGATGGAGGATTTTTTGTGTTTAAAAATAAACTTTATATAAAGAGGTGTTAGGCTTGGGTAAAAAGAACAAGCAGTTTGTGGAAAAAATCACAGCAATGGAAGATGATTTCGCTCAGTGGTATACAGACGTTGTAAAACAGGCAGAATTAGTTGATTATGGCCAAGTGCGCGGAACCATGATTATTAAACCATACGGCTATGCCATTTGGGAAAATGTAAAAGACGAATTAGATAAAAAATTTAAAGAAACGGGACACTCTAATGTGGCGTTTCCATTATTCATTCCAGAAAGTTTGCTGCAAAAAGAAAAGGACCATGTTGAAGGCTTTGCACCAGAAGTAGCATGGGTGACACATGGCGGTGAGGAAAAACTACAAGAACGTATCGCTGTCCGACCAACTTCAGAGGTACTTTTCTGTGATTACTACTCGAAAAATATTCATTCCTATCGTGATCTGCCTAAGCTGTATAATCAGTGGGGAAATGTCGTACGCTGGGAAAAAACCACAAGACCTTTCTTGCGCTCTTCTGAGTTTCATTGGCAGGAAGGCCATACAGCACATGCAACAGATGCAGATGCTGCAGAGGAAACAAATCGCATGCTGGAAATTTACGCTAAAATTGCAGAAGATTATTTGGCGATCCCTGTATTAAAAGGACGCAAAACAGATAAAGAAAAATTCGCTGGGGCAAATTATACGCTGACGATTGAAGCAATGATGCATGACGGAAAAGCGTTACAGTCTGGTACTTCTCACCATTTTGGTTCTGGATTTGCAGAGGCGTTTGATATTACGTATTTAGATGAGAATGGAGAAAGCCAATATGTTCACCAAACATCATGGGGCCTATCCACTCGTATTATGGGTGCTTTAATCATGGTACATGGTGACAATCGTGGTCTGGTTATTCCTCCAAAAATTGCTCCAACACAAGCTATGATAGTGCCAATCGCGCAACATAAAGAAGGAGTGCTGGATAAGGCATACGATTTACGCGATCGCCTAAAGAATCTTGTACGTGTCGATATTGATGCAAATGATAAAATGCCTGGCTGGAAGTTTAATGAATATGAAATGAAAGGGATCCCTGTACGTATCGAAATGGGACCAAAAGATATAGAAAAAGAGCAAGTAGTACTTGTACGCAGGGATACTGGTGAAAAAGAATTCGTTGCACTTAGTGAACTGGAAAGTCGACTTCCTGCGTTATTAGAAGAAGTGCAGCAAAACCTTTATACGAAAGCTAAAACGCATCGTGAAGAAAATACATCCATTGCAAAAACAATGGAGGAGTTCAAACAGGTGCTAGAAGAAAAACCAGGCTTCATCAAAGCAATGTGGTGTGGGGATGTTGCGTGTGAAGAGAAAATAAAGGAAGAAACAACCGCTACTTCACGTTGTATACCATTTGAACAGGAAAAAGTAGCAGATACTTGTGTATGCTGTGGGAAAGAAGCAAAAGAATTAGTGTATTGGGCAAAAGCATATTAAAATAACCCTTTTTCCAAAGTGGCTAAAAGCTGAATGGATTTGCATGATATTATGCGAATCTATTCAGCTTTTTTTTATTAGAATCTACTGTATGGCTAAATAATCCTTAATTAGATTAAATATTCATTATATTAAAACGATGCTGAGGTGATTCTTACTTTAGAAATGATCCGAAAGTTAAGGATGTAAAGGGTTTCAGGAAATAAATTTTAAAACTTGGATAAAAACCTATTGAATTTTTATTCATAAGGTGGTATAAATATACATAGTCATTAATAAATATACACGATATGCAACGGGGGATAACGATGAAAGATATATTAACGAAAGAACTCGACTTGATAAAACAAGACCTTATTAATATGAGTGATCACCTATATCATCATCCTGAATTGGGTGACCAAGAATATGAATCCATGAAACTACTATCAGATTATCTTAACAAACAAGGCTTTGAAGTACAAACAGGTCTAGTCGGAAGGCCGACCGCTTTCAAAGCTACTTACGAAGGGAAAAAAACGGGGCCGAAAATAGCTTATTTAGCCGAATATGATGCCCTTCCAGGTGTGGGGCATGGCTGTGGCCACAATTTAATCGGAACCATGAGTGTCGGAGCAGCAGTAACACTAAGTAAACAGATTGATCAAATTGGTGGGAGTGTTGTTGTACTTGGTACTCCAGCAGAAGAAACAAATGGAGCAAAGGTGCCAATGAGCGATGAAGGGATTTTCACAGACATTGATGCCGCAATGATTGTCCATCCAAGTGACCTTTCCTATGAAAGTGGGGAGTCTCTAGCGATGGATGCTATCCAGTTTGCCTTTACTGGAAAAGCTTCGCATGCGGCAGCTTCACCGGAAAAAGGGATTAATGCATTGGATAGTGTAATTCAACTATTTAATGGAGTGAACGCTATTAGAGAGCATGTAACATCAGATGTACGAATTCACGGCATTATTTCTGAAGGAGGGCAAGCAGCAAATGTCGTCCCTGATTATGCAGTTGCCCAATTTTATGTTAGAGCAAAGGAAAGGGACTATTTAAATGAAGTTGTAGACAAGGTCCATAACATTGCTAAAGGTGCAGCGTTGATGACAGGTGCCACATTGGAAATATCCAACTATGAATTAAGCTACGACAATATGATTACAAACAAAGCATTATCTAATGCATTCAATCAAAATTTACAACAGGTTAGTGGAAAAGCGGTTCTACCTGCGAAGCAAAGCTATGGATCTATTGATATGGGGAATGTTAGTCAGGTTGTGCCAGCAATTCATCCGTACATTGGTTTTGGAGAAGAAGGGTTAATTGCTCATACACAGGAATTTGCAGATAAAACAATTACAGATGAAGGACATCAAACCTTAACAAACGGGGCACTCTCACTTGCATTAACTGGATATGATCTTTTAACAGATGAAGCATTATTTCAATCTATTCAACAGGAATTTAATAATAAATAGGGGGAAGAAACAATGAAAAAAACATTTGGACTTATATTATTTATCATACTAATAGCAGGTGGCTTAGCAGCTTGCGGATCATCAGATTCAGCTTCAGGCAGTGCCGAGCAGGAGGAAAAGGTTCTTAAGATGGCTACTTCGGCAGATTTTCCACCATTTGAATCCCGGAATGCTGAAGGGAACTTTGAAGGTTTTGATATTGATTTAGCAAATCTTATAGCTGAAGAATTAGGCTATGAGCTAGAAATAGAAGATATGAAATTTGATGGATTGATTGGCGCCTTGCAGGCAGATCGAATCGATATGGTCATGTCTGGTATGAGCGCAACCGATAAACGGAAGAAAAATGTAGACTTCTCTACTACTTACCACCATTCTGGAGAAATGTTTGTTACAACAGCTGATTCTGCAATAGAAAGCCTTGAAGATTTGGAAGGCAAGACTGTTGGTGTTCAACTTGGTACCATTCAAGAAGAAGGCGCAGAAACGCTTAGTGAGGAATATGGCTTTGAAGTGAAGAAAGTAGATGATTCAGGATTGCTTATTCAAGAATTAAATTCTAACCGGATCGACGTTGGATATATGGATAAAACGGTTGGAGTCGGATATGTAAATGAGCAAGGTCTAAAAGGTTTCGATGATCCAACAATGAGCTCACCGGGTATGGGGATCGCTTTTCCAAAAGGTAGTGAATTGGTGACAGACGTAAATGAGGTACTTAAAAAACTCGAAGAAGAAGGAAAGATCCAGGAGCTTGAAGATAAATGGCTTTCTGACGTTGAATAAAGGAACTAACTACTAAAAAATAAAGATAAAGAATTGAGGTGTTAAGGCATGAATTTGGATTTCACCCAAATCGTGCCTTATATTCCTTTTATACTAGAGGGAATTGGGGCTACGTTAAAATTTGTAAGTATATCCATTGTAATGGGGTTTGTACTTGGTACATTACTCGCACTATGTAAAATAACTAAAATACCAGTGTTAAAGGGATTTGCCGTTTTCTATACATCGATATTTCGTGGAACGCCGCTTATTCTGCAATTAATGATTATTTACTTTGCTATTCCGCAGCTTACTGGATATGATATTTCAGCATTTCTATCAGCCGTCCTCGCCTTTGGTTTAAACTCTGCCGCGTATATTTCGGAAATTATACGTGGTGGGATTCAAGCGGTGGACCGGGGTCAGACAGAAGCTGCAGAAGCGCTAGGTGTTCCCTATAAGCCGATGATGCTAAATATTATTCTTCCGCAGGCATTTAAAAATATTTTACCGGCTATGATGAATGAATTTATTACGTTAACGAAAGAGTCTGCATTAGTCTCTACCATTGGATACTTAGATCTTATGCGTAGGGCTCAGGTGGTTGGTTCGGATATTTATCGAAACTTTGAGCCGTTAATTTTTGTAGCACTCATTTATTGGATTATGGTCTATCTCCTCACCTTTGCAGGGAGTTTAGTAGAACGGAGGCTTCGTCAAAGTGATTAAAGCTGATAAGATTACGAAAATATTTGGAAAACAAACGGTATTGAATGAAATCTCTACTACCATTCAGCAAGGGGAAGTAGTGACTATTATAGGGCCTTCCGGGTCAGGTAAATCTACTTTTCTTCGTTGTTTAAATCTTTTAGAAGAGCCAACTTCAGGAGAAATATTTATGAACAACAATGAGATTACAGGTTCAAAAGTGAATAAGCTGGAGGTTCGAAAGGATATTGGGATGGTGTTTCAGCACTTTCATTTATTCCCGCATATGACAGTGCTTGATAATGTCACGTACGCACCACAGAAGGTAAAAGGGGTAGATAAGTCAACAGCAGTGGAACGTGCAAAAAAACTACTCGCGAAGGTCGGATTATCGGATAAAGAAAGCGCCTATCCGAATCATCTTTCAGGCGGGCAGAAGCAACGGGTGGCCATTGCAAGAGCATTGGCGATGGAGCCAGAAGTAATGCTGTTTGATGAACCTACCTCAGCTCTCGACCCGGAAATGGTAAAAGAGGTGCTGGATGTTATTAAGGATTTAGCTAATACAGGCATCACGATGGTGATCGTAACACATGAAATGAATTTTGCTAAAGAAGTAGCGGATCGAGTCCTATTCTTAGACCAGGGAAAGCTAGTAGAAGAAGGAAAGCCGAATGACTTTTTTGGGAAACCTCAGACTTCCAGAGCGAGAGGTTTTCTGGATAAAGTACTGTAGTTAAATAAGGTGTGATAGAACAGAGCGAATTCAGGCTATGGCATAAATTCGCTCTGCCTTTTTTATTTTTTAGGTTGACGCATTTATCCTGAACTGGCAGTAAAGGTTCGATTCGTTCAACTAACATTTGGTGGGAGAGGAAGGGAACCCCACCACCAGACGAAGTTTCACTTTATTGCTTCAACGCTTCTTGAATTGCTTTTTCAAGTTCTTCGGGTTTGGTTTGTGGTGCAAATCTGTCTATAACCTCTCCGTTCTTGTCGACTAAGAACTTGGTGAAATTCCATTTGATCTGCTTTGTTAGTAAACCTTTTGCTTCATCTGTGAGATATGTGAAAAGCGGGTGCGCATTTTTTCCTTTTACATCCACTTTACTGAACATTGGAAACGTAACCCCGTAATTTAACTGACAGAATTCTTCTATTTCCTCATTCGATCCAGGGTCCTGACTGTTAAACTGATTACATGGAAAGCCTAGGATTTCAAGACCTTGCTGCTGGTACGTATTGTAAAGCCCTTGCAAACCTTCCAATTGTGAAGTAAATCCGCACTTACTTGCTGTATTTACAATTAAAAGAACCTTTCCTTCGTACTCAGATAAAGAAACTTCATTGCCGTTAATCTTTTCAGCCTTAAATTGATATACACTCATAATAAGCAAGCCTCCCTTATAAAAAGAATAGCAATGAGGACACCACCTGTCTAAATAAACGCTTTAGATACAGAAAAAAGACGACCTAAGGCCGTCTTTTTTCTGGCATTATGCTTCTTGTTTAAGTGACTCACCGATAGCGGCAAGTCTTTGTTCCACTTCTTGTTCATTTAACCCATGTTCTTCTACATATAGGTTTCGTGGGCTTACTCGGCATTCATGAGTACAGCCACGCATATATTTATGCTCATTTTCTTCTGAGCAGAGTATTTGCTGGTTACATTCTGGATTTGCACAATTTACGTAGCGCTCGCAAGGTTGTCCATCAAAATAATCAACGCCGACTACAACGTGTTCTTTTTGATTAATTGGTACAGCTATACGATTATCGAATACATAGCATTGGCCATCCCAAAGTTCACCTTGTACTTCTGGGTCCTTTCCATAGCTTACGATGCCGCCATGTAGCTGGCTAACATCTTCAAAGCCCTCTTCAAGCAACCACCCGGAGAATTTTTCGCAACGAATTCCCCCTGTACAATAGGTTAGAACCTTTTTGTCTTTTAGGTTTTCTTTGTTTTCCTTAATCCATTTTGGAAGTTCACGGAAGGTTTCGATATCCGGTCGAATAGCCCCGCGGAAATGACCTAGATCATATTCATAATCATTACGGGCATCAATTACGACAGTATCTTCGTCTTGCATTGCGTCAAAGAACTCCTTTGGTGAAAGATATTTACCCGTTGTTTCTAATGGGTCAATATCATTTTCAAGTCTTAGAGAAACTAATTCTGGACGCGGACGTACATGCATCTTCTTGAAGGCATGTTCATCATGCTCATCAATTTTGAATACCATGTCGGCAAAGCGCGGGTCGTTGTGCATTGCTTCCATATATTTTTTGGTCTGTTCTTTTGTACCAGAAACTGTCCCATTTATTCCTTCTTCTGCAACGAGAATTCTGCCCTTTAGTTCAAGTTCCTTACAGAATTTAAGATGCTCGTCGGCAAAGGATACAGGATCCTCGATCGGCACATACTGATAATACAATAAAACCTGATAATTTAAGTTTTCCATGTTGATTTACCACCTATCATTCATATTTGCAAGATATAAATGTTTGGTAGTCGATATTCTTATTTTTTATCTTGCAATTCATTATTCTACCATGTTTTTAGTACAAATTCTAGTCCATGTATATTTTGTCCCGTCCGAATCGTTCCACTAACATTTATTAACATTTAATGGGGAGGGGACTCCAATAAATGAAGGATCACTTTATGTTTTCCCTTACTAAAAAAGGGTAAACGATTAAAGCCAAGATACATACATAATGAAGGGATTGGAGGTGGAGAAAGTGGCAACTATTCGTGTAGGATTAATTTCTGCCCCAAATTTTCCAGCAGAAATAGCGGAAAAATTATGTGATGAATTACCCGATATTTTTGTTAAATATATTGATAAGGAAACGAGCTGGAAGGTGGAGTCGACTGTAGATACACTTGTTGGGGTGGCAGAAGAAACAAAAGAAGTCCTAGATAATGCCTCCAATATAAAAAAAGACCACAATTGGGATTTCGTTATTTGTCTGACGGATTTACCTATATTTATGAAGAAAAAGATAGTAGTAGGGAATGCTTCTATAAAAAATAAAATTGGACAAGTGTCAGTTCCTGCTTTCGGTGTCATGCCGATGCGTAAACGGATCCGAGTGATTATTGTAGAGTTAATGAAAGAACTATATCGTAATTCCGAACGGCAGCCTACCAGAGATGATCAAACACTGGTAAATGGGAAGGATGCTGCTAAAAATATAGGAAAGCAGTTTTACTTTTCAAGAGTACGGAGGGTAGAAGCAGCTGAGGATGATGAACTGGACTTTCGCTATATAGTACGTTCTGCTTTTATTGGATATGTGCGTATTCTCTTCGGTATGACATTTGCCAATCGCCCTTGGGCGGCACTTCTGTCGTTTAAGAAATTAGTAATGTTATCCTTTGCGTCAGGTGCGTATATCTCAATTTTTCCTAACCCGTGGGTACTTAGTGTTGAATATTCTCCAGTAAGGTTAAGTATTCTTTCTCTTCTATCTATTTTTGGTATGGTAGTATGGATTATTTTAACCCATAATCTATGGGAAAAACCTTCCCAACACGGAAAGAAACGGTGGCGAAATTTATATAACCGAACGACTTTCCTGACATTGACAAGTATTGTTGTTCTAAATTATCTGGTGTTATTTTCGATGTTCCTAGCGGGTATGGCCCTTTTAGTCCCTCCTGAGCTGTTTCAACTGCGTACAAGTGTAGAGGGAATGCCATCCTTTATCTACTATATTAAGCTTGTGTGGTTGATTACGTCGTGTGGAACTCTTGCTGGTGCCATTGGGACAGGGCTGGAGAGTGAGGAAAGAATACGTAATGTAACCTATTCCTTTCGTCAGCAACAACGCTACTACGAGATTGGCGAGGAAGAGGATAAAAATGAGAAACAGGATGAGGAAACCGAGGTTGAAAAGAGGTGTAGTCGATGAGCCAGAAAATTGTGGTTGGCCTAATTGCTGCTCCGGAGCTCCCTGCATCAATTGGAAAGAAGTATATGGAAAGGATTGCGCCTCAACTCCAGAATCAAATTAAACAAGACGTCGAGTGGGAGATGAAAATTATTGTAGATCCATTGACGGGTTCTGCAGAAACAGTAGGGGAGATACTGGAGAAGGCAATTGAAATTAAAGAAACTGAGGAATGGGATTATGCAGTTTGTTTAACCGATCTCCCTCTCTTTCATGAAACAAACATTGTGGGCGCAGATATTAGTCTGCATCACGGTGTTGCACAATTATCCATTCCTGTTTTTGGTTGGTTACCAACCAAAAAGAGAATTCAGAATGCAATCATCCAAATAATTAGAGAAATTTATTATTATCAAGGTAACTCGGATAAAATTGATGAACTAGAAAAGTCGAAACCTGAACGTATTCTTCAAAAGCAGTTTCCTGTTAGCAGGGTAAAAAGACTTAGCACCAAGGAGGAAGTGGTGGGGAAGGAAGCACGATATATCGCATATCCCCGCACAGTTGGCAGAATACGCCTGTTAATGGGAATGACCCAAGCAAATCGTCCGATGAGTATTATGCCTTCCTTAAAAAGTATTATTGCGGTAGCTTTCTCCACAGGTGTATTTGGCCTTATCTTCACTACAATATGGGAGCTGAGCTATATTCTCAGCAATTATCGACTGATCGCATTAAATGCAGCTGCTATTGGATTAATGGTATTCTGGATTATTACTGCGCACAATCTTTGGGAAAATCCGAGCTCCCAGTCTGTGCCTAAGCTTCGACGACTGTATAATCAAACGACAATACTTACATTACTTATTTCTGTAATCAGTTATTATGCCGTTTTATACATTTTGTTTTTAGTAGCTATAATTGTTCTTATCCCACCAGACGTATATGCTTCTTCCATAAATCTTGAGGGAGAATTTACTTTTGTATACTTTTTAAGGCTTGCCTGGGTTGCGACTTCTATTTCTACGATAGTGGGTGCGATTGGAGCAAGTTTGGAAAATGAAGAACTGGTTCGGGATATTACGTATGGTTACCGGCAAAAGCGTCGGTATAGTGAAATAGAAAAAACGAATTAAACGGAAGTTTTTCCCACTACGAAATCCTCTTGAGGTCGGGAAACGCTTACTTACAACTCGCTCAGGGAATGAGCTAAGAGAAGTTTTTAAAAAATAAATTCCTAATTACTTGCTTTTTAGTTTAGAAAAGGTTAAAGTTATAAGTAGCAAAAGGAAATTGAAGTTTGAATAATACTTTACGATCTCTTTATCAAAGCGGTGTAAAAGTATTTATGATTCAATTACTTTGCACGATATTTGTATAAGGAGGTCATTTTAATGACTGGTAAAGTAAAATGGTTTAACGCAGAAAAAGGCTTCGGTTTCATCGAGCGTGAAGACGGAGACGATGTATTCGTACATTTCTCAGCTATCCAAGCAGAAGGTTTCAAAACTCTTGAAGAAGGTCAAGACGTTGAATTTGAAATCGTTGAAGGTAACCGCGGACCGCAAGCAGCTAACGTTGTTCGCCTATAATAGTTGATAATAAGAAGGTTTATCTCATTCGTGAGGTAAACCTTTTTTTGTATAAATAAAAGATGTGGGGGAGAAGCATGGGACATTTTAATTGGAAGGACGCTGCAGAGGTGGAGTGGGATAAGCGGGCTGACTTTTGGCATGAACGCAGTCGCAAGATGTGGGAAACGGGTAGCAGAAGTGACATTATCCCTTTCGTTCAAAAGCATGTGAAAAAGGGAAGCCGAGTGCTGGATGTCGGGTGTGGAGATGGATATGGATCTTATTTGTTACACCAGGCGGAATTTAAAGTTACTGGAATCGACCTTTCAACAGAAATGCTAACCCATGCAAAAAGAAGTTTGCCAGAGGAAGAAATAACGTTTGAAAAAGCCGATGTTAATGAATTACCTTTTCCGGATAAATCTTTTGATGCATTATTAGCGATTAATGTTTTAGAATGGACAGAGGGTCCTTTCCATGCATTAAAGGAAATGGTTCGAGTAACGAATGGGGAAGGGTTTCTCTGTATTGGTGTTCTCGGTCCAACAGCAGGTCCTCGTATAAATAGCTTCCCTCGCTTACATGGAGAAAAGGCAATCTGTAATACGATGATGCCTTGGGAGCTTGAGAAGCTTGCAAAGCATCTCGGTCTCCAGCGGATAGATGATGTTGGTGTATATAAAAAAGAAGTGCAGCCTGAAGAGGCAGCGCATTTGCCGTTGGAACTTAAACAGGCACTTTCTTTCATGTGGGTATATCTTTTCAAGAAAGAGGAGAATTAATTTGGATAGAAAAGAAATGGAAGACCAAGTAATAAAAAGCTATCAGAGCGATGAAAAAATGATGATACTCGTTTATGCACAATGGTGTATTAACAATGACATAGACCCTGTTGCGTTATATGCTAAGGCATATCCAGATCAGCTGCATAACCCTGCCTTAGCGGAAGCAATGGAGCTTACGGTTACAAAGGAAGAATCAGAAGAGATTCCTGCCCATACTGTACTCCAAATTCTACAATTGTTTGGGAATGACGACCTGGCTTTTATTGTACAAAGTGAACTAGACAAACAAAAAAGAGAACAGAAATAATTCTGTTCTCCAATTCTCATGATTCGAATAGTTTAATAAGTGCCTGTGTCCCGCTGTCATTTTCTCCATTTTCTGCCAGCTCTTTGTAAAGCTTAAGAGAAAGGTCAAGCCCAGGGGTGTCCATCCCGAGTTCTTTGGCAGATTCCAAGGCAATACTCATGTCCTTAATAAAATGTTTTACATAAAATCCAGGGGCGTAATCGTCAGCAATCATTCTTGGCGCCAGTTTTGATAAGGAAAAGCTACCCGCTGCCCCAGTAGTAATGGTATCCAACACCCTAGAAGGATCTAAGCCAGCTTTCCTTGCATAAACAATTGCTTCACATACGCCGACCATGTTCGAGGCAATCGCAATCTGATTACTCAATTTTGTATGCTGCCCTGCTCCAGCTTCTCCCTGTAAAATGATATTTTCTCCCATTGCCTCTAATACTGGAAGTACTTCCTTAAAGGCTTCTTCATCACCACCAGCCATAATGGCCAATGAACCGTTTTTAGCACCAATATCGCCGCCTGAAACCGGAGCATCAAGGGCCTGGATGTTCTTCTCCTTTGCACGATCATAAATTTCCTTAGCTAATGTCGGTTTAGAGGTTGTCATATCAATTAAATAACTGCCAGACCTTGTATGTGCAAGTAAGCCATCTGTTCCGAAATAAACCTCTTCTACGTCTTTCGGATAGCCGACAATGGTAATAATAATTTGGCAAGAAGTAGCAAGTTCCTTCACGGAATCTGCCCACTCAGCTCCTTCTTCCAATAACGGGAGTGCTTTTTCTTTTGTCCTCGTAAAGACCGTAACTGAGAACCCGTTCTTCATTAAATTTCTAACCATCCCATTCCCCATAACCCCTGTACCAATAAAACCAATTTGTTTCGTCTTCATTGCCTTCTCCCTCCAAACATATTTGCAATTCATGTAATATGTACTGTGTTTCTTTGTATGAAGTATAGCATAGAGAGAGACATACAATTTGTATATGCCCCTCAGGTTTATTGTTATTTTTGGAAAATGCTATCGATTTCTTTTATTTCTTCTGTGGTCAATTTCACATCAAGTGTTTGAAGGTTGTTTAACACCTGGTCAGCTCGTTTTGCTCCAGGAATAACAACATCAATGGCATCCCTTGTTAAATACCAGGCGAGCACCACGTGGGCAACCTCTGTATTTTTGTTGTTGGCTATCTTCCGTACCTTCTCTACCTTTTCGAGGTTACGTAGGAAGGTTTCACCTTGGAAGTTTGGTGCCTTTGCACGACCGTCTTGGAACGTTGTGTTTTTATCATATTTCCCTGCAAGTAAGCCGGAAGCAAATGGGAAATACGGCACAAATGAGATATTGTTTTCCGTGGTGTAAGGGAAATATTCGGTTTCTGCCTCCCTATTTAGGAGGTTATATTCTCCCTGAAACACGTCTACATAACCGTCCTTATTTGCCTCTTTTAGTTGGTCTAGAGAGAAATTGGAAACGCCAATTGCTTTTATTTTCCCTTGATCTTTCAATTCTTTTAATGCACCAACCGCTTCATCTTTTGGAGTTTTTTCGTCCGGAAAGTGGATATAATATAGGTCGATATAATCGGTTTGCAGTCGTTTCAAACTATCCTCCACCGATTGCTTTAAAAATGCGGGAGAATTATCGAATACGACATCATCTCCGACAAATTTATGCGCACCCTTGGTTGCAAGTACTACTTCCTGACGTTTTCCCGTTTCTTTGATGACTTGTCCAACAAGTTCCTCTGAACGTTCTGGACCATAAATGAAAGCAGTATCCAAGAAGTTCATCTCATTGTTGATCGCTGTTTTGACTAATTCTTTTCCTGCTTCTTCATCAAGATTTGGATAAATATTGTGACCACCGACAGCGTTTGTTCCCAAACCAATTGGGTTAACTGTCAACTCTGTTTTCCCTATTTTCGTCTTGTTTTCCATGGGTATTTCCTCCTTAAAAGCGTTGTAGCTTATTCTTTACGATAAGTCCTCACATGTAATAGTATAAGGAAAAAAGTAAGGGAAGGGAAACAAATGAACTGGCAGCTCAAATCATTTTCTGAATTAACAAACACGGAATTATACAAGCTCTTAAAAGCGCGTACAGAGGTCTTTGTTGTAGAACAAAATTGCGCCTACCCGGAATTAGATGATTATGATCAGGGCAGTATGCACTTGTATTTGGAAGACGAGGGGGAACTGGCGGCGTTGGTGCGCCTTATTCCTTCTGGACTTAAATATGCGGAAGCATCGATTGGAAGAGTTATGGTAGTGAAGGAATTCCGAGGGAAAGGATATGCGAGAGAAGTCATGGAAAAAGCAATAAATGTTATAGCGAATGATTGGAAAGAAGCCAAGATTAAAATTCAAGCACAGGAATACTTAAAGATATTTTACGAATCCCTGGGTTTTAAGCAAGTATCGGATCCCTATTTAGATGATGGAATATTACATATTGACATGTTTTGGGAGTCGAAATAGGGAATCACTCTCCATTGTTTTGCGCATAGTATACATACATCGTTAAAGCAATGGGAGGAGGATCCTTATGATCACCAAAGAACAATTGTCCCAGTGTAAAGCAGACTTGTTGCAAAGACAAAATGAATTGATACATCATATACAGGATCATTTTGGTACAACGTATGAATTAGCTAAAGAATCGGTAAGTGAACTGTCTAATTATGACAACCACCCCGGTGATATGGGGACAGAGCTTTTCGAGAGAGAGAAGGATATTGCCTTAAACGAACATGCTGAGACAGAGCTAGAGGAAATAAATAAAGCGCTGCATGCTATTGAGGAAGGAACATATGGCATATGCAGCCAATGTGGTGCAGATATTCCATACGAGAGGCTAGCAGCTTTACCAACTGCCGACCGTTGTATGGAGCATGCCACAAATGCTCCTATTTTTGAAGAAAACCGTACAGTTGAAGAAGAAGTCTTCAGCCCGAATATAAATCCGGATGAAGAAACGAATGAAAATCAGGTAGGCTATGATGCAGAAGATAGCTGGCAGGAAGTAAGCAGATACGGGACATCAGAGACTACTTCGGATTTTTATGAGGACCACGATAATTATGATGAAATGTATCCAAATAGTGATGAGCTTGTAGGCTCACCAGAGAATATTGAAGAATTTCTGGCGGCAGACATCGACGGGAAATTTGAGGGAGTTTCCTATAACCATAATAAATATGAAAAAGAACTCGATTCTATAGACGATGATGAAACCACTTAACCCGTATAAACGTATATTTATTAAGGGAGTGGTCATATGAATACACAAAATGGATGTATGAAATGTGGAAGTAGAGATGCGGATTCCAAAGAAGTTGCCATGACAGGCACTGGCTTATCCAAAATGTTCGATATGCAGCATAACCAATTTCTCGTTGTATATTGCAAGAACTGCGGATACTCCGAATTTTATAATAAGAAATCCTCTAAAGGAAGCAATGTCATTGATTTATTTTTTGGATAACTAAAAGCGGACCCTTATTAAAAGGTCCGCTTTTTAAAATGTTTTCCTTAAAAAAGGTTACCCATCATGCTGCCAACTAAGCCGCTAGTAATACTTCCTAAAAGATATCCGGAAACAATTAGCGATATGAAGTAAATTCCGATCAGTAAGTAAATACGGTCAAAAGCTGGTGCTGGTCTTTCAAGTAAGATAAAGGTTGGTACTAAAAGAATAGGGCCTAATAATCCTATCATAATAATAGTTCCGGAAAGAAGCGTAATATTAAGAAGGGCGAGAAGAGAGCCTACTACTATTAGAACCAAGAATGGTACAGAATATGCTCCAGTCTTTGCTACTACGTCTGTAAAAGAAAGGTTTTGGCCACCTATTTTTACACCTGCAAAGGCCAGCGCTGTAATAATACCATATAAAATTAAAAATTGGATTAGTGGCAGTAAGAAGCCGTCCACAAAGGATACTTGCATATAAAAGGATGCAATACTGCTGGAAATTATGTAAGTACCAAGGGAGATAAGCAGTGAAAAAACTACAATTGTTATAATACCTGGAATCAACTGACTGCCTGTAACAGTTTGTCCTTCGCTTGGCTTTTTAAGCAGCGTTAGAAAAAAGGAGCCGAACTGGGAAGACTCTTTCTTCACTGTTTCCATAAAATCGTTGGATGGTTGTTGCTGTTGGGCTTGCCCTCCAGCAGGTGTCGAACCGCTTTCTACATGCTGATGTGGCTGTTCAGATGGAATCGTATGATCCGTGTAGAGCCCCTCTTGGGTAGCCGCTTTATCCTCAACCGGTAAAGGTGCTCCACAATTTGTACAAAACTTTCCTTCTTCTGTTTCCTGTCCACAATTCGGACAAATCATCAAATCACTCCTTTTAAGTATTGGATACTTACATGCATTTCGACAAAAAGTGTAGAATTCCTGTTTTTAATGTGTAAAAACGTTCCTTTTTGTCATTTCTTACGAATAGCTTTACATTTCGCAAGTCAAGTCTTCTCTGCAGTATATATCCACTACCATTATAATGTTAAAATGCAAAAAAAAGAAGGGAGGATAGTCCCTCCCTTCACAAAAGCTAGCGTTATTCTTGTTATGCTGAATCTCCAGCTTGTAAGGTGACGTTTGCTGTCTGTTTCTCGCCGTCACGATAATATTCTATTTCAACTGTATCTCCGACTGCAGCATCAGAGTACAGGAATTTTCGAAGTTCTAAAATAGAAGTAATGGCATTACCGTTAATTTTCGTAATTACATCAAACCTTTGCAGCCCTGCTGCTTCAGCAGAAGAACCAGCTTGCACATCTGCAATAACCATTCCACCTTCTACTTCTTCTGGAAGCGTAATTTCACTACGGAATTGGGCCGGTACTTGGCTTAGTGAAGCCGTGCTAATGCCAATAAGTGGTCGTTCAATCTCTCCGTTTTCCTCTAATTGCTCCATTATAGGAAGAGCTGTATCAATAGGGATTGCAAAGCCAATTCCTTCTACTTCTTCCCGGGCAATTTTCATAGAGTTAATACCAATCACTTTTCCATTTTCATTAACAAGTGCTCCGCCACTATTCCCAGGGTTAATAGCTGCATCTGTCTGAATTACTTCCGTTACCCAATCAGCTTGTTGGTCTCCATTCGTGTCCATGCTGACAGAACGATTTAATCCACTAATGATTCCTTTTGTGATGGTATTAGCAAATTCCATACCTAAAGGATTACCGATTGCCACTGCAGTTTCACCAACTGCTAAATCTTCAGAACTTCCAATACTGGCTACTGTGTCAATCTTATTTCCATCAACCTCAAGCACAGCCAAATCGGTTAAAGCGTCAGATCCGAGCACTTTTGCATTTACACGTTCGTCATTATTCAGCACAATCTCTACTTCTTCTGCGCCTTCTACAACATGTTGGTTCGTGACAACATAAGCTTTCCCGTTTTCCTTTTTATAAATGATACCGGATCCAGTACCAGCTTCTTGGCTTTCAGTCCAAATGCTTTGCTGTTGCATATTACTTACGCCAACAACTGCCTTTGTGGTTTCTTCAATACTTGAGGACATGCTTGCATCCTCTGACGCCAATGTTTCCACAATATCTGGACTTGCTGAGGAGCTATTGCCGTTATCATTTGCAGCAGATGAAGAAGCATCCATATTAATTGGAATAACATTTGTCATAACAAGTGCAATAATTACAGCTACTGAAACGATACCTCCAGATAGGCCACCAAGTATGAACTGCAATCCACTACGGTTCTTTGTGGGCTTGCTATTATTTGTCCGTTGCTCCTGTTGAACCTGCCCATGTTGCATAGTATGCTCCTGATTGGGTGGAGTTGCCTGATGTGTCTCTAGTGGTTCTCTATTTTGTTCTTGCTCATAAGCTTCTGGACGATTTGTGTCTTCGGTGTTCTCTGGATGATGTTGATTGTAATTGTCTCTTTCCATTGAGGATCATCCTTTCTGTGTGATTTCGATTATAGGTAAAGTATACCCATGTATTTTGGGAAAGATTTGGTATAAATGTGGTAGAAATGTGTAAAAGGGAGATAGCTTGTTCAATAGCTGTAATTTATGTAAAAATAGAAGTAATTATAATAGCGAAAGGTGAACGCGTATGAACTATCATATAGGGGTAGTGGAAGATGATCCAAATATCCAGAATATTGTAATGGCGTACCTGAAGAAGGAAGGTTTTGAGGTTACCTTGTCGGACTCTGCCGAGAAGGCTTGGGAAGTGTGGGAAAATCGCAAACCGGACATGTGGATATTAGATATTATGCTTCCTGGTATGGATGGCTATGAATTTTGTAAAAAAATTCGTAATGAAAGTGAAGTGCCGATCATCATTATTTCTGCTAAGGATGAAGAAATTGATAAAATCTTAGGTCTTGAGCTCGGCGGTGACGATTATTTAACAAAGCCATTCAGCCCGCGTGAACTAATAGCTCGGATTAAGCGCTTGTTTAAACGTTCTGCACCACGAATTGATGCGGAAAATGGAGACAAAGAAATCATTAAAACACATCATTTGGAAATATATATAGAAGAACGTCGCATTTTTTATAAGGGAAAAGAATTTGATGTCACCACAAAAGAATTTGATATGCTCCTTTTCTTTACACAGAATATTAATCGAGCCTTCTCTAGAGAGGACTTGTTAGTTAGAGTTTGGGGAGATGATTATTTTGGGAGTGATAGAGCGGTAGATGATCTAGTTAAAAGATTGCGTAAGAAGTTACCAGATTTGCCACTAGAGACGGTGTGGGGGTATGGTTACCGTTTACGTGATGAAGAGGAAGCAGAATGAAACTGCAATCACAATTAAACGCTGCTTTTACCGCTTTATTGATCGTCATATTAGCTGTAACAGGGTATGTTATTTACTCCTTGATTCTTGACATGCTAATAGAGGATGAACAACGACAACTTAAGCAAAATGGTGAGATCTTGGCAGATATAATCAATGTCGGACAAGTTAGCGATGCGAATCTCACAGAATTTCTAGAAAATCAGAATCTCCAGCTCATTATGTATAACGAGAATACGAATGTTATCCCATATTCAACCATTCCGAGTACTATGGTAAGAGGGTTGTTTGAGAACAATGATTTTAGTGCTCGTGGCGAAGCATTATGGGAATATAAAAATGCACGTTATGTAACCTCCCGTATCATTATTACTCCTGAAAGTAATGGGGATCAGCTTATCTTATTGACACCTTTAAATGATTTGCAGAAAGTGCAACAACAGTTCATCTTTCGGCTACTGATTGTTTTTCTCATCGGTACAGCAGTCGCTATTCTTCTAAGCTATTTCTTAACGAATAAACTGGTAACCCCTTTATCACAATTAAAAAGACAGTTGAAAAAGGTAGAGAATCGCCAGTTTGAAGATATAGATCGGATTAAAGCAACAGGGGAGATCAAAGAAGTAGAGCAAAGCGTTTATGATATGGCCACAGAACTGAAACAGTATATTTCGTCACAGCAAACCTTTTTCCAAAATGCCAGTCATGAATTAAAAACACCATTAATGACCATTCAAGGTTACGCGGAAGGTATTAGGGATGGGATTTTTGACGAAAATGATCAGGATAAAGGCCTTGAAGTAATGGTAACAGAAGTGAAAAGACTTAAAAAAATTATTAATGAAATGATTTTACTGGCAAAGCTGGACAGTGATTCAGAAGTGTATAATAAGGAAAAAATTTATGTTGAAGAGTTAATCGAGCAAGTCGTGGCAAGGGCATTACCGATTGTAAATGAAAAAGATATAAATTTAAGCCACGAGGTGAATCCAGATATAGTTCTATATGCAGATGAAGAAAAGCTTCTTCGCGCGCTCTTAAATTTAGTATTTAATGCAATTCGCCATGCTGAGTCAACGGTCCGGATCCGTGTGCAGACAAAAGACTCCTCTACACATTTTATCATTGAGGATGATGGAGAAGGTGTTGCAGAGGACCTTATGCCACATATTTTCCACCGTTTTGTAAAAGGAAAAACAGGGGAAACTGGATTAGGACTGGCTATCGCTAGAGCAATTATAGAACAATCTAACGGAAAAATTACGGTCGATAAGTCTGAATTGGGCGGAGCGAAATTCGAGGTTATTTTTGTTTCCTAAGAAATTAACGGGAATAATAAGCTCATGAGATTGCTTCATCGTGTCTTCTTTACAATATAAAACGTCATCGTTTGTGGATTTATCGTAAATTTTTCAAAAAACTTTAGTATACCAAATAATTTATGGTATAATTGTATAGTTTGAATCAACTCTAATTAAAAGAGGAGCGTACTTTAATGCAATTAAGAGAAGATATTCGTAATATTGCGATCATCGCCCACGTTGACCACGGTAAAACAACATTGGTTGATCAGTTGCTGAAATACTCAGGGACTTTCCGTGAAAACGAACAAGTAAATGAACGTGCAATGGACTCAGGAGATATTGAAAGAGAACGTGGAATAACCATTCTGGCGAAGAATACTGCAATTAAATATAAAGATACATCCATTAACATATTGGATACACCAGGACACGCTGACTTCGGTGGAGAAGTAGAGCGAATCATGAAAATGGTAGATGGTGTAGCCTTAGTAGTAGATGCTTATGAAGGAACCATGCCACAAACAAGATTCGTGTTGAAAAAAGCACTCGAGCAAAAGCTTACACCAATTGTTGTATTAAACAAAATTGACCGTCCAAATGCCCGTCCTCAAGAAGTGGTGGATGAAGTGCTGGACCTATTCATTGAGCTAGGTGCAGATGATGACCAGCTTGAGTTCCCAGTAGTTTATGCTTCTGCTTTAAATGGAACATCTGGCCTTGAACCAGAAGAGCAGGAAGAAACGATGGATCCCGTCTTTACAACTATCTTAGAACATATCCCAGCACCTGCTGATACACGGGACGAGCCATTACAGTTCCAAGTAACATTGTTAGATTACAATGATTATGTAGGAAGAATTGGAGTAGGCCGTGTTGTAAGAGGAAAAATCAGTGTAGGACAGCAAGTGGTTGTCTTAAAAGAAGACGGTTCACAAAAGTCCTTCCGTATTAGTAAGTTGTTTGGCTTTATTGGTCTAAAACGGATTGAAATTCAAGAAGCGATAGCGGGAGACATTGTTGCCATTGCTGGTATGGAAGACATTAATATTGGTGAAACCATTTGCCCACAGGATCATCCTGAAGCTCTACCATGGTTGCGCATTGATGAACCTACACTTCAAATGACATTTGTAGTAAACAATAGTCCGTTTGCTGGACGTGAAGGTAAATATATTACATCACGCCGTATCGAAGAGCGTCTATTGAAGCAGCTGGAAACTGACGTTAGTTTGCGTGTAGAACAAACAGAATCACCGGATGCGTGGATTGTTTCAGGTAGAGGGGAATTACATCTTTCCATTCTTATTGAAAACATGCGTCGTGAAGGTTATGAGCTACAATTATCAAAACCTCAAGTTATCATTAAGGAAATCGATGGCGTACAGTGTGAACCGGTAGAACGTGTGCAAGTAGATGTGCCAGAAGATTACACTGGAGCAGTTATGGAATCTCTTGGTGCTCGTAAAGGCGAAATGCTTGATATGGTAAACCATGGTAACGGCCAGGTTCGCCTGGAATTCAAGGTGCCTTCTCGTGGATTGATCGGTTATGCTACCGAGTTCATGTCACAAACACGCGGATACGGAATTATCAACCATACGTTTGATACGTATGAGCCTCTTATTAAAGGGCAAGTTGGTGGCCGCCGTGAAGGTGTACTTGTTGGATTAGAAAATGGTAAAGCATCCACTTACGGAATTATGCAGCTAGAAGACCGCGGCGTTATTTTCGTGGAACCTGGTACGGAAATCTATGCTGGAATGATCGTTGGAGAGCACAACCGCGAAAACGACCTAACTGTTAATATTACAAAAGAAAAGCATTTAACAAACGTACGTTCAGCTACTAAGGATCAAACTGCTACAATCAAGAAATCAAGAAAAATGTCGCTTGAGGAAGCAATTGAGTACTTAGCTGACGATGAGTACTGTGAAGTAACACCAGAATCCATTCGTTTACGGAAAAAAATCCTTAATAAAAACGAACGTGAAAAAGCAGCAAAAAAATCAAAAACTTTCTAATATAAGTTTTAGCAGGGAATCCGTGTATGTGGGTTTCCTGTTTTTTTGTGGGGATGGGGTAAGCTGTTTAAATGGTGGCAGATTGGGAGGTGTTGTTCAATCAACCAAGCAGTCGCTCCAATCAACCAAGGCAGCTGTCCAATCAACCACGATAGTAGATCAATCGACCACAACAGCTGACCAATCAACCATAACAGTAGTCAATCGACCAAGCAGTCGCTCCAATCGACCAAGGCAGCTGTCCAATCAACCACGACAGTAGATCAATCAACCACAACAGCTGACCAATCAACCATAACAGTAGATCAATCGACCAAGCAGTCGCTCCAATCGACCAAGGTAGCTGTCCAATCAACCACAACAGCAGATCAATCAACCACGACAGTAGATCAATCGACCAAGGCAGCTGTCCAATCAACCACAACAGCAGTCCAATCGACCAAGCAGTCGCTCTAATCAACCATCCCAAACCCATCAACACAACAAAAACTTAAAAAATCTACTGGTTTAGGAACCACGCAAGTAGGCAACTAATAAAGGAAAGTGGAAGGAGGCACAATTTCTATGAGAATCGCAACAAGAGTCATATTACTGTTGTTCATTTTATTCGTAATCGCTAGTTGTACAGACGAAAAAAGCTCCCCGCCAGAATCGGAACAACCTGCTGAAGAAACGACAGGAGAGGCTGACGACAATGAAGAAGGCAGGGGCAGTGAAGAGGTAGAAAATAGGCAGCAATTAGCGACAAACTTAGATGTACCTTGGGCAATAGAAAAGCATGCTGGTAATGTATATGTTAGTGAGCGTCCTGGTGCTATTGTCACTATTACCGATGATGGCCAGGTGCGAAAACCAGTTGAACTTGAAGCAGATCTTTCCCAACAGCCTGAAGCTGGTTTACTTGGCCTTGCTTTTCCCGATAACTTCACGGAAACGAATACAGCTTTTGCTTATTACTCATATCAGGAGGGTGGATTCTACTATCAACGAGTAGTGCAGCTGGAAGAAAATGAGGATGCATGGCAGGAAGTTTCCACAATTCTTGATGAAATTCCGGGTGGGCAGGTGCACCAGGGTGGTCGTATAAAAATAGGACCAGACGAAAAACTTTATGTTACAACAGGGGATGGTTCTGTGCCAGAAAATGCTCAGGATTTAGAAAGTTTAGCAGGGAAAATACTGCGAATAAATCAAGACGGTTCTGTGCCACAGGATAACCCTTTTCAAGATTCTTATGTTTATTCCTATGGACATCGTAATCCGCAGGGGTTGGCTTGGGATGAGAATGGCACCCTATATGCTACTGAACATGGTTCTAATGCCTATGATGAAATTAATCAAATTGAGCCCGCAGGAAATTATGGTTGGCCGGAAATTCGAGGAGATGAAACCCAAGAAAATATGATTACACCTGTTGTCCATTCTGGTGAAGAGACATGGGCGCCATCAGGAATGAGCCCTCTTCATGGAAGTTTTTTCTTTGCGTCACTTAGAGGAGAAAGTCTGAATAGGTTTAATCCCCAAAATAATACGGTAAGTACTGTCTTATCAGATCTAGGAAGAATTAGGGACGTTTATGCAGTAGAGAATGGCCTCTACGTGATAACTAATAATACCGATGGTAGAGGGACACCTTCTGAAGAGGATGATCAACTCATCTTCTTAGAGCTGCCCGCTAACCAAATTCATGGATCATAGTAACACCTATAATAAAGTAGGACGGAAACTTCAGGTCTTCACCAATTCTTCTTAATGCTTCCCCGTTATCAGCTATATTAAAAAAGTAGGTTGCTTTACGCCTCGTGCGGGAAAGATAAAGATATAGGTGGTGATGATATGTTTCGGTTTTTTAAACGACTAAAATTTATCTTTAAAGTTAAGAAGTTTATTCCATTTTTAAAAGATTTCTTCTTGACCAACCAAGTTAGAAAACGTACAAAATTCTTATATGCCGGCATTGCATTAGGTTATTTTCTCTTTCCATTTGATATCATTCCCGACTTCTTACTTGGGTTTGGGATTATTGACGATTTAACAGTAGCCTTATTTATCTTAGAAAGAATGGTGAAAACAGCCCCAGCATCTTTAAAAGCAAAACATACTTTATAAAAAAACGCATCGATCTAAAAAATCGATGCGTTTTTATAATACCCTTGCTTTTGTTCTTACCCTCTTCTCAGTGGCAGGGTGCAGCAGCGGAACGAGCCGCCGGATTTAATAATTTCTGAAAATGGTACTTCATGTACGGTGAAGCCTGCTTCTTTTAATTTCTGGTTTACTTGCTTGTTTTCGGGTAAACTGATTACTTGGTTTCCGCCTATCGACAATACATTAGGCCCCATGTTAAATTGCTCTTTATCGGTTACTTCGATTAGATCATATTTTTTTCTTAAAAGTTTAAGGGATGCTGCGTCGATAGCCTTCGAATAAATTAATGCTGTATCACGACTAATAATATTTAATACACAATCGAGATGAAGGATTTCCTCATCTAGCGTAATTGGCATAATATTGTATGTTGGCAAATGGCTCTTTAAGGTATCAATTGCTTCGTCACTCGTACGATTGCTTCTCCCTACAAAAATATCCCCTTCATCAATAAGAACGTCTCCACCCTCAATAGAACTGGAGAAGGATTGTTGATATTTATAGTTATTCTTTTCAAGCCAGTTTATTAATACCTGTGTTTCGGGGCTACGTAATGTTTCTTCCATATTTGAAATATATAATGTATCTCCAATACAAAAACCAATATCTCTGGTGAAAACCTGTTCGTTTAAATCTTTTTTGGGGTGTAGGCTTATTACATCTATATCTGCACTTTTCAAGCCATTGACAAAATTTTGATGCTGCCGTAACGCTTTAGTTTGATCAATATTTTCTTTAAGGAAATGGCGTTGCGTTTCATTAATAGCTTCCTTTATTTCCATATGTTCTGGTGGTACGACGATTACCTTTTGTAGATCATCATACTCGCTATTACAGTAAATCATGCTGGTTTGTTCTTTAGCTGGTGTACTGGTCATTTTTATCCCCCATTGAGATCCTTTTTACCTCTCTTTTCCCTGAAAAAACGATTATAAACCAACCAGCCTTTCACATAAAAAGGAGACTACACGGGGCAGCCTCCTTCTGTATTATGATTTTCCGCTTTTCTTCTCATCTGGAATATATTTTGTAAAATATGCTGCAAAGCACAGGCAGATAAAAGTTAGCCCCCAGGAAACAATCCCGCTCCATGTGGCGTTAATCTGTAGTCCTATAATGAGAATAAGCACACTAACCCCAATAAAAAGAGCAGTTAAATATCGTTTCACGTTTAAAACACCCCTATAGGAACTTACCAAAACAGTCTTATGAATTATTTTAATACCAAATCACTTAGAAGGAAAGGTATAAAATACTTACTGTCCGGCAACGTCACGTAGTCGGAAGAATGACCAGGCAAGTGCCATAAATACTAGATAATACACTACTAACACGGTTATCGAAAAGCCAAGCGTCATCCCCTCCATCATAGGAGAATTTCCGGCTGTATATTGGCTCAAATCTGTATTGGCAAATAAAATGTATTTTGCCCATTCACGGTCCGCGAAGAATAACACGATTTGATTTCCTGCCATCATAAGGAAAATGGCGATTCCAATAGCAAGTGCACTATTACGGAATATCGTAGAGATAGCAAAGGCGAAGGTTGCCATCATCACTAAATTAACAAGCTGGAAGGCGTATGCCGGAATAATTTCGCTTATGACAGATACATATTGAAGTCCATTTCCACCTTCTACAAGCATGTGTGGATTAAATGATCCGAAACCGAAGAAAATTAATCCGATAATATAACTAAATACTAGCACAAAAAGCAAGGTGAAAAGGGCGAACACTAACACTGATACGTATTTGGATAGCAATGCTTTCGTTCTGGTAATAGGGCGAATTAATAATAGTTTAATGGTTCCCCAGCGAAACTCGTTCGCTACAATCCCTGCTGCGATAATAATCGTTAATAGGCTAACAATGGATAATAAAAGCTGGTTTTCCAAGACAAATTGCATAGCACCATAACCATCAGGCTGAATATCATTTTCTAAGTAATAATTATTCTCCTCTATAATGCTAGCATTATACTCATTAAATATACCATCTTCCCCTGCGTTCTCCATTTCCTCTGTTAGTTGCTGGTTCTCTTCTTCTAACGTTTGTCTCCAGTTATCTTCACTGTATTGATTTGCACTTAATTCGTCTGTGTTACTCAAAAATCCAATCCCAATAATAATTCCGGCAAGGATAATATACATAGCCCACGTTGATTTACGTACATACATTTTAATTAGCTCATTGTAAACGAGTTTAAAGAAATTATTCAATTGTATTCTCTCCAATCAAGTCAAAGAATTTGTCCTCAAGAGTGGATTTTGAAGAATTCACCTGGTACACCGCTATATCGTTTTGGACAAAACTGCGGACAATGTCAGGTATTTTTTCTTTTTCAGTTTGGAAATGAAGCATGGCTTCCTTAGATGTTGCATCAATTGCAAAATTTGTTTTTAGCGCCTCAACGGCCAGGTTCAATGGAGATACTTCCATATGTACTTGTGTAAGCGTAGCCTGCTCTTCTGTCGGAGTGCTACCTTGTACAGTTTGAGTTGCAATGAGCTCCCCGTTTTTAATGATTCCAATTCTGTCACACATTAACTCAATCTCAGATAGCAGGTGACTTGAGATGATGACGGCCACATTCTCTTCTGCGGCCAATCGCCTTATGTACTGGCGTACCTCTCGAATCCCGGCAGGATCAAGTCCATTGGTAGGTTCATCTAAAATTAAAATGGAAGGTTTATGTAGCAAAGCCTGTGCAATACCTAAGCGTTGTCGCATTCCTAGAGAATATTTTCCCACTTTTTCCTTAATTGGTTTCTCAAGCCCGACCAATGCAATGACTTCTTTGACACGTTCTTTTGTAATTCCAGGTATCATCCGAGCATAATGCATAAGATTTTGCCATCCAGTCATAAATGGGTACATCTCCGGATTTTCTACGATAGCACCAACTTCCCGAATAGCGTTCTTAAAGTCATGCTTTATGCTTTTTCCTTGAATAAGCACATCGCCTTGGCTTAACTGCATTAAACCAACCATCATCCGGATCGTAGTCGTTTTTCCAGCGCCATTTGGACCAATAAAACCAAATACCTCACCTTTATGAATAGAAAAATTTAACCCTTTAATGATTTCTTTGTTGCCAATTGATTTTCTGACATCTTGTAACTCCATTGCTACATTTGACATCAATAACCCCTCCAATCTCTTATCTTGTAATACGAATTGCAAAAGTAATAGTTTCATTAAGTTTGTTAAGCTTCCATGAAGTAATCGTTTATATCTCTTTTAAGCAACCCTTTTATAAGCAAAAAAAGCACCCTGCTTATGAAGCAAGGCGCTCTGTTATTAGTCTTTTAATTTTGGGTTTTCTCGTTTAGCTTCCTTTACGCGGGGCTTGCGATAACCTCCTGCTATATCTGCTTGCTTAAATTCTTTTGCATAACCCACTTCTTGGGCATCAGATAACTGTTTATCCTTAGTTGGTTGATACTGTGAATTTCTCATTCTAGCATCCTTTCATTAGAAGTTTTGTTATCTATCATCTATTCCCGCTGGTTTTTAGAACTAAACATATAAACAACGTTAGTTCTTGTCACGTTTTACTTAGAAAGGATTTGTTGCCCATTGCAAGGATTGTTTAATAAAAATACGAGGATGTAACTTTAATTGAGAAACCATATATTCAGCAAGGTCCTCTGGTTGCATATATTTTTCCTTATCTTTTTCTTCCAGTTTATCCCCAAAGGCAAGCTCTGTGGCAACAAGGCTTGGATTTAATGTGAAAACACGAATGTTGTTTCGGCGCACTTCTTGCATTAAAGCTTCTGTCATTCCTTGAATAGCGAACTTTGAAGCACTATAAGAAGTAGAGCCGGCTGTTCCTTTTAAGCCATTGCTTGATGAAATGTTGATGATATCTCCTTGGTTTTTCTCAATCATTCCTGGCAACACAGCTCTGGTAACATGATAGGTCCCAAAGACATTGACTTCAAAAGTGCGCTTCCAGGTTTCTGGGTCCATTTCTAGCATATTGCCATGCGCCCCGATACCTGCATTATTGAGGAGGATGTCTGCTGCGCCCACCTCTTTTTGAAGTTTGGAAACTGCTAAATCAACTTCCCTCTGGCTCGAGATATCTGCGACAGCAATGCTCACTTTCACGCCATGTTGAAGAACTTGATTGGCTACTTCCTCCAATTTACTTTCCGTGCGAGCAATTAAGCCGACATGAACGCCTTCTTTCGCCAATTCAAGAGCTGTCGCCCGTCCAATACCGCGCCCTGCACCTGTTATATAGGCTACTTTTCCTTTGATTTCCTGTCCCATAAAATCACCCTTTCTTTATCCTATATCAAGTATAGGTGCTTGAGAGCACACATTCAAAGAATACTAATTGCTATTCTATATATATCTGAGGTTTTAGAAAATTCACTTTCCCAATATAGGTAAGAACGATATAATGAACCTAAACAAGATTGGAGGAAAAGTAATGAGAGAAGTGGTGATTGTTTCCGGATGCCGTACCGCAGTTGGAAAGAGAAAAGGCGCCTTGTCTGGAATCCGCGCGGAGGATCTTGCAGCAACGATCTTAAAAGACGTAATGGATAGAGTTTCGCTACAAAAAGAACTGGTAGAGGACGTCATCTTAGGCTGTGTTACACAAGTAGGTGAACAAGCAGGTAATATAGCGAGGACGGCTGCATTAATTGCGGGATTTCCCGACCATGTACCAGGTGTAACCATCGACAGGCAATGCGGCTCAAGTCAGCAGGCTGTCCATTTTGCAGCACAAGCCATAGCTTCTGGGGATATGGATATCGTAATTGCAGGTGGCGTAGAAAGCATGACGCGTGCCCCGATGTTTTCGAATGTTGGTGACATAAAGCCAAGTAAGGGACTGACAGATAAATATGAAATTGTGAATCAAGGGATCTCTGCGGAAAAAATAGCAGACCATTGGGGGTTTTCCAGAGAGCAGTTGGATTCTTTTTCTTTGCAAAGCCATGAAAACGCTTTAAATGCAATGGAGTCTGGTTATTTCAAGCAGGAAATTACACCACTAGATATCATAAACGAAGGAGGAGAGAAGCTTAAGTTTTCTACGGATGAAGGACCTCGTAAGAATACAACTTTGGCTGCTTTAGCTGAATTGAACGCAGTATTTAAAGAAAATGGGAAAATAACAGCGGGGAATGCCAGCCAAATAAGTGATGGGGCTAGTGCGGTTTTATTAATGTCAGCTGAAAAGGCAAAGGAATTGGGCATGAAGGCAAAGGCCCGTATTATTGCTCGGACAGTTGTTGGGTCTGATCCAACCTTTATGCTTACAGGACCTATTGCTGCGACAGAAAAAGTTTTAAAGCGTGCCGGATTAACACTAAACGACATGGATCGTTATGAAGTGAATGAGGCATTTGCTCCAGTGCCGCTTGCCTGGTTGGAAGAAACAGGTGCAAATCCAGAGAAGCTCAATGTAAACGGAGGAGCCATCGCCCTTGGGCACCCTTTAGGAGCTACAGGCACAAAGTTGCTCGTGTCTTTAATGCACGAACTAGACCGAGTGGAAGGAAAATACGGCTTGCTGGCTGTTTGTGAAGGCATGGGAATGGCCAATGCTACAATAATAGAGCGCTTGGAACAATAAACCTATGAAATGGATATGATTTTGAACGATTTGATACACAATTCTAGTAACCTTGCATGCTGTATGCAGGGTTTTTCTAGTTTTCAGCCCAATTGTCTGGAAAAATAGTATACTAGTATTAGGCTTTAAAAATACTAGAGGTGAACAAATGAAAAAAGTGACGTATCGTTTGCTCATTACGCTTTTCCTATTAATGATAATAGGAGGCTGTGGGGCGAATGACCCCAAGAAAATGCAGACAGCTGGAGAACATCAAACATACCGTTCTACTATAGATGCAAAGAAACAAATAGACTGGGAGACAAGCATTACGGTCTCTGCGATTGGAGATATGCTGATTCATGCACCTGTGTATCGGGATGCCAAAACGGAAGATGGCTATGATTTTACACCTATGCTAGAAAAGGTAAAGCCATATTTACAGGATGCTACTGTCACAATTGCTAATCAAGAAACAATGATAGGTGGCGAAGAGCTTGGCTTGTCCTCCTATCCACAATTTAATAGTCCGTTTGCAGTTGGGGACGCTTTGAAAGAGGCGGGGGTAGATGTCGTCACACTTGCCAATAATCACACATTGGACCGCGGAGAAGTGGCGGTTCAGCGAGCGATATCGCATTGGGAAGCTATTGATATGATGTATACAGGTGCCTATAAAAGTGAAGCAGACCAAGAACGTATTCGTGTACAGGAAACGGAAGCAGGAATTTCCCTCGCTTACCTTTCTTATACCTATGGAACAAACGGCATTCCTACACCTAGTGGAAAGGACTATTTGGTTAATAGAATAGATAGGGAGCAAATAGCTGGGGATATGGCTAAAGCAAAAGACATGGCAGATGCTGTGATTGTAAGCCTTCATTTCGGCACCGAAAACGAACGCATGCCAAACGTAGAGCAAAAGGATTTGGCGCAGTACGTAAGCGATTTGGGGGCAAATGTAATAATTGGACATCATCCACATGTCCTTCAGCCATTGGAATGGCTTACTGGGAAGCATGGAAACAAAACATTAGTTGCCTATTCACTTGGAAATTTTCTTTCTTCACAAAAAGAATATTATCAGCGAATTGGTGGTATGCTTCAATTTACGCTAACTAAAACAGGTCAGGGTGACAATGTTGAGGTCACCGTCGAGGCGCCAACATTCCTGCCAACCTATATGAGTTATGACAATTATGCGGATTACCAGGTCCTTCCTTTGTTCAACTTACCAAATGGTGAACTTGCTGGAGCCACAAAAGAATATCGGGATATCAAAGCCCATTTATCACAATGGATGCCGGAGTTAAGGTTTATCGAAGGTTAAAGAACGCTAGATCGGGAAAGTGAAAAGTTGCCAAAAGCTTTTCACAAATTCGTTCAACTAACAATTGGTGGGGGGGAGAAGAACCGCCTCCCCCAAATGAAGTTTCCCTTTATTTAAGCTCCCAAGTAGATTCTCAAGTAAACTTTTGGCTGTTTACCTATACTAAATCTTTTTCTTTTTCTTGATCAAATAAGAAATGAAGTATAGGATTGCCCCCAAAATTGCCAAGTAATAGGTTGGGATGCTAATCTCCTGGCCAAATGCCGGCATGAACGTTTGAATAGCGACAATGAGGCCAATAAATACGGTGGAAATTATCCACAATTGGAAGAATTCTACCCATTTTTTTGGTTGTTTTTCAGAGAAGGCGGAACGCTTAAGCCATTTCAATACAGCGATAATAAATCCGCCAAGTAGTGTCAGATCAATAAGTAGTATGGCTATCCCGGAACCGACAGAGATGGTCGTTACATTAGAACCTAAATCAAAAAAGTAATAAAGCGCGGTACCGAGTAGGCCGGCAACACCCACAAACATACCGAGAAATTGTAGTACGACCATCACAATTAAGGAAATTTGACTTTTTCTATCTTCTTTAGGGATTTCCTGTATGACTTCTTTGCAGTAAGCTTTTGGGTCATCACCAAAGACTTCCTCTGCTGTTTTACCATCTTCTTGTGCCTGTAAAAGGTGTTCAAGCATTTCCAATAAAACTTCTTCTGTTTGTTGTTCGGATTTGTTTCCATTTAGACGAATATAGAGAAGCATGTCTTCATAATACTTTAAATTATGTTCTGTAAGCCTCGCACGTTTTTCATTATTCAGTTCAATAATTTCCGTTGCTTCCATCAATATTTCCCCCTTGCTCGATAATGTTGTCCACAGGTCCTTTGATTAACGTCCAATGATGCGTAAATAATTGTAATGCCTCATGTCCTTTCTCTGTAAGCTTGTAATATTTCCTTTTAGGGCCCGTTTCGGATGCCCGCATTTCCCCAATAATCAGTTCTTCTTTTTGTAAGCGAAGAAGTATTGGATAAATGGAGCCTTCGCTCACATCAGACAAGCCGAATTGCTGAAGCTTTACAGATAGCTCATACCCATAGGCTGGCTGCATCTTTATAATAGAAAGGATACAGCCTTCCAGAATCCCTTTTAATAATTGACTACGTAGTGACAAAATACCACCTACCTTGTATAACCATATAGATGTTGAAAGAATAACTACTTTGTTATACAAAGTAGCTTATTTCTAGTATAAAACTTTTTCTATAAATTGCAAGTTTAATTTGATATGATATTTCTGTATGAAATCGAAACGGAAAAGGGAGATTAAAAAAATGGAGTGGAAAAACATATATCGAGGCATGATGATGGGAGCAAGTGATGTGATCCCTGGGGTTAGTGGGGGAACTATAGCAGTTTTGTTAGGGATTTATGATAGATTGATTGCGGCAATTAACGGATTAATGAGCAAGGAATGGAAAAAGCAGCTAGGCTTTTTAATCCCCTTGGGAATTGGCGTGGGGACTGCGATTTTACTGTTAAGTAAATTAATTGAGTGGTTATTCGAGCATTATCCAGGGCCTACACAATTCTTTTTTCTTGGCTTAATTATTGGGATTCTCCCTTATTTGTTTCATGAAGCAGAGGCGAAGCGTACGTTTAAGTGGAACCATGTTATGTTATTACTAATAGGGGCAATCATTGTTGGCTCAATGGTTTTCCTGGATGCAGGAGAAGCTGCGGTAATTACGACATTGGATACAAAGACTTATATTTTATTATTCTTCTCTGGTTTTATCGCAAGCAGTGCAATGATCTTACCAGGGATCAGCGGTTCATTTATGCTCCTTATCATTGGGGTTTATCCAACGATTATTGGGGCGATAAGTAATCTACAGCTAGATATTATTGCAGTAACAGGGGTCGGCATAGTCCTTGGACTGGTGTTTATGAGTAAAATTATAAACTATTTTCTAACTCATTTTCGGACAGGGACCTTCGCGATAATTATCGGCCTTGTTATCGGCTCCATCTTCGTCGTTTACCCAGGGTTCCCTGTAACAACATCATTCCTTATCCTTAGCGTCGTTACCTTTGCTGCGGGTCTTTTTGTTGCATATATATTAGGAAGAGTGGAATACAGGGATTAAAGCACACAATAAGACAAGTATTTTAAAACACGTTATACTAGTAATACGTATTATGAAGGAGTGACATTACATGGAACATCTTGCAACAGAAGAACAATTTAATGAAGTAATTCAGAGTGAAGACCCAGTCATTGTAAAGTTTTTTGCAGACTGGTGCCCAGATTGCAAACGTATGGACATGTTCATCGGGGATGTGATGGAGGAGTTCAATAATTATAAGTGGTATCAAGTGAATAGTGATGAGGTGAAGGGGCTTGCTCAAAAATATGAAGTAATGGGAATCCCAAGTATTCTTATTTTCCAAAATGGTGAAAAGAAAGCCCACCAGCATAGTGCTTATACGAAATCACCTGAGTCTGTTACCGAATTTCTTCATCAGCAATTAGGATAAAGGGATATGAAAGGACCCGCAGTCACGTACTGTCGGGTCCTTTTCCTGTTTAACTAGCTCCAACTTATGTGATTGTAAATGTAAATTCTTTATCGGTATTATATTTGATTAGAACGTTTTCCGCCTTGTACTGATTATTTTTTATAGCAAGTTGGAGAGTCTTCTCTACATCAGCTTGATATAGGGATGGAGCCTCTAAAAGGGAAAGTTCCTTTTGATTAATTAGGGATAAATCAGCCGGTTTATTCTCTCTTTCCCATTCAATTAAGAAAGGGAGGCTTGAAGCAGGTTCGGGAAAGAGCATTCTCCAGGAAAGTGTACTACCATCTGGTCTGGTTCTTACTGCAGAAACAGGACCATGATAAGAAACGCCTTTCTGCTTAAATTTTTGTTTAAATTGATCCATATTTGCTGTACGTAACGCATACTGGATTAGCTTTTCTTCATTATTTTCTAAAGCAATAGCTACCTGTTTGATGAGTGGGTTATCAGACCTTGAGGCACGGTGCTTGTCAAATAAGCCAATCCATTCTATATAACAATTATTTGCGAAGTATGCAAGATAATTATAAGTGCCCCAGTTTTCATGTTCTCCACCTTTTACAACCTCTATGTCGTAACGCTTACCAAATTCCGTTGCGGCTTTTTTTGGATCGTGTGCTGTTATAACGATATGATCGATGGCTAGCATAAAATTTCCTCCTTTGGTCTTTAACTAACATTCGCCACTATAATCTTTCTTAGTCCCCTTCCTTGAGAAAAAGAACGTTTCTGCTTTTGATTTGTTTCTAATTTTCATAAATCTAGTATAATAGAAAAAAATTGATTTGTAAGGGAGAGGGATTACGTGCGTACGCATCCATTGCTTCTTGACTTTCCGCACGAAATAATGACAGAACGATTAACCATTCGCATACCTTTGCCAGGTGATGGACAGAGAGTCTTTGAGGCAATCCAGGTAAGTAAACCCGAATTAAAAAAGTGGCTCCCATTTGCTCAGGGTGACCAGACGTTAGAGGAAACTGAAATAAATGTCAGAGAGGCACATATTCATTTTCTGAAACGTGAGGACCTAAGAATGCATATCTTTTTAAAGAATACAGATACCTTTATTGGATGTACTGGTTTTCACCGTCCAAATTGGGACATTCGTAAATTTGAAATTGGATATTGGCTGGATACGAGATACTCGGGAAATGGCTATATGACTGAGGCGGTAAGCGGCCTTACAGCATTTGCCTTTCGGGAACTGGAAGCCAATCGTGTAGAAATACGTTGTGATGAATTAAATAAGCAGAGCAGGGCTGTCCCAGAGAGGCTTCATTTTCACTTGGAAGGAATTTTAGTAAAAGAAGATAAAGCAGTTGATGGCGATGCATTGCGTAACACATGTATCTATGCAAAAACCTAATAGTTAGAGACTTTTACTGAGCCTTTTGATAGAATACAAGCAAACCAACTTGAAAGCTGGTGAAAGAGATGACGCAAACGAAAATCTTGATAGTTGAAGATGAACAGAAGATAAGCAGGGTACTACAGCTGGAACTTGAGTATGAAAATTATGAAACAAGCATCGCAAAGGACGGAAAAGAAGCTCTTGAGCTAATAGAGAAGGAGAGCTGGGATCTGGTCTTACTTGATATAATGCTTCCAGAACTAAGCGGATTAGAAGTATTACGTCGAGTGCGCAAGTCGGGAATGACCATGCCAATTATTTTGCTTACCGCAAGAGATGAAGTTCATGATAAAGTAAGTGGTCTTGATATTGGGGCAAATGACTATATTACCAAGCCTTTCCAAATTGAGGAACTGCTTGCTCGAATTCGCGTGCATTTACGGCACGCCACTACCCAGGTTTCCAGTGGGGAAGGACTAGGGGTTGGCGAACTCACCGTGAATATTGGGAGCAGGGAAGTGAAGCGGCAAGACAAGGATATCGAGTTGACACCACGAGAATTCGACTTACTTGTTTGCCTCTTGAAGAATAAAAATATTGTGCTAACAAGAGAAAAACTAATCGAACAAGTCTGGGGATTTGATTACTATGGTGATACGAACGTAGTGGATGTCTATATTCGTTATCTCAGGCAGAAAATTGATAAAGGATATGATGATGCCTATATCCAGACTGTTCGAGGAGTAGGCTATACGGTAAAGGAACGAACTAAATGAAACTTCGAACTAAAATTCAATTGTTTTCCAGTATTTTTATCCTCATTCTTATCTTGCTAGTCAATACTGCAATCTATTTTCTTTTTTATAAAATTTCTACAGACAGCCGCCTAGATCAATTAGCTGAACAGACGACCACCATCGTTGAAGCATTGAATAGTAATCCAGCAATTGCTACGAATGAATTTATGAAAGCCTATTTGCCACAGGATGGGATGATAAGAGTTATTGATCAGGATGGTACAGCTTTTCTTACTGAGTTAAACGATAACTATTCCTTTCGTGATCCTGTTTTTACAGAAACAGAACAGCAGGAGATTGTCTCCCCTAAAGGTGCACCAGACGTGGCAGTGGTCTCCAGGCCAATAATTTGGAATAATGGCAGTCATGCTAATGAAGTCGTTACAATAGAAGTTTCTGCGCAGCTATCTGCACTTGAAGAGACCATGCAAACACTGTTTTTTGTTTTAATGGCAGCATCGATTATTATGATCATACCTGTAATTGTTGCCGGCAATGTGCTCAGCAGATTTCTTCTTAACCCAATTAAGGCTTTAATTCAAGCAATGCGGGAGAATATGGAACAAAGAAAATGGAAAAAAATAAATGTGGAATCTCGATCACAAGATGAATTGTATGAAATGGAAAAGACCTTTAATGAAATGATCGATTTCTTAAAAGATTCCTATGAAAAGCAAGAAGTATTTGTTTCAGATGCTTCTCATGAATTGAAAACACCAATATCCATCGTGAAAAGCTATGCACAGTTGCTGGAACGAAGGGGTACAGAGGATCAGGAGCTTGTTAAGGAATCACTAGGAGCAATTGATTCAGAGGCAGATCGAATGCAAAAGCTAGTGGAGCAGATGCTTGCGTTAGCTAAGAATAAGCAAGCTAGCAAAAAGGAAACTTTAAATTTCACCACACTTGTAAAACAAACCGTCCAAACCTTTCAAAAAGCGTATGAACGAGATATTCAGTTTAAGAATGAATGTGAAGAGTGCATTATTCATGCCCTGCCTGATCAATTAGAGCAGGTTGTATATATTCTGATTGATAATGCCCTGAAATACACTAAAGGTAAAGTAGAAGTGCAACTCACATCTGAGAAGAATGCTGCTGTGTTATCAGTCAAAGATTATGGAGCGGGTATAAGTGAGAGTGACCAGGAACGGATTTTTGATCGGTTTTATCGGGTAGATAAGGCGCGGAGCAGAGATACAGGTGGAACTGGCCTAGGTCTCGCCATTGCAAAGTCCATTTCAGAAGCCCATAGGGGAGAACTGACGGTTAATAGCAAACTGGGGGAAGGAACTACCTTCTTCCTAACATTACCACTTTCTTAGTGAATTCTAATCTTACTCACCATTTATTCAAATGTTTGTTTGTTAAACTTCAAGTAGTTGGGAGGGGTGTCCGATGAGAAAAAAGACGATTATGATTACAGGAGGGCTGGTTATCCTGGCATTTGCAGGATTTGGAGTTTTTCAAGCATTTGCCAGCTCTGCTAGTCCTGATTACTCGAAAGCTGATGTTAAGGAAGTTATTAATGCACAGTATCCTGGAGAAGTAAGCGAACCGCAACTTAATGAAAAAGAAGGTTATTATGAAGCTTTTGTAGAAAGAGATGGAAATAAATATAATGTAAAAATTGATGCAAATACAGGCGATGTAGTGGGATTAGAGATGACGGAAAAAGGCACTGTTAATAATGCTGAAACAAAGAAAAAGACCGACACAAACAAGTCTGCCACTGAAGAAAAGGAAGCTAATATAGAAGAGAAGAAAGTTCAAGAGGAAGAACAGAAGAACGAAAATGAAAAAAATCAAGCTACTAATAGTGCAGGGGAACAAAAGAAATCGGAAGGGAATGTCACCGTTAGTCTGGAGAAAGCGAAAGAGATTGCATTAGCACGATTCCCTGGTAAGGTTGATGAAGCGGAATTGGATGAAGATGATGGCAGGTATCTTTATGAGATAAAAATTATAAACGGTAATGAAGAAGCAGAATTAGATGTCGATGCCTTCACAGGTGAGATACTTTATCAAAATATTGAAGTAGAGGACGATGATTGATCTACCCTAGGAGCTGCCAGTTTGGTGGCTCTTTTTGTATGGACTTTGACCTTTACCGTTCAGTCATCATGATTCCTTTTTTGTAGTAAACTCGCTGTGAAAATGAGAGAACCTTATCTTTTTTTCTCATGTATTTCTAATGTTATACACACCCTCCTATCATGAGGGGTGTTTATGATAAGAGTATATTACAAAAGGAGGAATTAAGTTGATGAAGAAAAAAGCAGGAGTGATTATTGGTTCAACAGTAGGTGCCCTGGTATTAGCAATTGGTGTTTATCAAGCAAGTGCAGATGCTAAAGATCCTAAATTAAACACAGATGAAACAAGAAAAGCAGTAACAGAACAGTATTCCGATAACACCAAAAATCTTCAGCAAGAAAAAGAGGCAATGAAAGCGGTCTACAAGGCTGAAGTAACAGATGAAAAAAAGCAGACGGCTCTTAAGCGGGTTGCAGGTAAAAACAATGGGGACGACAACCATGATGACAATGGCAATGACTCCCATGACGACAACCATGATGACAATGGCAATGATAGCCGAGATGACAACCACGATGATAATGGTAATGACAGCCATGATGACAACCACGATGATAATGGCAATGATAACCGAGATGACAACTATGATGACAATGGCAATGATAGCCGAGATGACGACCATGATGATAATGGCAGTGATAGCCGAGATGACGACCATGATGATAAAGGTAATAATACCCGAGATGATGACCATGATGACAATAGCGATGATAGCCGAGATGACGACCATGATGATAATGGCGATGACAACAATCGAAACGTGCAAGCCAGAGAATTAATGAGTGAGAAAGAGATCATTGCCATTGCTAAGAAGAAATTTGATGGCGACGTGAGATCTGTTGAGATTGATGAAGATGACGGAAGAACCGTGTATGAAATTGAACTATCCAAAGGTAATAAAACAGAGGCTGACTTTGAAATTGATGCCATAACTGGGGAAATCTTAGAAATGAACATTGATACAGACAACGATGATGATGACGATAATGATGATAACGATGACAACGACGACGATGATGACGATGATGATAATGATGATTAAATAAAGTAAAAATATAGTATTTCAAGAGGCCTGAAAAAAGTACTCTTAGTAAATGATGATCCGAACTATCAGACAAATCCCTGGATAAAGGTTTGCTTCGTTCGGATTTTCTTTTTTAAAGCAGACAGAATACCGAACCGAGAGATTTTTTTCAAGGGATTCATTGGACTGCGGAAAGCGGAGTGTTCTGCCGAAGTAGTTCATATTATTCGTAGCGTAGCATTAGTAAATTAGTTATGTTCCAGACTGCGATTAGGTCCTTAAGACGCTTGGAAATTCATTTTTCGTATAAAATGAGATGAAATTAACCTTTTTTCTCAGCAAATTCTAATGTTATCCACACTGTCTTTTCATTACGACAGGTTATGATAAGAGTATCAAGAAAAAGGAGGATTTAAAATGATGAAGAAGAAAGCAGGTTTATTAATTGCGGGTATTGCGGGTGCAGCAGTTTTGGGTTTTGGGGTATACCAAACAAATGCTGATGCTAAAGACCCTAAATTAAATACCGATGAAATTCGCCAAATGGTTACAGACCAATATTCAGGAACGATCACAGAACTTGAATTGGATAAAGAGGCAAACCGTACAGTATACGAGATTGAAGTAACAGATAATAAGATAGAAACAGATTTAAAGATGGATGCAGAGACTGGAGAAGTTTTAAAGGAGAAATCTGGGTCCGTTAATAGAGACGATGATGATTATGATGACTACGATGGTTCAGATGATGATGCGCAAGATGACAATGTAACGCAGGTTAACAACCAGGATCTCATCACTGAAAAAGAAGCAATCGCCATTGCCAAAAAAGAATTTGATGGGGAAGCAAGAGAAGTAGAAATGGATGAAGATGATGGAAGATTTCTTTATGAAATCGAAATGGTGAAAGACAGAACAGAAGCTGACTTTGAAATTGATGCAGTATCTGGCGAAATTTTAGAAATGGATATCGACACAGAAGATGATGATGATTAATTAATTTTAAAGTAAAAGGCGGGCATAAAGCTCGCCTTTTACTTTAAAATTTTATACACTCTCGCTTTAACTGGCAGTACTATCCCGGGGTTCAACTGTCAATAAAGATCCGATTCGTTTAACAGAGGGGAACTTCCACCAAATGAAGATTTATTTTATTTTCACCTCAAAATTAGGGGTAGCTGTGGCTTTTACAAGCTGATGGCGTTCGAAATAAGAGCGGATAATCTCCACAGCATCTTTTTGAATCTCTTTCACAACAGGTTTTCCTTTGAACATGTCATAATTCCCCCCACCAGTTGCTCGGTAGTTATTCAGTACAACATGATAGCTCTCTTTGTCAGATAGTGGCTCCCCATGATAGGTTATATTTTTCACACGGCTTCCTACAGGCTCGCCTACATATATAGTGTAGTCGATACCCTCCCACATATCATAATTGTAATGCTGTGGCTTCGGTGTTTCGTATGATGGATTAACAGCTATTTCACCATTATCATTTAAGGTAAAATATGCTGCACTTCTTTCTAATGCTTGCTTTATATCCTTCCCTGTAAGTTCGAGCACTACTAGCGTATTTGGGTACATATAATTAGAAACCACATCTCGCATGGTAACAGCAGATGTAAAACCCTTGGAGGTATTATTTAGTAATGAAGTAACAGAGATATCGACACCACTTTCCTCCATTTGAACCTTCTGGATGAACTCAATGAAAGGATGCTTTGTAATTCGTACTTGGAATGGGTCGCTTATACTCATGTCACCTTCGATATGCCCAATTGGCTGATCAAGCCACTCTTGGGTAGATGCTTCCAGTTCCTCCAATGCTTGTACTGCATTCTTATCAGTAGAGACGGAGAGAAGATCACGAAGCTGGGCATCTTTTTCCGTAATTTTCCATTCGCCATTTACACGGGTTAGGTTCATAGTTATTTCACCATATAAAGCACCATTATTACCTGGTTGGACGACCAATACATCATTTACTTTTCCAGTAAGTTTACGGTGCTGGTGACCTGTTAACAGGACATCAATCCCTTCAATGTCACACATTCTATATCCTTGGTTTTCTCCTGTCAGAGCCTCGGTCTCTTGTCCTGTTTCCAGGTCCCGTTCAAAGCCTCCATGGTAAGAAGCTATCAGAACATCCGGTTTTTCGCTTTCTTGTATATAAGCGGTCCACTTTTTTAAGGTTTCGTAAGCATCTGCAAAGTGTAATCCTTTAATATGGTCCGGCGATTCCCAATTCGGAATATAGTGGGTGGTCACACCTGTAATCGCAATCTTTATACCGTTTAATGTGTTAATTATATAGGGAGGCCCATATTTTGGTTTATTCGTAGCTGTATCAAGTATATTAGCTGAGATCCAGGGGAAATGTGACTCTTTTACTGCATTATCTAACACTTCGCCACCGAAATTAAACTCATGGTTACCAATAACAGCTCCATCGATACCGATTTGGTTCATCACGTTGATCATTGGATTTTCTTTATGTCTGTGCTGTTTCACATAATGGGTCATAAATGGAGTCCCCTGTATTAAATCCCCATTATCAAGTACGATAACGTGTTCATTCTCTTTTCGTGCCTGCTTTACAGCAGTAGCATATTTTGCCAAGCCGGTTTCGGTAGGTTCATTTGTGCCATATGAGATAGGCATGGCATTTCCATGGACGTCACTTGTATATAAAATCTTTAATGTAGCAGTCTGTTTGTTCAATGCTTTGCATCCTTTCTTAATAATATGTTTGTTTAATCTTGATAAATAGGAAAGTCCCACAGGTATACCTGCGGGACAAGCCATAAGTGCTCTGCCTAAATTATACGATTTTACGACGTATACGGGCAGACACAAAGTCGATAATCGTTACGACGATAATGATAGCAAAAAGGATGAGACCCATTTCATTCCAGTTTCGGTTGTTTGCTGCGAAGATAATCATTGTACCAATTCCTCCAGCTCCCACGATACCGAGGATGGATGAAGCACGTATATCTACTTCAAAACGGTAAATTGCATAGGAAAGAAATTCTGGAATAATTTGAGGGATGACCGCATAAAACAGTATCTGAATTTTATTCGCACCGTTTGCTTCCATGGCCTCCACAACCTTCATATCAATAGATTCAATTACTTCAGAGTAAAGCTTTCCAAGCATTCCGGTGGACCCGATCGCAATTGCTAAAACTCCGGCAAAGGCGTTTGGTCCTACTGCTACTACGAACAGGATAGCAAGAATAATATCTGGGAATGCTCGTACTGCTGAAAGGATCCATTTCCCAATAGTAGTAAGAATTCTGCTTCCTGTCATATTTTGAGCAGCTAAAAAGCCTAAAGGAACAGCCAACACAGCTGCCATTAAAGAACCTGCAAATGCAATTAAAACAGTCTCTAATATACTTAAGGAAACTTCTCCAGTTGCTGACCAATCAGGACTAAAAAGGTTCGGTATAACACGCCCAAAGTTATCCGCGATACGGTCTATTGCTCTGGCCCAGTCAATGTCAATTCCAAGAAAGGTCCAGACATAGATAGCAGCTATAACAACAACGATAAGAAGGGTTTTAATTTTCTTAAATAACGAGCTTTTTGGCTTTGGAGGTAGTGTGAAAGATTCCATTATATCAATGCCTCCCTTAGCTTGTTGCTGATATATTCAATTACAATAACCACGACAAAAATTAAAATAATAATAGCCATTGCGTTTGGATAGTTATAGAAACCGAGTTGTTGATCAAGAATAAGTCCAATCCCACCAGCTCCTACTAATCCAAGAACGACAGAGGCACGAATATTTATTTCAAACACATAGAGCACGAACGAAGTAAACTGCGGCAATACCTGTGGTACCAAGCCGAAGAAGATAACCTGAAATACATTCCCGCCTGACGCGCGCATCGCTTCTAATGGGTTCATATCTACTGCTTCAATTGTTTCACTGATAAGCTTTGCAAGAATACCTAATGAGAAAATGAAAAGAGCTAAAATCCCTGGTAGTACCCCAATGCCGAATAAACCTACGAATATAACTGCTAGTACTAAATCAGGTATTGTACGTAAAATATTCATTAAGGTACGGGTTACATAATATAATGGCTTAAATGTTGTAATGTTTTGCGCTGACATAATAGCTAATGGAACAGTTAGAATTGCAGCCAGTGTTGTTGCAACAATTGCCATTTGAATTGTCTGTGCCATTGGCTCCCAAACCGCAGGGATAACACTTAAATTTGGTGGAAAGAACTTCTGGATAACATTAAACATATTGCCAAGGGAATCACCAAACCCGCCAACCATCTCACGCTGTGTCCAGTACATACTGAAAAGATAAAACCCAAGTACAACAAAGAAAATGATGGTAACTTGTGCTTTTGTCTTCGCTGGAAACAGGGAAGGTGTTTTACCATTTGTTAAATTCTTTGCCTGGTTGGTCACGATTCATCCGCCCCCCCACGCAAGTCATCCTCACGTATTGAACGGCCATATATTTCTTCAAAGGTTTTTTCGTTAACTTCAGAAACTGGTCCATCAAATACAACTTCTCCTGCTCGCATACCGATAATTCTGTCGGCATATTCCATTGCCATATCGATAAAGTGAAGGTTCACGATGGTTGTAATGTTATCCTCTTTGTTAATCTTCTTTAAATAAGACATCACTTGATGAGATGTCGGAGGATCTAGGGAAGCTACGGGCTCATCTGCCAAAATATATTTAGGCTTTTGCGTTAGTACACGCGCTATACTTACACGTTGCTGCTGACCACCACTTAGTTCGTCAGCACGGTTGTAAATCTTTTCGGCGATGTTAACACGCTGCAAGCTTTCATAAGCAAGACCAATGTCTTCTTTTTTATAAAGGTTAAAAATAGAGCGCAAGGTGCCGGTATGTCCAAGGCGACCTGCAAGAACGTTTTTTAATACATTGGTACGCTTTACCAAATTATAGTTTTGAAAAATCATTCCAACTTTTGTGCGCAGTTTACGTAATTCACCGCTCCGGTAAGAAAGGATATCTTCATCATCAACTAGCAAAGAGCCCTTTGTAGGAGTAACAAGACGGTTAATACTTCGAATAAAAGTAGATTTTCCAGCCCCTGACAATCCGACAATTACTACAAATTCTCCGTCGTTAATGGTTACATTAACATTTTTCAGGCCTTCTGTACCGTTTGGGTAAACGAGACCGACATCTTTAAATTGAATCATTATATGTACTTCCTCCATTACAAACTTAGTTTGTCTAAAAACTAGGAAAAAAGGGAGAGATTAAGCTCCCCCTTTTCCGGTTTAGTTGTGCTTTTATTATTTTTAAAGTTCGATATTGTCTTTGAATTGCTGGTATGTTTCTTTAACTACTTCATATTCTTCATCAGAAGCTTCGTCAATTGCATCCCAGTTGTATACTTCGTTCATAATTTGAATCATTTCTTCATCATCGTTAAATGACATGAAAGCATCTTTGATTTTTTGAACTAGCTCATCATCAAGCTCTTTTGTTACGGAAATTGTATCATTTGGAATCTCTTGAGTGTACTCAAGGACTTCTAGTTTTTCCATAACATCAGGATACTCTTCTTCAAGCTCTGTACGAACATCGTCAAACGTTGTTGCTACATCAGCGTCACCGTTATATACGGCTAGAGCAGAGTTATCATGACCGCCTGTTTGCTGAGTGCCAGCAAAGAAATCACTTTCTAGTTCAGGTGCTGATTCATAGCCAAACTCTTCCATTAGCTGGTTTGCTGGGAATAAGTAACCGGATGTAGAACCTTTGTCACCATAAACCCAAACTTTACCTTCTAAATCAGCTAGTGATTCGATGCCAGAATCGGATCTAACCAGATATTGTGCTTTGTATGTACCAGAACCATATCTGATGGATTTTAAGATTACTTCAACATCATATTGCTCGTTTGCAAGAACGTAACCAAATGCAGGGATGAAACCGATTTGTACTTGGTTGGCTCCCATAGCCTCAACAAGTGCATTATAGTTAGTCATTACTTCACCTTTAACTTCAATTCCCAACTCTTCCCCTAAACGTTCTGCCAGAGGTTCTACGGTGTCAGCGATTGTGTCAGAATCCTGAGATGGAACAAATCCCATAACAAGTGTATCTGGAGTTTCTCCGCTGCTTTCGTTGCTGCTTTCTTCGCTACTCTCGTTGCCGCTATTACCTTCAGCATTGCTTGAATCTGACTCATCCGAACTACCACATGCAGCCAGGAACAATGCAAGTGCAAGCACAAGAAATAGACTATAAAGTTTTTTCATCTTGACCCTCCTATAAATCCCTTAATATATCTTACTCTTATATTAAATAACAAATAGGTCGAAAATGCTAGACTAATTTCACATTTTACATTATTTTTACAAAAATATGTCGTATCTTAGTAGATACTAGCTAATTAGTTTGCAAGATAAATTGGAGAGGTTTTTTTTGTCATAAAGAAGGAAATAAATAGTATAACGTATAAGAGGAGTTGATGGTATGCCAAGATTTAATAGTGCATTATTACTATATAACGGAAATGCTGGTAAAGGAGATAATGAACAAAAGTTAAGAGAAACAGTGCCCTTACTTTCACGGGAAATTAAAGAATTAACCATCTTACAGACCGCCTCTATAGAAGAAGTCACAGAGACTTGCAAGACTTATGCAGCAAAAATTGATTTGTTAATCATATTAGGTGGGGATGGTACGATCCACAATTGTATAAATGCTATTGCATCTGAACCAATTCGGCCAACAATTGCAATATTACCAGGAGGTACTTCCAATGATTTTAGTAGAATGCTACAACTGCCACAGAATTTATCAAACGCTGCGGAAGCTATTGTAAATGGATCTATTATCGATGTAGACCTAGCCAAATCAAACGCTACATATTTCTTGAATTTCTGGGGAATTGGCATGGTAGCAGATACTTCTAAAAATATTAACGAACAGCAGAAAAAGACTCTGGGAGTACTTAGTTATTTTATGAGTACATTGAAAACAGTTAGCCAATCAGAACCATTCAGTTACAAGATAGAAACAAACGAAGAGACCTATGAAGGGGAAGCAGTGATGATCCTTCTTTTAAATGGTGCTTTTATTGGGACAAGACAAATTCCGATATCCAGCATTGAACCTGCAGATGGTCAATTGGATGTACTTATTGTAAAAAACTCTAGTCTTTTATCGTTTAGGGAACTTCTCTCCATGAGCAACACAGACGTGGGAAATGATGCATTAGAGGAGTTGACACATTTTCAGTCCAATAATTTGAAGATTACAACTGAAATAGCAAAAGAAATAGATATGGATGGCGAAATTCACACCAATACTCCAGCAGAAATTCGTATTCTTCCTAAACATATTAAGATGATCAAAGCGTGAGATTAGAATCTATTAAATATTTCTTGCATTCAGCCGATGATATAGTAGAAAATTAAATTGAGTACTGTAGTAGAAAGTAGGAATAGCGTGTGAATACCTCACAAAATTTAGAAGAAAAAAAACAAGACCTATCTTTAAAACTATTTGTTGTATTAGCCAAGTCTTATCGTTCGGTAATGGAACAGGTAGAGAAGGACATTCAGTCACGGGGCCTTAATTTAACAGACTTCGCCGTCCTGGAGCTTTTATACCATAAAGGGGAGCAACCACTTCAAAAAATTGGTGAGAAGATACTTTTGTCTAGTGGAAGCATTACCTATGTAGTAAATAAATTAGAGAGAAAAGGATATTTAAAACGAAAGCCAAATGCTCATGACAAGCGGGTCACATTTGCTGTTATTGAACCAAAAGGGTACGAATTATTAAGTCGAATATTTCCCGGGCATTGGGATAAAATCAAACAACTTATGACTGTTTTGGACGAAAATGAGAAAGAAGTAGCCATAGATATTTTAAAAAAGCTTGGAAAAAAAGAACAATAACCTTCACAAATAGCAAAAAGCAAAAGATATATTTCATCATATATGTTTTGCTTTTTTTTATTTCGGATACATAACGTAATAGGAACTTTTCAAGGAGGCAATTTAAATGAGAGTATTAGTGATCGGAGCAAACGGGGATGTAGGAAAAAATATTGTAAAATCCTTAAAAGATACAGAGGAGCATACTCCAGTAGCGATGGTTCGAAAAGAAGAACAAATCGACTACTTTAAAAATTTAAACGTTGAAACAGTCTTAGCAGATTTAGAAGGTGACTTTGAGAAAGCGTATGATCAGATAGAAGCTGTTATATTTGCGGCTGGATCAGGTCCAAGTACAGGTCCTGATAAAACAGTTATCGTGGATCAAGAAGGAGCCATTGAGGCAACAGAGCTTGCACAAAAAAATCGTGTAAAACGTTTTGTCCTATTAAGCGCTATGGGAGCTGATCAGCCTAAACAAGCTGACCAAATAAAGCATTATCTTTATGCAAAACATCGTGCAGATGAGTATCTGAAGGCATCTGGCCTTGATTATACCATTGTTCGGCCAGGTGAATTAACAGACGATACTGGAAAAGGACAAGTTAACCTTCAAGAAAGCGGAGTAGGACTTGGCAGTATTCCGCGTGAAGATGTAGCAGCAGTATTGGTACATCTTCTTACCAAAAAGGATGCAGAAGGAAAAGTATATGAACTCGTAAGTGGGGACACCAAAATAGAGGACTTGTAAGGGATTAAAAGTAGTTATTTTATTGAACCCATCATTTTAACGCTATGTGGTGGGTTCTTTCGTTTTTTCTCAAACAGCATAGATCCTTGCGAGGGTATAGCTGCTTTGTAACGTAGCAAACTAATATAAATTTTTGTTACAAAAACATTACAAAGTGGTTTCCGATTTATGAAGAAAGGGTATAGGTAAAAAGTATTATACTTGCGGAGGTATCATCATGAATGAGAATAATGTAAGAGTCTATATAAGTGAAGGTAATAAAGATTGTGATCAAGTATTACAGTTATTGGACAACAAAAACGTACCTTATGTGGTGAAAAATGTTACGAAGCATCCCGAAAATATGAAGGAATTGCAAATGCAGGGTATTTATGGCACGCCAGCTACGTTTATAGGTGACGAAACGGAACCGATTCTTGGTTATCAGGAAGAAAAGCTGAACCTCACACTTGGGGTGTTGGATAAGGACTATTTGCTAAACACAAATCCAGATAATGATGCATAATATATACCAGTAAACATGAGTAGGAGGTGTTTGCAGATGTATAGACCTTATGAACAATACAGCAATTATTACACACAAAACTATAGCAATGGAATACATCCACTAGCACATCAACCACCAAGTTCCATTCCCCATCCAAACACACCATATCAATCAACCCAATTTCATACACCTTATGCCTATTTCTCAAAGCCACAGCAACCTGCGAACTGGCCGGATTATATGCATGCAACTTACCCAGCTAACTTCCATTCCTCGCCAGTAGCGGGAGAAGATAGCGATATTAGTAAGCAAATTCCCAACACAGGAGGACAGCAGCTCGACCTAGATAAAGTCCTATCTACCGTTGGCCAACTAGCTAATACTTATCATCAAGTTTCTCCGATTGTAAAACAATTTGGAAGCATGATGAAGCTATTTAGATAACCTCATAAAGATTGTCCACCTGTAATTAGGTACGTTGGAAATTAAACCGTGCATTTCTAATAATTTCTTAAGGGAAATCGGTAATACTTTGTATTTATTATGGGTAAAAGAAGGGTAGAAGCGGAAGAAGAGGAGAATTTTTATGATAGGATGTTTAGTAGTTCACGGTTATACTGGGGGTCCATATGAAGTAGAACCATTGGTAAACTATTTACACGAACAGACGGACTGGCACATCGAAGTGCCAACGCTTCCAGGGCATGGAAGGCAGCTCGACTTGAAAGGGAAGTCTCACAAAAGCTGGATAAGGGCTGCCGAACAAGCACTCAAGGAACTAATGAAAAAGTGTGATCATATTTATCTTATTGGCTTCTCTATGGGTGGTATGATCACTGCTTATTTAGCTGCTAAATATAAAGTAGACAAGCTTGTCCTTTTAGCACCTGCAGGAAAATACCTTTCTTTCAAGCAAATCGCAATAGATGCAGGTGGTTTTGTAGCAGATGGTATCCGAGGTAAATTGGGGAGTAATAAATTATATAGCCATTACCGTAATAAGTTGGGGCGAGTTCCGTTCAAAGCAAACTTAGAATTCTTAAAATTAGTTAAGTTTACAAGAGGATACTTAAAGAAAGTGGAATCTGAAGTGTTAATTGCGCAGGGGCAGATGGACGGAATGGTGCCATATAAAACAGCTTATTACTTGGATAAAGAAATTACATCAAAACGGAAAGAAGTAGTGTTTTTTGAACGTTCCAGACATCTTATTTGTCTGGGGGATGATAGAGATACGTTAAACAGCATGGTATTTCAGTTTCTTACAAAGTAAATTTCCAGTAAAAACGAGACAGCCACAATTTCAGCTGTCTCGTTTTTATTCATCCTTAAAGAAAGAAATAACCAAGGCACCTTCACCGCCATAAGTGGAAATGAGCGGACCAGCGTCCGTAAGATAGGCGTCCTGAAAAGGGTAGTTCTTCTGAATATCATCTAATACGCTTTTGGCTCTGTTTTCTGCATTACAATGTGTCATGGAGATAACTTTGTTCTCGACATTTTTTGTATACTCGCCGATTTGTTCGATAAACCGCCTGATAGACTTTTTATCCCCTCGAACTTTTTCAGATACCTCAATCGAGCCTTCTTCACTTGCTTTCATTAGTAGCTTTATATTTAATGTTTTGGCAATTGTTCCTTTAACTTTATCTAGCCGTCCACCTAACACGAGGTTTTCTAATGTTTTCAAAATAAATAAGGTAGCAGTTTGTTCTGCTCTTTCCTGCATATGGTCGACCAGCTTGGAAAACTTATAACCCTCTTGAATCTTGACATTTGCTTCATGTAGAAGTAGTGCAATTCCACAAGAGGCTGTTTTTGTATTAATTACCTCGATTATGCGGTTTGGTTCTTCTTCAAGTAATAATTCTTTACCGGCAACGGCATTGTCATAGGTACTGCTTAACCCCTTTGACAGGCTTAGCATCAAAATTGGCTGGTCAGGGGCTATTTTTTTATAAGCCTCATAAAAATCATGAGGGCTTGGAGCCGCAGAACGTGGTAGCTCCCCACTTTCTTTTATTTTTGCATAAAAAGCAGCAGTGTCCAAATCTGTTCCTGTTTTGTATTGGCCATCGGAAAAATGTAAATAAAGAGGAACAATGGATAAATTGATGTTATCACGAAGGCGCTTTGGAATATCTGCTCCTCCATCAGTCATTAATTGAATGTTCATAAGATCACCCGTTTCCTAAAAATAAGGTACAGTAAGTATAGCAGTTGAGACATTACTTTCCTATTCACAATTGCAGTTATTCATGCTCTTTTTCTGCAATTGTCACAGAAGGTTTCCTTGACGTACTTAAAATAAATAGGAAAAGTCCAAAAATAACGATCGTTCCACCGAGTAATTGCGTCCATGTCACTACTTCATCAAGTATAAAATAGGCCAAGATAGTTGCGCCAACTGGTTCAAAAACAATTCCCATTGAAATAGTCGACGTACTTAGCCACCTTAATGCCCAGTTAAATAATGTATGGCCTAAGAAGGTAGGAAAAATAGCCAGAGCTATGAAAAGTAACCAATGATCAGAAGGGTAACCGAAAAAGTCGTTTTGAACAGTGAGATTATACAGCAAGAGTGTGATAGAGCTCACACCATAAACAAAAAACGTATAGGTCATTAAGGAAACACTTCTTCGAACACGCTGACCAAATAAGAAGTATACGGTTACAGTGATAGCACCAAACAATGCTAAAATGTCCCCAAATAATGCCATACCGCTAATTTGGAAATCACCCCAGCTAATGATAATACTCCCGAAAAGGGCAATCAGCATACTAATCACAGCCCCTGGAGAGAACCGTTCTTTAAAAAAGAAATAAGTTCCAAGAAATGCGAAAATGGGTTGTAGGGTGACTAGAACAACTGAACTGGCTACAGAAGTGTAGTTAAGTGATTCGAACCATAAAATAAAATGAAGGGCGAGAAAGATACCTGCCAGTACGGAAAACAGCCAATCCCGTTTATGGATAAGGCGAAATTCTTCGCGGTACTTTAAAAGAACTAAAGGAGCCATGAGCAGTACTGCGATTAACAGGCGGTAGTTGGCTATGATAGCTGCTGGCGCCTGATCTGCTAATTTAACTAAGATGGCTGAAGTGGAGACGGAAATAACACCTATTACAACAGCGGCATATGGATTAAATGGGGGAAGACGCATCGTAACCCTCCCTAACTTTCGATTGATTTTGTTCATTTTACCATGCTCGTCCTAAAAAATCACACCTGTAATTAGTATCCTACTTAATATTGTGTTATGATTATAGGTGCATGAGTTTTCGAGTGAGGCCTCTTACCAGAAATTGGTGATGCCTTTTTTGTACTTTAGGGAAAGTATAAAAATACTGATACTTTTAAATCGAATTTAACATATAATATGAGATATTTTGTTTATATAACCGTTAAAGTTAGTAAGAACGTTTATTGATGAAATGTGCGGGTAGATTATTTTCAAACTAAAGTATAAGAAAAATCCAAGGCCTCTTTGACAATTAAATTTTTACAGAAAAAGGAGTAGAGGAATAGGTGACAACATTTAATGAATTAGGTATATCCAGTTCCATTATGAAAGCATTGGAAAAAATGGGATTTGAAGAAGCAACCCCAATACAGGCGGAGACGATTCCACTTGCACTGCAGGGGAATGATGTAATTGGACAAGCTCAAACAGGTACAGGGAAAACAGCAGCGTTTGGTATTCCGATGATCGATAAAATCGATTCCAAACTACGTAAGATTCAAGGGCTTGTTGTAGCACCAACGCGTGAACTGGCTATCCAAGTAGCAGAAGAGTTAAACCGTCTTAGTAAATTTAAAGGAATACGGGCATTGGCTATTTATGGTGGTTCCCCTATGGATAGACAAATTCGTGCTCTTAAGGACGGTCCACAAATTGTGGTGGCGACACCTGGTAGACTGCTTGACCACATGAGAAGAAAAACGATTCGCACAAATATGGTTCAGACAGCCGTGCTGGACGAAGCAGATGAAATGCTAAACATGGGCTTCATTGATGACATTCGCGATATTTTAAAAGGTATTCCTGAAGAAAGACAAACACTGCTTTTCTCAGCTACTATGCCGAAAGAAATTCGGGATATTGCAACAAACTTAATGAACGAGCCTAAAGAGGTTAAAGTTAAAGCAAAAGAAATGACTGTAGAGAATATTGATCAGTTCTTTATCGAAATTCCTGAGAAGTTCAAGTTTGATACACTGAACAATCATCTTGATATTCATTCACCTGAGTTAGCCATTGTATTTAGCCGCACGAAAAAGCGTGTAGATGAGATTACAGAAGGTTTGCAGGCAAGAGGCTATCGTGCTGAAGGAATCCACGGAGATTTAACGCAAGGTAAGCGTATGTCTGTATTAAACAAATTTAAAAATGGTCGCGTTGATGTATTAGTTGCAACAGATGTAGCAGCACGTGGCTTAGATATCTCTGGTGTCACCCATGTATATAACTTTGATATTCCACAAGACCCTGAAAGCTATGTACATCGGATTGGACGTACAGGACGTGCAGGTCGTACAGGGGAAGCTATTTCATTTATTACCCCTAGAGAGGTTGCACACCTACAATTGATTGAAAAAGTTACCAAAAGTAAAATGAAACGCATGGTCCCACCAACAAATCATGATGCACAAAAGGGACAGCAACAGGTTACGGTTGATAACATTCTAAAAACGATCGAAGAAAAAGATTTAAAAAGGTATCATGAAGCAGCAAATAATCTCTTGCAAGAGCATGATTCTATTTCCGTGGTAGCTGCAGCGTTGAAGCTAATGACAAAAGAGCGCCGTGATACACCAGTAAGGATCTCTTCTGTAGCTCCAATTAGTGTTAAAAAAGCTCAGAATTCCAACGATCGTCGTTCTAATAACAAACGTTTTTACGGGAAACGCAATCAAGGCGGCGGACGTGGCCAAGGTGGAAGAAACCGTAAAGGAAACTTCCAAAAGCGTAGAAACCGTGACTAAGATACTATAAAAAAAGGTTACCCAAATTGCCGTTGCAATTTGGGTAACCTTTTTTAGTGACTGACTCGTGCTTACACCTTTTTACAAGATACGACTAAGTAGACCAAGTAGTGCTAATATGACTATGATAATCCAGAGCGCGTTCTTTTTTATTGCGGATGGCACGCGTTTCTTTTTCCACCTGTTCGGATCAAATTGAATCCCCTCGTCGTCTCGATTTCGATTTCGACGTCGTCGTTGCCAAGGTGAATAGGCTCTAACACCTTGCAACACAAGTGGGGCAATAACAAAGCCTCCAATAAAACCGAAAATGTGAGCATAGACATTAATATTCGGTCGGATAAAGGTCATAATTAATCCAATGACAATAATAACGGAAACCATTTGTGAGCTTTGATAATCGATTAAATGCTTGCGAAAAGCTATCATGAATACATAGATACCAAATAACCCAAAAATAGCGCCGGAAGCCCCGACATGTGTATAGATGGCATGCCCTAGGATGAAACTGGCAATATTCGCTACAACACCAGCACCTACATAGGCAAGGATAAACTTTACTTTCCCAAGCATTTGCTCAAGCGCAGGTCCAAAAAGTACAAGAGAAAACGAGTTGAAAAGCATGTGCATTAAGCCTGCGTGAAAAAACATCGGGGTGATTAGTCTCCAATACTCTCCTTGGGCAATATGGTAGTTACTACCCGCTCCGAGCTGAAACAGTGTATTTCCAATAGGTAGAGAAAGAAACCCTTGAATGAGCCATAATACAATATGGATAATTACAATGGTGGAAACGACAGGGTAGGATTGCATAAATTCTTGTATACTTCGTTCATTTCGAATAAACATGACGTCCTCCTCAGTTTAATTCAAACGTTAGGTGAATTTGCAGGTAGGGTATTAGTATAGTGTAGTAAAGCGTATTTCAACATATGACCAATATTAGCGTACTAAAATATAGGTTAAATGTGCAACAATAAGGCGTTTATGGGATGAAAGGATAGATAGTGGATGATTAAAGGGATTGGGATGGATTTAATTGAGTTAGATCGAATAGCAAAGAGTCTAAAACAAAATGATCGGCTTGCTAAAAGAGTGCTCACACACAAAGAGCTACAAATTTTTAATGCCCATCCAACTGAAACAAGGAGAATTGAATTTCTAGCAGGAAGGTTTGCCGCTAAAGAGGCTTTTGCAAAGGCTGCCGGGACTGGTGTTGGGAAAATGGGATTTCATAATATGGAGATATTGCCAGGAGAGAATGGGGCTCCTGTGCTTCGTGCAGTGGGATATAAGAATGAGCAGATATTTATTTCGATTACACATAGTAGGGATTATGCCGCCGCACAGGTAGTCATTGAAGCAAACGACGCCATGCATAATTGATAAGGTTGTCTCATATATTTTAGTGCGGGTAGGAGGGAACAGTTTTGTATATTGTCACCGCAGAAGAAATGTACGGTATTGACCAGTTTTCTATGAAGCATACAGGGGTAGAGGCTTCCATTTTAATGGAAAATGCAGGCAGAGAAATAGCACAGCGAATTATGGATATGGTTGGATTCGAACAGTCTATATTGGTGCTTGCTGGTTCAGGTAATAATGGTGGGGATGGATTTGTCATTGCACGAACATTACGGAATATGGGTTATCAGGCTTCTGTCCTCCAAGTGGTAGATGATGAGAAGATTACGGGGCACGCAGCCTATCATAAGCATCTTTATCAGAAGTGTGATGGAATTGTCGATCCGTTAGACAAAGGTAGAGAAATCATAGAAAGACTGGATAAAGAAGTTGTCGTAGTAGATGCAATGGTTGGGATTGGTGTGAAAGGTATGTTACGAGATCCATTACATTCCATTGTAACCCAGCTTAACCAATTGGAAAACCTCACCATTTCCGTAGATATTCCATCAGGTTTGCCTGCGGACGAAGGAGAAGCAGATTTTATTGCTGTACAGGCCTCCCATACTTTTATGATAGGGGCTATTAAGCAAACGGCATTTGTCCAGCATACCGCGCCTTACTATGGAGAATGGGACTGCTTGGACATAGGTTTTCCAACCAGGGCTTTTGAACAGCTGGAGAACGAGCGGAAAATTTGGACGGAGAAAGAATTCCAACATACCTTTCCTAAACGAAGCGCCTACGATCATAAAGGCGACCATGGCAAGGGTCTCATTATCGGAGGTTCTGCTAACATGCCAGGCGCACTAGGGCTGACGACACGGGCGGCTTTACGTTCGGGAGCAGGATTGGTTACAGCCGGCACTACAGACAAAGTTATTCAGCGTATTGCTACTTTCTGTCCAGAAGCGACATTCCTTACATTGCCTGAGGAAAATGATCATCTCCAGTATAATGATGAGATTGAATACGCTAAGTTTGATGCTGTTGCATTAGGTATTGGGATGGGACGTGAAGCGACTTCTCGGCCGATTATTAGACAAGCAGCAGCTTCGAAGCTTCCGCTCATCATCGATGGAGATGGGCTTACCCATTTAAAGGAAGATTTGACCGTATTGGATGGCAAAGAAGAACCAGTTATCTTAACACCACATCCAGGTGAGATGGCAATGCTTCTTGAATTATCCATAAAAGATGTATTAATGCGTCCATTTTATTACGCTAAGAAGTTTGCTGAGGACTACAATGTTTATGTTGTCCTAAAAGGAGCTTTTACCATTATTACCACCCCTGAAGGAAAGCAGGCAGTGAACGTGTCCGGAAACGCCGGGCTTGCAAAAGGCGGGAGTGGGGATGTGCTAACTGGAATCATACTTACCATGATTATGCAGAAGCAATCTATTTTCGAAGGGCTTTGCAATGCATGTTTTATTCATGGGAAATCAGCGGATTTATTAGTACAGGGGCAACATTCTGAGCATGATTTGCTTGCATCCGACGTTATCGAAGGCGTTTCACTGGTGTATCGTACATTTTTATAATCTTGCGTGACAATGTTCCCTAATGTTTCTACTGAGACAAGGGAGATATGATGTTAATGAAAAGAATGCTTAGTATTTTTATTGTTATGGCAGGGTTTGTGTTTTTACTGGCGGCCTGTGGAGAAAAGACGCAAGAGGATGTACTGGCTGATTTAAATGAAACGATGAAGGACATGGAAGGGTATAAGGCAAAGGCTGAAATGAGTATGAATACAGGACAAGAAGACCAGAAATTCGCTATTGATATTTGGCACAAAAAAGAAGATCTATTTAGAGTAGCATTAACAAATGATATGGATGAAAAAGGAAGTCAAATCATTTTAAAAAATGAAGATGGGGTTTTTGTATTAACGCCCGCTCTAAAGAAAAACTTTAAATTCCAGTCGGATTGGCCTCAAAACAGTAGCCAGCCGTATTTATATCAATCGCTCGTAAATGATATCCAAAAAGATAAGGAAGCAGAATTTGAAACAACAGACACTCATTATATTTTCAAAACAAAAACAAACTATCAAAGCAATAATAATTTGCCATATCAAGAAATTCATTTCGATAAGAAAACATTGACACCGGTAGAGGTAAAAGTACTAGACAAAGATAAAAACGCATTGGTAGAAGTGAATTTCTCTAGCTTTGAAAAAGATGCTAGTTTTGAAGAAGATGATTTTACAATGGACAAGAATATGGCCAGCAGTACCGAAGAGGAAGAAGCCGTTTCTGGACAGCCAGCGGATAATACGTTAACTGTGGCTGTGCCAACCTATTTGGCTGGTGCTGAATTGGAAGGGAAAAAGGAAATAGATTTGGAAAATGGGGAACGCGCCATTTTAACGTTCTCCGGGGAAAAGAACTTTACGCTTGTACAGGAAAAACGAGACGTTGTACCAACTATTACCTCTCCACAGGAAGTGAATGGGGACATCGTGAATTTAGGACATACGGTGGCCGGTTTGTCGGATAATACACTGGAATGGTCTTATAACGGAGTGGATTATATCCTAGCTAGTGATGAACTAACGAAAGAGGAGTTAATCCAAGTCGCACAATCTGTACAAGGTCAAGAAGTGAAGTAAAGTGGGAAGACAGAAGCAGACTCGTCACCAGGAGAGGGGGTCTGCTTTTTTTGCATAGAAAAATATAAAATTTGTGTACTGTGGATAACGGAGTAACTGAACGGGCCACGTCCAGCTCCAGCGCCCAGAGACTAGCGAGACTTCCCTCGCCTCCGTACGATAAAGAAGACTTGCCGACTGGTGTAACCAGAGGCTTGGTCGCACTTATACCATTGCGGTGAAAGTCAACATCAGCTCCGGTGGGGAAGGAAGGTTCGACTAAAATCGGCCTTGCCGGCCAACGTCGACATACCCCTGATGCAGGGGCATGTAACATTATCTCCTGCGGCTAAGTCCAAAAGGTTTTCGGTGGGGCGAGTAATCGCAGTCCCAGTCCGTACGTCTCTAAACGGGCGCCCTGCGCTTTTGTTTTGCTTGCAACGAATGCTCTCTGTTTTTCTCATTTGACAGAGGGGTGGGGAAAAGATTAAATAGAGAGAACGTTGCACGTAAGGAGGCTTTTCGGTTGGATAGGACTATAATTAGACCAACATGGGCAGAAATAGATTTAGATGCTATTACACATAATATAAAGGCTATGCGACAGCGACTTCCTAAGCAAACAAAGATAGTAGCGGTAGTCAAAGCGAATGGATATGGACATGGAAGTATTGAAGTCGCCAAAAGGGCGCTTGAATCAGGGGCAACGTCACTAGCGGTGGCATTGCTTGAGGAGGCCTTAGTACTGCGAAATGCAGGAATTGAAGCTCCTATTCTTGTAATGGGATGGGTACCTCCAGAGGCTGCATCCATTGCTGCTAAGCAAAATATCACCTTAACTTTCTTCCAAAAAGATTGGTTGGACCAGGTTAGTAAACTTGACTTAAGTACGAAATTGCAGCTCCATCTTAAACTTGATACTGGTATGGGACGAATAGGCATCCGGTCAAGTGAAGAAATGCGTGAGATATTATATGCATTAAACAGCAAACCAAGCATATATTTAACAGGAGTGTACACTCATTTTGCTACAGCTGATGGCCAAAACCTTAGCTATTTTCATCAACAGAAAACGTTGTTCGAAAAAAGACTTACCGAACTAAGGGAGTATTGGTCTGGTGAGGTGGCAGTCCATATTGGTAATAGTGCTAGTGCAATTCGTTTACCTGAGGGTATGTATGATTTTGTACGTTATGGCATTGCCATGTATGGGTTATTTCCTTCTCCGGCGGTTAAAGAGGAAGATGAAATCTCTTTGAAGCAGGCTTTCTCACTTCATAGTAGACTGGCACACGTAAAACAAATTGATGCAGGAGATGCAGTGAGTTACGGACTAACATACAGAGCTGAAAAGAAGGAATGGATAGGTACAATACCGATTGGGTATGGTGATGGCTGGGTTCGTAAACTGCAAGGTTTTTCTGTTCTCGTAGATGGAAAGAGGATGCCTATTGTGGGCAGGATTTGCATGGATCAGACGATGATTCGTCTTGATAAGGAATACCCAGTAGGAACCAAGGTAACATTACTTGGCTCGCAAAATGAATCATTCATTAGTATAGATGAGGCTGCAAGTTATTTAGATACTATTAATTATGAAATTCCTTGTTTACTTAATGAGCGAATACCTCGTATATATAAGGGTTAAATTTACCCTATTTAAAAAGCTCTACCAAAGCTATATACCACATTTTTCTAATATTAAACGACAAAACAAGCGATTTTAATTAATTTTTTTCAAGAACCCTTTGCAAACCCCCAGATTCAATGATATTATAAAAAAGAATTTGATTATGTTCGTTCAACAGTTGGCGGAGGTGCATAGTTTTGTCAGAGAGTTTACAAGAAGTCTTGGTGAAGATACCAAAGAATCTGTTAAATGAGGTGGATGGATTAATGAAACATGAAAACAGTGACTTGAGCGATTTCATCTGTCAAGCTACAAGAAAATTTTTAGAGCATAAGAGAGATGAGCACATTCAACAATTTCATGAAACAATGCAAAGAGGCTACGAAGAAATGGGCCGCATTAATCTATCAATTGCTTCGGAAGCTTTTCAAGCTGAAGAGGAGGCTGAAAACACCTTAGAGCGCTCTGTGATCGGGGTGTAACAAGTTGATCGTTCAAAGAGGCGAAGTATACTTCGCTGACTTATCCCCTGTGGTTGGATCAGAGCAGGGAGGCGTCCGCCCGGTATTGATCCTACAAAATGATATAGGAAATCGGTTTAGTCCGACTGTTATTGTTGCTGCAATTACAGCACAAATCCAAAAAGCTAAGCTGCCTACTCACGTTGAAATCAACGCTAAACGATACGGCTTTGATCGTAATTCTGTTATATTATTAGAGCAGATAAGAACGTTAGATAAGCAGCGGCTTACTGATAAAATAACAAAGCTAGATAATGAAATGATGAAAAAGATAGATCAGGCACTTGAAATTAGTCTTGGTCTAAAAGATATGTACGGTCAGTAGCAATACCCTTGTTAAAAATAGACGAGGGTATTTTTGTTGGAGAAAATTAGTAGTAAGGCCACCTTTTCGCTCAATTATTTATCCCGCCTTAACTTGCAGTAAGACCCCCACCGTATGAAGCTTCGCTTTATTTGGATCACTATAGCCTCGCTGAGCTAGGCAGATAATCGCCAGCTACTCGAGATAAAAAGAAGGGTATACCCTTCAATTCTCCACAAAATTCTATATTTATGAAACGTATTTTTTTGCATATTCTACTTATGGAGTTTAAAAGGACCATTTTATACCTTCATTAAGGGTTTTGGTTTAATACAATGGAAATGATTATGTTACAATAAAACAGGAAATGTTTTTATGTACGAGATTTTGACGTATTCTCACAAATTTTGCCTGAATATAACAATACGAGATAACTACCAGGACAATGGGGGGAAGAAAATGGATCAGAAATTTAAAGAAACGGCAATTGAAAATAGTAATTCAATTGTACAAATGTGGATGGAAGAGATTAATTCTATAAAGGACGGTAATTATACTGCTAGTATATCGGATGAATTATTCGAAAGCACAAACCGTGAATTTGTAAATGTTATTTTTACAAGTATAAAAAGTCAAGGATCCACAAAAGTTGTAGAAGACTTTTCAGAAAAAATCATTAATCTTGGGTGGCCGCTTAGTTACATAACAGATGGACTCCAAGTTTTCCGTAGAGTGACAGTTGATTACATTCTCAGTCAGTCAGATAAAATAGATTCTTCATATATTTCGGATGTTATAAAAAGTGTCGATGCATGGGTGGAACCCCTGATCCGTCAATTGGTAAATGAATATTCTGGAAGCTGGGAACATATCGTTTCTCTTCAACGAGTTGCCCTGCAAGAGCTATCTGCTCCGCTTATCCCTGTAATGGATCGGATCACCGTGATGCCCTTGATCGGTACCATTGATACAGAACGAGCGAAGTTAATTATGGAGAACCTTCTAGAGGGTGTAATTAAACATAATTCAGAAGTGGTATTAATTGATATTACTGGCGTTCCAGTAGTGGATACCATGGTTGCACATCACATTATTCAGGCAGCTGAAGCTGTGAGGCTTATTGGCTCAACGTGTATTCTGGTGGGGATTCGCCCAGAAATCGCTCAAACAATTGTGAATCTGGGAATCGATTTAGGAAAATTCCCAACGAAGAGCTCGTTGAAAAAAGGTTTTACAAAAGCGCTTGAAATCACTGGCAGACAAGTTGTAGAACATGAACGAAAAGATGAGAATATTGAAAAGCTCATTGATTCTTTAAAAGGGGAGTGAAATCATGCGTATACCGATATTGAAGTTGCATAATTTTCTGCTCATTTCGATTCAAACTGAAATTGACGACAATACTGCAATTCAGTTTCAGGAAGACCTACTAAGTAAGATCCACCAAAGCGGAGCAACAGGTGTGGTAATTGACCTTACTTCTGTCGATATTATTGATTCCTTTATAGCGAAAGTTTTGGGCGACGTCGTGACAATGTCAGACCTAATGGGGGCGAAAGTAGTACTCACAGGAATTCAACCAGCAGTTGCAATGACGCTAATTGATTTGGGAATCCATTTGAAAAATGTCCCAACGGCTCTGGATTTGGAACAAGGTTTAATTAAACTTTACCAGGAACTGGGGGAATAGCGAATGAATCCCCAATCTTGTGTAAATATACAAAAAGAGTGGGATATTGTTGGGGCAAGACAGCTCGGCAGGGATATAGCCAGAAAAATTGGTTTCGGCACTGTTGACCAGGCAAGAATTGCAACGGCAATATCAGAATTAGCTCGAAATATATACTTATATGCTGAAAATGGACAAATTTGCTTTGAAGTAATTGATAATTTAAATCATAAAGGCATTTCTATGGTCGCAATAGACAATGGACCGGGGATTGATGATGTCAGCAAAGTAATGGAAGATGGTTATTCGACTTCAGGCGGTCTGGGAGCAGGTCTGCCAGGAGTTAAACGGTTAATGGATGAGTTTGACTTACAATCGGAGTCTGGTAAAGGGACTAGAATTAAAGCAGTAAAATGGGTAAGGTAGAAACTTTATTAGCAGACAAAGTAAGACATAAAAGGGGGTGTGTACAGCTTGTTGTGGTACACACTTCTTCTGATTAAAGCAAAAATAGACATACTAGGGGGGATAGAATGGACAAGATAAAGATTGACGCTGCTAATTACAAAGACTTAATGAAACACTATATTGAAACACAGGATGAACAATCCCTTTATGGTGTAGAACAGGTAAGTAAAGCCTTTATTAAAAGTAATATTCTCCCTGAAGAAATTGTGAACCTTCATATTCAGGCATTGGCAGAGCTTTATCCTAATATGCTTGAAGATTTCCAGCATTCAATGGATTTCCTGCTTGAGGCTATGATTGCTTATGGGATGGCCCATCAGGAGTATCAAACATTGCGAGAAAAGCAAAATGAGCTCAAGTCTGAAATATCAGTAGCCGCAAGTATGCAAAAAACATTACTAGGTACAACCAAACCAACTATTGAAGGATTAGATATTGGTGTTATTAGCGTGCCTGCACACCAGATGAATGGAGATTACCACCATTTTGTTAAAGGTAAAGATGGTTCATTGGGGATTGCGGTGGCGGACGTTATTGGAAAAGGTATTCCAGCAGCGCTTTGTATGTCAATGATTAAGTACGCGATGGACAGTTATCCAGAAGAGTCTATGACACCCAAAGCCATTTTAAAGAACCTTAATCGAGTAGTTGAGAGAAATGTCGATCCAAGCATGTTTATTACCATGTTTTACGCACAATACCTTCCAACGGAAAACATTTTACATTATTCATCTGCTGGCCACGAGCCAGGCTTTTATTATAATGCTTCTAACGACTCCTTTACGGAGATTGAGGCAAAAGGGCTTGTGCTAGGAGTGTCGCCGGCAACAGATTACAATCAGTATGAACTAAAAATCAACCTAGGTGACATGGTGATCCTCTTAACAGACGGGGTTACGGAGTGTAGAGATGGCGAAAGATTTATTGAAACCGAAGAGATTCTAGATGTCATCAAACAATATTCACATTTACCTGCACAGGAAATGGTGACATGGGTATACAAACACTTTGAGAAACTTCAAGATTTTGAACTGAGAGATGATTTCACCTTATTAATTTTAAAAAGAGAAGTTTAACTTTCTAGAAATAGGGTAAACAAAGTGTAATGTAATCAATTAAGGCTTGGGTGTTACCTTAATAGGTAAAACACCTATACATAACCAGGCCAATTTCTAGGAGGCGCTTATGAATTTAGTTATCGATGTAGTAGAAGGAAATGATAAATCAGTTGTAAATCTTTCAGGAGAAATTGATGCATATACAGCACCGAATCTAAAAGAGTCGCTTCTCCCTCTAACCCAACATAAGGGAAGTACAGTAGAAGTCGACCTTGGAAATGTAAATTATATGGATAGTACAGGCTTAGGTGTTTTTATTAGTGCATTAAAATCAACCAAAGAAAATGACAGTGAGATGAAACTCGTTAACATACAAGATCGCGTGTTGCGCCTGTTCAAAATTACAGGTTTAGATGAAATTATGGATTTAAATTCAACAATTCGGGGTGTGACGGAATAATGGAGAAATTTGACTTTATAGAGATGAAAGTGCCTGCCAAACCGGAATATGTGGGCGTAATTCGCTTAAGTATCTCTGGTATAGCGAACCGTATGGGGTTTTCTTATGAAGATATCGAGGACCTAAAGGTGGCAATATCTGAAGCAATTACAAATGCAGTAACACATGCCTATCATGAGAATGATGAAGGGGAGGTTACGGTAGGATTTGCGGTGTACGGAAACCGCTTGGAAGTAATGGTTGCAGATCATGGAGGAAGCTTTAACCTAAATGAAATTAAGGACGGCATTGGACCATACAAAAATACCGAGTCCGTAGAGAATTTACGTGAGGGTGGTTTCGGTCTGTTTCTGATAAACACGTTAATGGACAAAGTTCAAATTAACAACAACTATGGTGTTATCATTTTGATGACAAAGTATTTAAACGAAACAGAGGTGGACTTAGATGACGACCAAATCTCAACCACACAATAGCGGAAGAGATGAGGTTTACCAATGGATAGAATATTTGCAAAAGGAACCAAAAGATGAAGCGGTTCAGGAGAAGATTGTGTTAACCTATACAGATCTTGTGGAGTCTATTGCAAGAAAGTACTCAAAAAACAGCACGATTCACGAAGACTTAGTACAAGTAGGTATGATTGGATTGCTAGCTGCTGTTAGAAGGTACGACCCTACTTTTGGTAAATCATTTGAGTCTTTTGCTATCCCGACGATTATTGGGGAAATTAAGCGATTTATACGTGATAAAACATGGAGTGTCCACGTTCCACGTAGAATTAAGGAACTAGGACCGAAAATTAAAAAAGCAGTGGATGACCTAACTACCAACAACCAAAAATCCCCTACTGTGAGGGAAATAGCTGACTATCTTGAGGTTTCTGAGGAAGATATCCTTGAGACTATGGAGATGGGAAAAAGCTATAAAGCATTGTCAGTGGACCGTAAAATCGAAGCGGATTCTGATGGTAGTACGGTAGCAATTCTCGATTTAGTGGGGAATGAAGAGAGTGGTTACAATAATATTGACCAAAAAATGCTACTAGAGAAAATATTACCGATCCTATCTGAAAGAGAACAGCAGATATTACAGTGTACCTACTTTGACAATATGAGCCAAAAAGAAACTGGCGAATTATTGGGTATCTCCCAAATGCATGTATCCCGCCTTCAGCGACGCTCTCTACGAAAATTAAGGGAAGCAATACAGGCTGAAAGCACGGAGGTTTTCGATTGAGCACGAATATGGTAGATGTCTCCGTGTTCCAGAAAGCGAAAAAAGGGAAATATCATTGTGGTGATAGTTACTTTTATAAGGAAACGGAAAAAGAGTTTGTTTGTGCGATTGCAGATGGCTTGGGGAGTGGTGAATTCGCAAAGGAATCATCACAAATTGTAATAGATATTATTCGAGAGAACAGCTCCACTAATATTGAAAACTTAATTAAGAAGTGTAACGAACAGCTCCAGGGAAAACGCGGTGTTGTGCTCGGGGTGCTGAAAATTGATTTTATGTCCTCAACATATTCTTTTTCTTCCATTGGCAACATATGTATCATGACAATTACGGAGGATAAAAAACGGAAACGTAATATACCGAATGCGGGCTATCTAGCTGGTTATCACAGACCGTTTAAAGTTGTACAGGATACATTGGATGAAAAGATGAATTTCGTAATGTTTTCAGATGGTGTGAGCGATAAAGAACTCTCTAAAAAGTACTTAACGAACCAGGATGTCACGACTATTACAAAGACATTCGAATATATAAGTGAACCTGATCGGGAAGATGATACAACATTAATAGCAATTCGATACGATGCAGATAAAAGGAAGGCAGGCGAGTAAAGTAACTGTCTTTCTTTTTTTGTTGGATGCGAATGTTTATGGAAGGCTTGTTAAGGGTTTATTATGAAAACCCTCGCTATTTTGGTAAACTATATAAGGTGTAAGGGAGGAATCAGAATGGCTGAAGGATATAATCAAGACCTTATTCAGTGGGTCTCAAAGGAATCAGAAGTAAACACAACAATTGTAAATAAAGTAATTGCCCTTTTGGATGAAGGTAATACTGTCCCGTTTATTGCCAGGTATCGTAAAGAAATGACAGGCGGATTAGACGAGGTACAAATTAAGACCGTACAAGATAAATGGACGTATGCTGTAAATCTATCGGACCGTAAAGAGGAAGTTCTGCGTATTATTGAAGAACAGGGCAAGCTAACAGAAGAGCTCCGTACCGAAATCGTAAAAGCAACACAATTACAGCGGGTAGAGGATCTTTACCGCCCATATAAACAAAAAAGAAGAACAAAGGCTACGATAGCGAAGGAAAAGGGGCTAGAGCCCTTAGCTGTTGCTATTTGGCAGCAAGAGAATCTGAATGCAACGAAGGATGCTATTCATTATTTGTCTGAAGAAAATGAACTACATACGACGGAGGACGTGCTAGCAGGTGTAAATGACATCTTGGCAGAATGGATATCTGATGACCCAGAATATCGCGACCATATTCGTGAGGAAACCTTTAAGCGTGGCTCTGTACAAGCGAACGTGAAAAATGCCGAACTTGATGAAAAACAGGTTTTCCAAATGTATTATGAGTATCATGAAGCGGTAAGGTCAATGGTTTCCCATCGTATACTTGCTTTAAACCGTGGGGAGAAGGAAGGCATTTTGAAGGTAGCGATTGAAACTCCAGTTGAGTCGATTACACAATACTTGCAAGGCCAGATCATTCGCAAATCCACCACAGGTGAAGTCAAAGAAATACTTGATCGGGCTATTGAGGATAGTTACAAGCGGCTTATTCAGCCATCGGTTGAAAGGGAAATTCGCAATGCCTTAACGGAAAAAGCGGAGAATCAGGCTATTGATGTTTTTTCTAAGAACCTGAAAAATCTTCTTCTTCAACCACCTTTAAAGGGAAAAACAGTGCTAGGAGTTGACCCGGCTTTTCGTACGGGTTGTAAGCTAGCGATTGTAGATGAAACGGGTAAAGTGCATGAAGTTGGGGTTATGTATCCTACTGCACCTAAAAATGATATTAAAGGTGCGGAAAAAATCATGATGTCCTTTATGAGAAAGTACCCGATAGAATTAATTGCGATTGGGAATGGGACAGCTTCAAGAGAAACTGAACAATTTGTAGCAGATGTCATTACGGATAATCAGCTTAATATCCCGTATATTATTGTTAATGAAGCAGGTGCCAGTGTTTATTCTGCCTCAGAACTTGCAAGAGAAGAGTTTCCAGACTTACAAGTTGAAGAAAGGAGCGCTGCTTCTATTGCAAGACGTGTACAGGATCCATTGGCTGAGTTGGTCAAAATTGATCCTAAATCCATCGGTGTGGGACAGTATCAGCACGACGTGAGTCAAAAGGCATTGAATGAGTCTTTATCTTTTGTCGTGGAGACTGCGGTAAACCAGGTAGGGGTAAATGTGAATACCGCTTCTGCTTCCCTTTTACAGTATGTAGCTGGTCTTAGTAAAACTGTTGCTAATAATATTGTGAAGCAGCGTAATGAGCAAGGGAAATTTGCCAACCGTAAACAACTTAAGAAAATTCCTCGCCTTGGTGCGAAAACGTATGAACAGGGGATAGGCTTCTTACGTATTGTGGATGGTGATCATCCGTTAGATCGTACACCAATTCACCCCGAAAGCTATCAGCAAGTAGAAGAATTGCTTAAACTGTTAAACAGCACAATGGATGACATTGGGACAGAGCAGCTTCGTACTAAGCTAGCTAATATAGACCAATCTGCCATTGCTGAACAACTAGGAATTGGAAAGCCGACGCTAATGGATATTATGAATGCCCTAAGTAAACCAGAGCGGGATCCACGGGATGACTTTCCACAGCCATTATTAAAGAAAAATGTGCTTTCATTAGAAGATTTGAAGCCAGGTATGGAATTGCAAGGCACCGTCCGTAATGTTGTTGATTTTGGTGTGTTTGTAGATATTGGCGTGAAACAGGATGGCTTGGTCCATATTTCTAAAATGGCAAACAAGTTCGTCAAACATCCAATGGATATTGCTTCTGTAGGTGATGTTGTAACCGTATGGGTGGAGCAAGTAGATAGTGATAAGGGGCGTATTGCCTTAACCATGATAGAAGCATAAAAATGCCGGATAGCTCTTTAAGAGTTATCCGGCATTTTTTGTGTAGTGTGGTAATGAAAAAGTAGGAACTGATACTTATTTAGAAAGAATTAACGTACGCTTTCTGGAACAGCTAATCCTAGGCCTTGGGCAATTCTTTCTCCCCACTCAGGATCTGCTTTGTAGAAATGCTCTATTTGACGAAGTTTAATTTCTTCTTTTTCTACAGGCTCCATGTGTCCGACGAATGCTTTGATCAATCGATCTTTCTCGTCGGCGCTCATGAGGCGGTATAGATCGCCTGCTTGTGTGTAATGATCTTCGCTGTCATAAGCTACACTATCAGCTTGTCCACTTACTTCGAATGGAGTGTTTTTCGCTGTGATGTCTTCAGCAGGACCGTTTTGGCTATTGGGCTCATAATTTGGTTTGCTTCCACCATTACCATTTACAGCCATGAAACCATCCCGTTGATAGTTGTTTACTTCATTTTTCGGACGGTTAATTGGAATTTGGTGATGGTTGCCACCAAGACGGTAACGATGTGCATCAGAATATCCAAATAAACGACCTTGAAGCATTTTATCTGGTGAAGCTTCAATTCCTGGTACAAATTGACCTGGAGAGAATGCTGCTTGTTCTACTTCTGCAAAGTAGTTTTCAGGGTTACGGTTTAACACCATGCGTCCAACTTCAATACGAGGATAGTCTTTCTTCGACCAAACTTTTGTTACATCGAATGGATCCCATTTGTAATCTTTCGCATCTTCTTCAGGCATAATCTGTACATAAAGCTTCCATGCAGGGAAATCTTCATTTTTAATTGCATTAAACAGATCCTCTGTATGGTAATCAGGGTTTTCTCCAGCAAGTTTATCTGCAAGCTCAACGTCTAACCCTTTTACACCTTGCTCACTAATGAAGTGGTATTTCACCCAGAATACTTCGCCCTGGGCATTCACCCATTTAAATGTATGGCTACCATAACCGTTCATATGACGAAGTGTAGCAGGAAGACCTCTGTCACCGTGTAAGTACGTAATTTGATGTAGAGATTCTGGTGATAATGACCAGAAGTCCCACACCATATTCGGATCTTTTAAGTGTGTTTGTGGATGACGTTTTTGCGTATGAATAAAGTCAGGAAATTTGATCGCATCACGGATGAAGAAAATAGGTGTGTTATTTCCTACAAGATCATAGTTTCCTTCCTCTGTGTAAAATTTAACTGCGAAACCGCGAGGATCACGGACAGTATCAGCTGAACCAAGCTCACCTGCAACAGTAGAAAAGCGAATGAACATATCTGTACGTTTTCCAGCTTCACTTAGGAAATCGGCTTTTGTATAGTTTGAAATTTCATCATTTGTAACTTCGAAATAACCATGTGCTCCAGCGCCCTTTGCATGAACTACACGCTCTGGGATACGCTCTCTATTAAAGTGTGCAAGCTTTTCTAGTAAATGAAAATCCTGCAGTAACGTAGGGCCATTGTGGCCAGCTGTAATGGAATTCTGGTTATCGCCAACTGGAGCGCCGGCGGCAGTTGTAATGTGTTTATTGTTATCAGTCAATGTTATTCCCCTCTCTAAAATTTAAATTAGACTTTCTACAATTAATTATAATGCATTGCAATTAAAAATCAATGTTTAATTAAAATTATTTTAATTAGCAGGTTGAAAATGCGTGGCGAAACTTATTTAAATTACTCCATTATGTTAAAATAGAGAGATAGCCAATAGAGAATAAGGTAAAGGAAATGAAAATGATGAATGAAAAAGAACTATATAATATAGTAGAAGAGTTATCGAAAAAGTATTTTAAAAGAAAGTTTTTACATAGCGTCTGTTTTAATAATAGACTTAGAACAACTGGTGGGCGATACCTTCCTGCCAAAAGAGTAATAGAAATTAATCCTAAATATCTTGAAGCGGGTATGGAAGAGTTTAAAGGTATTATTAAACATGAACTCTGTCACTATTTCCTTCATATAGATGGGAAGGGATATAAACATGGTGATCAGGATTTCAAAAACCTACTAAAGGAGACCAACTCCCCTAGATTTTGTAATCCATTACCATCTCAAAAAGTGGTGCGTCAATATCAGTATGTTTGTAAAACTTGCGGCCATGTATATGAGAGAAGAAGAAGGGTTAATGTAAAGAAATATCGTTGTGGAAAATGTAGAGGCTCGTTACAACTTCAAAAGGAGAAATAAGGTGAAAAGTTTGTGGGTTAAGTAATTTTAAAAAAAGTTTACATATGTTATTGACGAAAGTTGTCAATCATGGTAAATTAAATAAGCTAATGAATCACATAGCGACACACAAAAAATAAAATAAAAAAGTGTTGACATTGTTTTTGAAATGTTGTATGATATTAATCGTTGCAAAAAACACATTAACTTTTATTCCACAGTAGCTCAGTGGTAGAGCTATCGGCTGTTAACCGATCGGTCGTAGGTTCGAATCCTACCTGTGGAGCCAAACGGAGAAGTACTCAAGTGGCTGAAGAGGCGCCCCTGCTAAGGGTGTAGGTCGTGTAAGCGGCGCGAGGGTTCAAATCCCTCCTTCTCCGCCATTGTAAAATGGCCCGTTGGTCAAGCGGTTAAGACACCGCCCTTTCACGGCGGTAACACGGGTTCGAATCCCGTACGGGTCATCTTTTTTAAAGTAAAGAGAATTAAGGTTGGGTCCGGTAGTTCAGTTGGTTAGAATGCCTGCCTGTCACGCAGGAGGTCGCGGGTTCGAGCCCCGTCCGGACCGCCAGATGTTGGGCCATAGCCAAGCGGTAAGGCATCGGGTTTTGATCCCGTGTACCCCAGGTTCGAATCCTGGTGGCCCAGCCATTTATCTTTTCTGAGAAAGAACTTATAATAAGTAGTATTGTAAAACGTACTATTTAAGCAATAGTATTTTTTTATTCGCTTTTTATTGAAATATGAAGCACGAGCCATTAGCTCAGTTGGTAGAGCAACGAGCAATACTTCTACCGAATAAACTACGAGTAACCTCGATGCATTAAGCATCCGTGAATAAGCTTTTAGAAGCAGGGGTCCACTTGATTAATTATCTTGTTATAGCAGGTTATGCCTTTTTAACACGAGCCATTAGCTCAGTTGGTAGAGCATCTGACTTTTAATCAGAGGGTCGAAGGTTCGAATCCTTCATGGCTCACCATTTATAAATATATTATGCGGGTGTGGCGGAATTGGCAGACGCGCTAGATTTAGGATCTAGTGTCTTCGGACGTGGGGGTTCAAGTCCCTTCACCCGCATTAAACCATTTGGTTTCTTAGTTATTATAAAGAAGTGTTTAAGATCTATGCGGTCGTGGCGGAATGGCAGACGCGCTAGGTTGAGGGCCTAGTGGGTGAATAACCCGTGGAGGTTCAAGTCCTCTCGGCCGCACTTTTAAATAATAAAACATGCGCCCGTAGCTCAATTGGATAGAGCGTTTGACTACGGATCAAGAGGTTAGGGGTTCGACTCCTCTCGGGCGCGCCATTATAACGGGAAGTAGCTCAGCTTGGTAGAGCACATGGTTTGGGACCATGGGGTCGCAGGTTCAAATCCTGTCTTCCCGACCATCGAAGTTGAAATGACAGCAGAATAAGAGAAATTATGATATAAGTTTTATCTTTATATGCGGGTGTAGTTTAGTGGTAAAACCTCAGCCTTCCAAGCTGATGATGAGGGTTCGATTCCCTTCACCCGCTCCAATTCATTACCTACATGGGCCTGTAGCTCAGCTGGTTAGAGCGCACGCCTGATAAGCGTGAGGTCGGTGGTTCGAGTCCACTCAGGCCCATAGCATCACAAAAAAAGTGTTTGACACGCTGATTTGAATGTGATACTATTATTAAGTCGCCTTTTTGAAGCGACGTTGTAAATTGCTCTTTGAAAACTGAACAAAACAACCAGTATGTCAAGGAAAAACAGTTTGCTGTTTTTCGAAGAAATACAAAGCAGAAGTCAGCTTCTGTGAAGCTAAGACGCATCATGTTGATTGGTGTCGACATGATACAAACTTTTTTGGAGAGTTTGATCTTGGCTCAGGACGAACGCTGGCGGCGTGCCTAATACATGCAAGTCGAGCGCAGGAAGCAAGCAGATCCCCTTCGGGGGTGACGCTTGTGGAATGAGCGGCGGACGGGTGAGTAACACGTGGGCAACCTGCCTGTAAGACTGGGATAACCCCGGGAAACCGGGGCTAATACCGGATAACACTTTTCGTTGCATGACGAGAAGTTGAAAGGCGGCTTCGGCTGCCACTTACAGATGGGCCCGCGGCGCATTAGCTAGTTGGTAAGGTAACGGCTTACCAAGGCGACGATGCGTAGCCGACCTGAGAGGGTGATCGGCCACACTGGGACTGAGACACGGCCCAGACTCCTACGGGAGGCAGCAGTAGGGAATCTTCCGCAATGGACGAAAGTCTGACGGAGCAACGCCGCGTGAGTGATGAAGGTCTTCGGATCGTAAAACTCTGTTGTTAGGGAAGAACAAGTCGGGTAGTAACTGACCCGGCCTTGACGGTACCTAACCAGAAAGCCCCGGCTAACTACGTGCCAGCAGCCGCGGTAATACGTAGGGGGCAAGCGTTGTCCGGAATTATTGGGCGTAAAGCGCTCGCAGGCGGTCCTTTAAGTCTGATGTGAAATCTCGCGGCTCAACCGCGAACGGTCATTGGAAACTGGAGGACTTGAGTACAGAAGAGGAGAGTGGAATTCCACGTGTAGCGGTGAAATGCGTAGAGATGTGGAGGAACACCAGTGGCGAAGGCGACTCTCTGGTCTGTAACTGACGCTGAGGAGCGAAAGCGTGGGGAGCGAACAGGATTAGATACCCTGGTAGTCCACGCCGTAAACGATGAGTGCTAGGTGTTAGGGGGTTTCCGCCCCTTAGTGCTGAAGTTAACGCATTAAGCACTCCGCCTGGGGAGTACGGCCGCAAGGCTGAAACTCAAAAGAATTGACGGGGGCCCGCACAAGCGGTGGAGCATGTGGTTTAATTCGAAGCAACGCGAAGAACCTTACCAGGTCTTGACATCCTCTGCTATTCCTAGAGATAGGAAGTTCCCTTCGGGGACAGAGTGACAGGTGGTGCATGGTTGTCGTCAGCTCGTGTCGTGAGATGTTGGGTTAAGTCCCGCAACGAGCGCAACCCTTGATCTTAGTTGCCAGCATTTAGTTGGGCACTCTAAGGTGACTGCCGGTGACAAACCGGAGGAAGGTGGGGATGACGTCAAATCATCATGCCCCTTATGACCTGGGCTACACACGTGCTACAATGGATGGAACAAAGGGAAGCAAAACCGCGAGGTCAAGCAAATCCCATAAAACCATTCTCAGTTCGGATTGCAGGCTGCAACTCGCCTGCATGAAGCCGGAATCGCTAGTAATCGCGGATCAGCATGCCGCGGTGAATACGTTCCCGGGCCTTGTACACACCGCCCGTCACACCACGAGAGTTGGTAACACCCGAAGTCGGTGAGGTAACCTTTTGGAGCCAGCCGCCGAAGGTGGGACCAATGATTGGGGTGAAGTCGTAACAAGGTAGCCGTATCGGAAGGTGCGGCTGGATCACCTCCTTTCTAAGGATAGAAACGGAACGCCGAAGGTTCTCTTGCGAGAGCCTTCCGGTAAGGACATACATGGTTGTTTGGTTCAGTTTTGAGGGAGCAATTCTCTCGCTTGTACCTTGAAAACTAAATAAGAGTAACAACGACATCAAATGTAAAGCTGAAACAACTGTTCAGCGATGTACGGACTGGACTGAGCCGTAGGAGATAAAGGAAACACGAGGACCGTTAGGGAATCGATGTTGACTTATCGTACGAAGGTGAAGGAAGTCACGCTAATCGCTAGTTGTTGAAGCTGGATTAGTAATGCAAGGCTAAGAAATTAGCACGCTTATTTACTGTAACTTAGTTAAGTGAATAAGGGCGCACGGTGGATGCCTTGGCACTAGGAGCCGATGAAGGACGGGACTAACACCGATATGTCTCGGGGAGTCGTAAGTAGACATTGATCCGGGAATTTCCGAATGGGGGAACCCACTGTTCGTAATGGAGCAGTATCGTTATCTGAATACATAGGGTAACGAAGGCAGACCCGGGGAACTGAAACATCTCAGTACCCGGAGGAAGAGAAAGCAAATGCGATTTCCCAAGTAGCGGCGAGCGAAACGGAATTAGCCCAAACCAGAAAGCTTGCTTTCTGGGGTTGTAGGACACTCCACACGGAGTTACAAAGAAACTCTTTAGATGAATCGATCTGGAACGATCAGCCATAGCAGGTAAGAGCCCTGTAATCGAAAAGGAGTTTCCTCCGGAGTGTATCCTGAGTACGGCGGAACACGAGAAATTCCGTCGGAATCCGGGAGGACCATCTCCCAAGGCTAAATACTCCCTAGTGACCGATAGTGAACCAGTACCGTGAGGGAAAGGTGAAAAGCACCCCGGGAGGGGAGTGAAAGAGAACCTGAAACCGTGTGCCTACAAGTAGTCGAAGCCCGTTAATGGGTGACGGCGTACCTTTTGTAGAATGGACCGGCGAGTTACGATCGTATGCAAGGTTAAGTGGAAGACACGGAGCCGCAGCGAAAGCGAGTCTGAATAGGGCGATATAGTATGCGGTCGTAGACCCGAAACCGTGTGATCTACCCATGTCCAGGGTGAAGGTCAGGTAACACTGACTGGAGGCCCGAACCCACGTATGTTGAAAAATGCGGGGATGAGGTGTGGGTAGGGGTGAAATGCCAATCGAACACGGAGATAGCTGGTTCTCTCCGAAATAGCTTTAGGGCTAGCCTCAAGCATCGAGTACTGGAGGTAGAGCACTGATTGGACTAGGGGCCCTCATCGGGTTACCGAATTCAGTCAAACTCCGAATGCCAGATACTTAGACTTGGGAGTCAGACTATGGGTGATAAGGTTCATAGTCGAAAGGGAAACAGCCCAGACCGCCAGCTAAGGTCCCAAAGTATACGTTAAGTGGAAAAGGATGTGGAGTTGCCCAGACAACCAGGATGTTGGCTTAGAAGCAGCCATCATTTAAAGAGTGCGTAATAGCTCACTGGTCGAGTGACTCTGCGCCGAAAATGTACCGGGGCTAAACGTATCACCGAAGCTGCGGATTGTTCTTCGAACAATGGTAGGAGAGCGTTCTGTGTGCTGTGAAGTCAGACCGTGAGGACTGGTGGAGCGCACAGAAGTGAGAATGCCGGTATGAGTAGCGAAAAAAGAGTGAGAATCTCTTTCACCGAATGCCTAAGGTTTCCTGAGGAAGGCTCGTCCTCTCAGGGTTAGTCGGGACCTAAGCCGAGGCCGAAAGGCGTAGGCGATGGACAACAGGTAGATATTCCTGTACCACCTCTTGAATGTTTGAGCAATGGGGGGACGCAGTAGGATATGGAATGCGCACCGATGGATGTGTGCGCCCAAGCAGTGAGAATGTTGGATAGGCAAATCCGTCCAACTTAAGTTCAAGCTGTGATGGGGAGGGAAATTGAGTACCGAAGTTCCAGATTTCACACTGCCAAGAAAAGCCTCTAGTGAGTTCAAAGGTGCCCGTACCGCAAACCGACACAGGTAGGCGAGGAGAGAATCCTAAGGTGAGCGGGAGAACTCTCGTTAAGGAACTCGGCAAAATGACCCCGTAACTTCGGGAGAAGGGGTGCTCCTTTATGGAGGAGCCGCAGTGAATAGGCCCAAGCGACTGTTTAGCAAAAACACAGGTCTCTGCGAAGCCGTAAGGCGAAGTATAGGGGCTGACACCTGCCCGGTGCTGGAAGGTTAAGGGGAAGCGTTAGGCGCAAGCCGAAGCGTAGAACCGAAGCCCCAGTAAACGGCGGCCGTAACTATAACGGTCCTAAGGTAGCGAAATTCCTTGTCGGGTAAGTTCCGACCCGCACGAAAGGTGCAACGACTTGGGCACTGTCTCAACGAGAGACCCGGTGAAATTATACTATGCGTGAAGATGCGCATTACCCGCGACAGGACGGAAAGACCCCGTGGAGCTTTACTGTAGCCTGATATTGAATGTTGGTACAGCTTGTACAGGATAGGTGGGAGCCTTCGAAGCGTGAGCGCTAGCTTACGTGGAGGCATCCGTGGGATACCACCCTGGCTGTACGAACCTTCTAACCCAGGACCGTAATCCGGTTCGGAGACAGTGTCAGGCGGGCAGTTTGACTGGGGCGGTCGCCTCCCAAAAGGTAACGGAGGCGCCCAAAGGTTCCCTCAGAATGGTTGGAAATCATTCGCAGAGTGTAAAGGCACAAGGGAGCTTGACTGCGAGACCTACAAGTCGAGCAGGGACGAAAGTCGGGCTTAGTGATCCGGTGGTTCCGCATGGAAGGGCCATCGCTCAACGGATAAAAGCTACCCCGGGGATAACAGGCTTATCTCCCCCAAGAGTTCACATCGACGGGGAGGTTTGGCACCTCGATGTCGGCTCATCGCATCCTGGGGCTGTAGTCGGTCCCAAGGGTTGGGCTGTTCGCCCATTAAAGCGGTACGCGAGCTGGGTTCAGAACGTCGTGAGACAGTTCGGTCCCTATCCGTCGTGGGCGTTGGAAGTTTGAGAGGAGCTGTCCTTAGTACGAGAGGACCGGGATGGACACACCGCTGGTGTACCAGTTGTTCCGCCAGGAGCATAGCTGGGTAGCTACGTGTGGCAGGGATAAGTGCTGAAAGCATCTAAGCATGAAGCCCCCCTCAAGATGAGACTTCCCATCACTTCGAGTGAGTAAGATCCCTCAGAGACGATGAGGTTGATAGGTCCGAGGTGGAAGCGTGGTGACACGTGGAGCTGACGGATACTAATAGATCGAGGACTTAACTAAACTTTTTTCTTGATTCGTTGTTTTCTCTTATTTAGTTTTTAGGGTATAAGTAAAATAATATTGCATTTTTTAAAGAAAATGCATATAATATGTTACGTTATCACCTAGTTTGACCTATATCTCAGGTCTGGTAGTAATAGCGGAGAGGTCACACCTGTTCCCATGCCGAACACAGAAGTTAAGTTCTCCAGCGCCGATGGTAGTTGGGGCTTTGCCCCTGCAAGAGTAGGACGCCGCCAGGCCGGAAGATAGTAATTAAATATTTTCTCATATCGCGGGGTGGAGCAGCGAGCAGTACATCTGCCGAGTTTGCTACGAGTAACCCCGAAGCATTTGACATCCTAGAATTAACTAGTAGATGCAGGGGTCAAAATAAAGTGTTCACTGTAAATAGTGAGCATGAGTAATTAAATATTTTCTCATATCGCGGGGTGGAGCAGTCTGGTAGCTCGTTGGGCTCATAACCCAAAGGTCGTAGGTTCAAATCCTGCCCCCGCAACCAAATTATTTAAATACATTGGTCCGGTAGTTCAGTTGGTTAGAATGCCTGCCTGTCACGCAGGAGGTCGCGGGTTCGAGTCCCGTCCGGACCGCCATACTTATAAAATATTCTACACATGAATTCGTTAAGAGAATCATGTGTTTTTTAATGTTTACGAAAATATATAAGTGAATCATCGAGAAGTAGAGGGAAATTCTAAAGAAAACACCAACTATTCTTTTTCAATTGACACTTTTTTTGCTATCATTAAGGTTGTATATTTGATGGAAAAATGGTGATACCAGTTGGATGAATTCTCTTTTATTAATACAATTAGACAGGATAGATATAGTCAGCCTTCTTTAGTAAAAGGTATTGGCGATGATGCCGCAGTCTTTAGAACGCAAGAAGATGTTGTAACAGCAGTTGATACGTTTGTTGAGGGAGTTCATTTCAGTAAAAAGACCATGTCTCCTTATCAAACAGGTTACCGAGCACTTGCTGCGAATCTGAGCGATCTTGCTGCAATGGGAGCGAGGCCTGTTTTTTACCTTGTTTCCATTGTAATACCTAAAACATGGAAATTAAATGAACTTGAAGAAATATTCCATGGAATGAAAGCATTAGCACGAAATCATCACATGGATCTTATTGGTGGTGATACGGTTTCTGGATCTGAACTTTCTATCTCCGTAACGGTGATTGGATATGTGGATCAAGACATGGCGCGTTTTCGTCACACAGCTAAACCAGATGATCTTGTATTTGTGACAGGGACGCTTGGAGACGCAAGAGCAGGATTACATCTGTTGACGGAAGATAGAGAGAGTGCTTATAAAAACGTAGCATTTTTTAAAAAGAGACATCAAATGCCAATGCCTCGTTTAGAATTTGCTTTAAAGCTAGCGGATATTGATCGAGTAACCTTAAATGACGTAAGCGATGGTATTGCTAATGAGGCAAATGAAATTGCGGAGGCATCTAACGTTTGTTTGACGCTTTACGATAAGGAGATTCCCACTAGTAAAGACTTTGGACAGTTTTCCGTTACGATGCAGCATGAATGGAAATATTTTGGCGGGGAAGACTTTGAGCTATTAGGTACAGTAGCTGAAAAAAACTGGAACGCACTCGTTAAGGCAGCAAAAGATTCAGGTGTCCAACTAACGAAAATTGGTTTTGTAACAAATACAAACAAAGAACCAGCTGTCTATGTGATTGAAAATGACACTAAAGCACGTTTAGATAAAAAAGGTTATACACATTTAAAGTAGGTGAATATATGCAAACACACCAAATAAAAGTAGCAACAGAAGAAGAAACAAAACAACTTGCAGCTCGCTTAGCAGTATTATTAAAGCCGGGAGATGTGCTTACACTAGAAGGGGAATTAGGAACCGGTAAAACAACGTTTACAAAAGGTATTGCTACGGGTCTTGGTGTGAAGAGGCATGTAAGTAGTCCTACTTTCACCATTATTAAAGAATATAAGGGTGAACTGCCTTTATATCATATGGATGTGTATCGCTTAGAAAACTCAGAAGAAGACATAGGTTTTGATGAATATTTTAATGGTAACGGTATTTGTGTTGTAGAGTGGGCACAGTTTATCAAAGAGTTTCTACCTGAAGAAAGATTGGAAATTGAAATCCAATACGCAGGTGAGGAAGAAAGAATCATTAATTTTACAGCCATCGGTAGTCATTTTGAAGGTTTACTAGAGGAACTGTAAAAAACGCTTTTTAAACACTTGTTGGAACTGAAAATATGAGGAGTAACGTGAATGAATATACTAGCAATTGATACTTCTAATCAAGTATTAGGTGTTGCAATCGCCAAGGATAACCAGCTGCTTGGAGAAATAAAGACAAACCTTGCCAAAAACCATTCCGTCCGACTTATGCCTGCTATTGATCAGCTTATGAATGAGGTTTCCATGAAACCAGAGGAACTTGATAAGATTGTAGTTGCAAAAGGGCCTGGATCTTATACAGGTGTTCGGATAGGTCTTGCGACTGCGAAATCAATGGCATGGGCTTTAAGAGTTCCAGTAATAGGGGTCTCAAGTTTAGAAGTCTTGGCATATCAAGGTAGGTTTTTTAACGGCTTAATCTGCCCATTTTTTGATGCGCGACGGGGTTTAGTATTCTCCGCGGCTTATGAGTGGGGAGCGGAACAACCAGTAGAGAAATATAAGGAAACAAATATGCTGATGACAGATTTTCTTGATGCTATCAGTGAGGAAGAGAAGCCTGTGCTATTCCTGAGCCCGGATATAGAGCTATACAGGGATAAAATCAAGGAAAAACTTGGTGATCGTGCCATTATTCCAGCATTTTCTTTTCATGTTGCTGATGCAAGCCATTTAATCGTTGCCGGTACCAAAAAACAGGTAGAGTCAACGCATGCTCTGACTCCGAATTATCTTCGTCTTGCTGAAGCCGAGGCAAAGTGGATCCAGCAGCAAAAGGATCAACAGAGCAATGAGTGACATTACGATACGTAACATGGAAGTTACGGACGTAGATCAGGTCATGGAAGTAGAAAAAGCATCCTTTGCTACACCATGGACGACCGATATTTTTTATCAGGAAATTGTTGATAATCAATATGCTCATTATTATGTGATAGAATGGAACGGGAAGATTGCTGGCTATGCAGGTACGTGGGTAGTGCTAGAAGATGCGCAGGTTACCAATATTGCGATCATGCCAGAATTAAGAGGCAAGAAACTTGGAGAAAAGCTATTTCAATATATGCTCTATCAAGTTAAACTAAATGGAGCGAGACGCCTTTCCCTTGAAGTACGTGAATCAAATTTTCCGGCACAAAGATTGTATCGTAAATTTGGATTGGTTCCTGGTGGAATAAGGAAGAATTATTATACTGACAATCAAGAAGATGCCATCGTTATGTGGGTGAATATATTATGAGTAAGGATACGATCATTTTAGGAATTGAAACAAGCTGTGATGAAACAGCTGTAGCTATCGTAAAAAATGGTACAACGATTATTTCCAATGTCGTAGCATCCCAAATTGAAAGCCATAAGCGCTTTGGTGGGGTGGTGCCAGAGATTGCGTCAAGACATCATGTTGAGCAAATGACCATTGTACTTGAAGAGGCTTTTGCACAAGCAGAGCTTACGTGGGAAGATATTGATGCAATTGCAGTAACGGAAGGTCCAGGACTTGTGGGAGCTTTGTTAATTGGCGTAAACACAGCGAAAGCCTTAGCTTTTGCGAAACAGAAGCCATTGGTCGGTGTCCATCACATTGCTGGCCATATATACGCAAATCGTTTGGAAAAAGAGTTTGATTTCCCTCTATTAGCACTAATTGTTTCTGGTGGCCATACGGAGCTTGTATTAATGAAAGAACATGGCAGTTATGAAGTGATTGGTGAAACGAGAGACGATGCAGCTGGGGAAGCTTATGATAAAGTAGCTAGAATGTTAAGCTTGCCATACCCTGGTGGTCCACAAATTGATCGGCTTGCAGCAGTAGGAGAAGCAACTATTGATTTTCCGAGAGCATGGCTTGAGGAAGGTAGCTATGATTTTAGCTTTAGTGGCTTAAAATCCTCTGTTATTAATACAATCCACAATGCCAAACAGCGTGGTGAAGAATTAAAGAACGAGCATATTGCTGCCAGCTTTCAAGCAAGTGTTGTGGATGTACTTGTTAAGAAGACAGTCCGTGCTGCACAGGCTTACGAGGTAAAGCAAGTGATTGTAGCTGGAGGGGTAGCAGCAAATAGTGGGCTTCGCCAAGCGCTTGAGTCTGCTTTTGCAAAAACACAAATCCCGCTCCTTATTCCCCCTTTAAAACTTTGTACAGATAATGCTGCTATGATAGCAGCGGCTGGTACAATTGCTTACGAACAAGGGAAAAGGGCATCCTGGGATTTGAATGCTAATCCTTCGTTACTATTAGAGTAGATTATCCACAGGCTTGTTTATAACTGACAAAGAAAACGGTGTATAACGGTTTTATATGGGGATAAAAATAGTGGATAACTCTAGAACGGCTTGTGGATATTGTGTATAACTTTGTTAACAACCTCTATTTATAGGCTTGTTTGAGATTGAAAGCTGTGGATATGTTAAAAAGTCTTAAGAAAATGATTTAATTTAGCAAAACAGAAATTTGGTGATTGGTATATGTCCAAAAAACAATCTTTTTATATTCAGAATGACCTAATCACATTGTTCATTTTATTTGCTGCTGTCAGTTTATTAGCCGTTTATAATGCACAGCAATTGGAGCAATATAATCAAAACTTTGTATTAAAACAGATCATTTGGTTCACTGTCGGGATTGGGATAGTGGCTGCACTCCAATACTTTGATTTAGATCAGATGTATAAGGCAAGTGTGTATGTTTATATCTTTGGAGTGCTATTACTTGCGGTCTTACTTGTTAGTCCAGTAAGTATCGCAGAGCCGGTTAATGGTGCTAAAAGTTGGTTTACATTACCAGGCTTTTCCCTGCAGCCTGCAGAATTTACAAAGATGTCCACAGTCTTGTATATAGCAGCCATTATAAATCGACACAAAGAGAAGTTCGTAGTTAGCACGATCAAAAGTGATTTATTACTTCTAATAAAAATTCTTGCCATTACCGCTCTTCCTGTTGCCTTGATTATGAGACAGCCAGACTTCGGAACATCTATGGTTTACTTATTCGTATGTGGCATGTTAATTATTCTTTCAGGGGTTAGTTGGAAAATTATTGGTACGCTTGTAGCCAGCATTTCGGCCTTCGGTGGGGCTGTGTTAGCGTTTATTGTACGTTTCCCAGATATAGCAAAAGAAATGGTTGGTAGTGGAAATGCGTATCAAATTGACCGAATTCTTACATGGTTCAACCCAGAACAACAGGCACCCGATGCCACGTTTAACTTTGACCGGGCCCATATGGCACTCGGATCTGGGCAGCTATTTGGTAAAGGGATGGGGAGTTTACAGGTCGCGACACCAGAGGCACAAACGGATTTCATCTTTTCGGTTATAGGAGAAAGCTTTGGATTTATTGGAAGCGCGTTGGTGATATTCCTTTACTTTATGCTACTTTATAAACTGGTAACGCTTGGTTTAAATATGTATAAGCATTCTCCGTTCGGTTCCTATCTATGTTTTGGGTTCATGAGCATACTACTTATCCACGTTTTTCAGAATGTAGGAATGAATTTGGGGATTATGCCAATCACAGGTATCCCACTCCTGTTGATAAGTTATGGTGGTAGCTCTGTGTTATCCACAATGATCGGGTTGGGGCTTATATATAGAGTTGCAGTGGAACATTCCATTCAAAATGACTATCTATTCAAATAAAAAACCCGCATAGTATGCGGGTTTTTTTAATCTTCCTCTTCCTGTAAAGCTGTCCATTCTTCCATATAGCCTTCTATTTTCTGCTTTAACTCACTTGTTTCTTTCGTAAGTTCTAAGGCTTTTTCGTGATCCTGAAATACTTCCGGCTCTGTCATTTTTTCTTCCAGTTTCGTAATTTGCATTTCATACTGCTCTATTGTGGATTCTAATTCTTCTATACGGCGCTCTCTTTTCCGTCGTTGGCTTTGCAGCTGCTTTTCCATCTTGAAATCACGTTTGCGCTGATCGGCTTTTTGAACTACTTCCTCTGTTTGTTGTAGTCTTTCCAGCTCTGCCTCTTCTTCTTTCTTTTCTATATAATAGTCATAGTCTCCTAAATAAATGGTGATTCCGTCTCGCTGCATTTCCGCGACCTGATCCGTGATTTTATTGATAAAATAACGGTCGTGGGACACAAAGACAATGGTGCCAGGAAATTCGAGAAGTGCTGCCTCGAGAACCTCTTTACTATCAATATCTAAGTGGTTGGTAGGCTCATCCAGAATCAACAGGTTAGCCTTTTGCATCATGAGCTTGGCAAGGGCAAGACGGGCTTTTTCTCCACCGCTTAACGCGCTTACTGGCTTTAAAACATCATCACCTGAGAAAAGAAAGTTACCAAGGACGGTTCGTATATCCTTTTCATTCACTGTTGGGTATTCATCCCACAGCTCCATTAACACCGTTTTAGAAGAAGTCAGATTAGCTTGCTCCTGGTCATAATAGCCGATCTGGACATTCGTGCCGATTTGTATGTTGCCATTATTCGGTGAGAGTTTGCCCATAATAACCTTCAGTAACGTAGTTTTTCCGACACCGTTTGGTCCTACTAGGGCAATCCGTTCCCCTCTATTAACATGCAGTTTAACATTTTGAAAAATATTCTCACCTTGATCCCCGTACTGGAAAGCAAGCTGATCGATTTTCAACACATCGTTTCCACTGCGACGATTAATTTGAAAAGAGAACGAGGCAGAGGATTCATCACCAAGAGGTTTCTCTATCCTGTCCATTTTTTCAAGTTGCTTTCTTCTACTCTGTGCCCGTTTCGTAGTAGAGGCACGAACGATATTACGCTGAACAAAATCTTCTAGCTTTTTAATTTCTGACTGCTGTTTTTCGAATTCTTTTAGATCTTTTTCATAATCTAATGCTTTCTGTTCTAGGTATTTGCTATAGCTACCCTGATATTTTTTTGTTTTATGACGAGATATTTCATAGACAATGGATACTGTCTTATCTAAGAAATATCTATCATGGGAAACAATTACGACTGCTCCTGGGTAGCTCACAAGATAATTTTCCAGCCAGCCTAGTGTATCGATATCCAAATGGTTAGTCGGCTCGTCCAGAATTAACAGCTGTGGCTTGGTGAGCAACAGCTTCCCCAGCGCAAGTCGTGTTTTCTGGCCACCACTTAGTTCCGTAATGGGCGTATTGTAGTCATAATCCTGAAAATGTAATCCTGTAAGCACTGCTTTAATTTCAGCTTCATATGTATACCCACCACTTTGTTGATAGACCTGTTGCAGCTGATCATAATCGTGTAGGACTTTTTGATAGGCTTCTTCTGATAAATTAGCAGCGTCTGCCATTTTTTGTTCCAATGTACGAATGTCTTCCTCTTTGCTTACAAGATGGGAAAAGACTTCTAACATTTCATCCCAAATGGTAAGGTGAGAGTCGAGCGATGTATGCTGAGAAAGGTAGCCAATACTTAAATCCTTTGGTTTGAAAACTTCCCCGCTATCATACGACATTTCTCCGGACATAATTTTTAGAAGAGTGGATTTACCAGCTCCGTTTCTTCCTACAACTGCAATTCTGTCGTTCTCTTTTACTTCTAATTTTACGTTCGATAATATTTCTTCTGCTCCAAAGGATTTGGAAACATCATTTACTTGCATCAGTATCATACCAGTCACCTCATCTCCCTATAGTTTACCTTACCTCGACATTTCCGTAAATTCCAACATCCTGTAAAAAATTTCATAATGAATTGTGAAAAGAATCACGACTTATTTCTATGTTTCTGCTAAAATAGAGGAGTAGAGATAAGAATTGAAGAAATGTATTACATACCATTTAACAGGGCAAGCATATGCGGGCTCTGCATAGATTTGCTATTCATACATAATTATCGGAGCGAAAGAAGGAATAAAGATGGATCAGAACAAAATACCACAAGCTACTGCTAAGCGATTGCCATTATATTACCGCTTTCTTAATAACTTGAATCACCAAGGGAAAAAGCGTGTTTCATCCAAGGAACTAAGTGAAGCAGTAAAAGTAGACTCGGCAACTATTCGGAGAGACTTTTCTTATTTTGGCGCGCTGGGTAAGAAAGGCTATGGGTACAATGTTGAATATTTGCTCGGGTTTTTCAGAAAAACCTTAGACCAAGACGAGGTCACAGACGTTGCCCTTATTGGTGTGGGAAATCTTGGTACCGCATTCTTGCATTATAACTTTATGAAAAACAATAACATCAAGATTCAAATGGCATTTGATGCAGACGAGAAGAAAGTCGGCTCGGAAATCGGTGGAGTGCCAATCTATCATATTAATGACATGGAAGAGAAACTTAATGGAATAAAGGTTGCGATTCTTACTATTCCAGCGAGTGAAGCTGATGGAATTACGGACCGGCTTGTGCAGCATGGAATTACAGGTATTCTTAACTTCACACCGGCAAGAATCTCTGTTCCCGAGCATATTCGTGTACATCACATCGATCTGGCTGTGGAATTACAGGCATTAGTTTATTTTCTGAAGCATTACCCTCTTATACCAGGAGAACTGGAAGAATAGCATGAATACAAAAGGCTCTTTTAAAGGGCTTTTTTTATTTTTAAAAGGGGTTATTTCCTTTTAACAGGAGTTCACTGTAAAAAGCGGGTTAATATCCACCTCTTTTTTAAAAATAGTCAAAAGGGCCCGTTTTATCTGACATTTTTTTAGGGAATAAGACATCTGTCTATACCCTCATGTTTAAGGTATGATGTTAATTGGTTTGCAATTGTGAAAAGGTAAAAAAATTCAGGAGGTAAGGGAAATGAAGAAAATAATTGGACTTATCATCGTACTTACTATTGCTTTATTCCTAGGTGCATGTTCTGAGTCAACGAGTAGTGAGGAACCAAAAGAAGAGGAAACCGAATCATCAGCTGATACAGAAGCTGCAGAGGAAACAGAAGAAAGTGCAATTCCGGAAGATGATGAATTATTTGCAGTACTTGAAGCAAACATTCAGACTATGATGGACCAGGATAAAGATGCGCATATGGAAACGATCCATAGCGAATCACCTTCCTATGATTCAACAGATCAATTATGGGATCAAATGGCTGTCTATACATTAGATATGGAGTTATCAGACCTAAGTGTTGAAGAGAAAACAGAAGGAGAAGCAACCGTTTCTTATACACAGACTTCAATGAAAGTAGACGGACCAGAGTATCAAAACAACCTGACCAAAGGGGTTCATACATTAAAACCAGAAGATGGCGTATGGAAGATCTACAGTTCTGTAGCAGAGGAAACAATTCCACTTGACGAAAACGGGGAAGAAATGGAACAAGGTGAAGCAAGCGGAGGCGGAGCAACAGGAGAAGCTGCTATGGAAGGCGAGTATGCGGAATTCATTACCTCATTGGAAATGCCATTTGATAGTGATAAATGGGTTCTAGGAAATTATGCGGAAGCCCAAGGAGAAGGCGTTGCCGAATTCCTTGCTAATGGTGAAAACTTCCAAAACTATACAGAGATGCTGACAGTACATGTATACCCTGAACTTACCTCACAAGATAATAGTCATTCTGCTTATGTAGATATGATGGAAACCAATTTAAACAGCATGATAGATGGGGAATTAGAGTTTAATCGTATAGAGGAAGCAAATCAGGAAATCATCTATGAATTTAGCGTAACAGGAGATAGTACTATGCTTGACCAGGAAGAAGTAGCACGTGCCTTTATCAAGGATGGTATGCTCTTTGTCGTACGTTACACGGCTATGGAGGGTATGATCGAAAATAAAGACGAGTGGCTAGAAAAAATTAAGCAAGTGAAATAACGAGATAAGAAAAGGAGTAGCAGGTAATTGCTACTCCTTTTTATTGTTCTTTAGCCGAACATGTAAACCAATTAAACGAAAGCTCACACCAAATTCAAGGGTGGCAAACAATGCGAGCACCATTGTCGTGAAATTCCAGATTGTCTCTTCAGCACTAAGAATGGCAATGTATATAAAGAACACGCCCATGACAAAATAGATGGCTGCCATTGTTTTTGGTGAAATTTTCATGCATAACCCTCCAAGGTGGTGTTCGCTTCACCTAAATTCCAAATAGTATCGTTTGCATTTCTTGTAATTGTCGTTCCATTCTTTCAATATCTTCTGGCGTCAAATTATATTGTAATAAGACGACAATTGTATTCATTGCTGCATGGACAAATATCGGTACCAATATCCGCTTCGTTTTTACATAAAGAAAAGCGAAAACCAAGCCCATTGAACCATAAATCAGAATATGCTGTGGTTCTCCGTGAATGATTCCAAAGATAAAGGCAGAAATTAATGCAGCAATAAAGAAGTTTGTCCTTGTATAAAGCTGCCCAAAAATAATTTTACGGAAGATAATTTCCTCCAGAACTGGTGCGATGATAGCGGGTATAAGAATAAACAATGGGGTAGCTCGAGCTATGCCCATAATATCCTGTGTATTCTCCGACCCTGGCTGAATGCCAAAGATCGCCATTTCAAGTATGGCTGCAATAAACTGGGCAGCATAGGCCATAAACACACCGATTATGGACCAAGCAACTGCAACGCTGACAGGGGGAGCTTCCAAGCTCCTTGTCATTTTCATGTCCGGTCTCAACAGCAAAATCACAACGATTAATCCTAAAATAAAGCTTGTGATGGACCAGTAAGTGCTAGCTTGCCCTACACTAATTGGCAATAACCAGTAAAGAAGTGGGGCCATTAAGAACACAGAAAACTGCATAATAAGGTAGGAAATAATGACCCACCAATAACGTTTTGGCAAAATGCAACGACTCCTTTATCGAACGTTTCGTATTATTTCTATTTATATGTGCGAGTTAATTGGACTAGTAGAATAATTATTTGCATTCTGTTTTTATTCTATCATAAATTAGGGCGAGGATATAATAGAAGGGCTTTACAAAGGCTTCATCTAAAAATGGAAAATTTATGAGTGCAATGCTTGCATTTTTAAATCAAATTATTTATCATATTAATTGGAATTAGCACTCGGTTATGTAGAGTGCTAATAACTAAAAAAACATATTTAGAATTAAGGAGGCTTTCTACATGATTAAACCACTAGGAGATCGTGTTGTAATCGAGCTTGTTGAACAGGAAGAAAAAACTGCAAGCGGTATCGTACTTCCAGACTCTGCAAAAGAAAAACCACAAGAAGGTAAGGTTGTTGCTGTAGGTTCTGGCCGCGTAACGGAACATGGAGATAAAGTGGCGCTTGAAGTAGCTGAAGGCGACCGCATCATTTTCTCAAAATTTGCCGGTACGGAAGTTAAATATGAAGGCACAGAATACTTAATTCTTCGTGAGAACGACATTCTAGCTGTTGTAAGCTAATCGGTCGTTTTGTACATCAAAAATTAATGCGAAATAAAAATAGATAAAAATCAAGGAGGGCTTTATCAATGGCTAAAGAAATTAAATTTAGTGAAGACGCACGTCGCGCAATGCTTCGTGGTGTTGATACATTAGCAGATGCTGTGAAAGTTACTTTAGGACCAAAAGGGCGTAACGTCGTTCTAGATAAAAAATTTGGTTCTCCACTAATTACTAATGATGGTGTAACGATCGCAAAAGAAATCGAATTAGAAGATCACTTCGAAAACATGGGTGCACAGCTTGTATCTGAAGTAGCGTCTAAAACAAATGACGTTGCTGGTGATGGTACAACAACTGCAACAGTTCTTGCACAAGCAATGATCCGTGAAGGTCTAAAAAACGTAGCATCTGGTGCTAACCCAGTAGGCGTTCGTCGCGGTATTGAAAAAGCAGTAGAAGTAGCGGTTAACGAACTAAAAGCTATCTCTAACCCAATCGAAAGCAAAGAATCCATTGCACAGGTTGCTGCTATTTCTTCTGGAAACGAAGAAGTAGGAAACTTAATCGCAGAAGCTATGGAGCGCGTTGGTAACGATGGTGTTATCACAATCGAAGAATCTAAAGGCTTCAACACAGAGCTTGAAGTGGTAGAAGGTATGCAATTCGACCGCGGATACGCTTCACCGTACATGGTTACAGACCAGGATAAAATGGAAGCAGTTCTTGAAGATCCATATATCTTAATCACAGATAAGAAAATCGGCAATATCCAAGAAGTATTACCAGTACTTGAGCAAGTTGTTCAACAAGGTAAACCACTTCTATTAATTGCTGAAGATGTTGAAGGCGAAGCACTTGCTACATTAGTAGTAAACAAACTACGTGGGACTTTCAATGCTGTAGCTGTTAAAGCTCCAGGATTCGGTGACCGTCGTAAAGCAATGCTTGAAGACATCGCAACACTTACTGGCGCAGAAGTGATCACAGAAGATCTAGGTCTAGACCTTAAGAGTGCTACAATTGAGCAATTAGGTCGCGCTTCTAAAGTTGTTGTAACAAAAGAAAACACTACAGTAGTAGAAGGTTCAGGTAACCCTGAAGCAATCTCTTCCCGTGTAGCTCAAATCCGTGCACAAGCTGAAGAGTCTACTTCTGAGTTCGATAAAGAAAAATTACAAGAACGTCTAGCTAAATTAGCTGGCGGTGTAGCAGTAATCAAAGTTGGTGCTGCAACTGAAACAGAATTAAAAGAGCGTAAACTACGCATTGAAGATGCATTAAACTCTACACGTGCAGCAGTTGAAGAAGGTATTGTTGCCGGTGGTGGTACTGCACTTGTAAATATCTACAACAAAGTAAGTGAGCTAAGCCTAGAAGGCGACGAAGCTACTGGTGCGAACATCGTACGTCGTGCAATGGAAGAGCCAGTTCGTCAAATCGCTCACAACGCTGGACTAGAAGGTTCTATCATCGTAGAACGTCTAAAAGGCGAAAAAGTTGGCGTTGGTTACAATGCAGCAACAGGCGAATGGGTAAACATGGTAGATGCAGGTATCGTGGATCCTACTAAAGTTACTCGTTCTGCACTACAAAACGCAGCATCTGTAGCAGCAATGTTCTTGACTACCGAAGCAGTAGTAGCTGACAAGCCAGAAGAAGGCGGCGCTGCTGGTGGCGGAATGCCTGACATGGGCGGCATGGGTGGTATGGGCGGTATGATGTAGGAGATTCCCTACACTTCCTCTTTTCCCAATAAAGCTAAAAACAAAGAACCTACTTTCCTTATTGGAGAGTAGGTTCTTTGTTTAAGCTTATTAGTAGTTCGCACATTACTGTAATATGTTTCGGTCGTCACCAACAAACTATCGTTCAAAACCAAAGGAACCATCATAACTATTGTGCTTGTCTAGAAATACCGCTAATTTCCTTATCGTTCTTCCCTTGCGTAACTTGCTTTTTGGACCAATATGTTGCTAGCAATGGTCCAGATATATTGTGCCACACCGCTGCGATGACATTAGGCAAGGCAGCTAATGGTCCGAAGTGGGCGGTTGCCAGGGAAACACCAAGACCGGAATTTTGCATACCAACTTCGATGGATATCGCTCTTCGTTTACTCTCATCCAATCTCATCAATGCAGCTGCTAAATACCCAAGGAAAAGGCCAAGGAAGTTATGAAGCATAACCGCTGAGAAAATTAACAAACCTGAAGTGGTGATACTTTCTACGTTTGCTGATACGACTGCTGATACGATTATGATAATCGCGATAACAGAAATCAGCGGTACGGCAGTTGAGCTTTTTTCAACGGTTGTCGGAAAGATTCGTCTGATTAAAATACCCAGAGCGATTGGAATAATAATGACTTGAACGATGGATATGAACATCGCGATAGGGTCTACGGGCAGCCATTGTCCGGCTAACGCTAACAGAATTAACGGTGTCAGAATCGGCGCAAGCATAGTGGAAAAGGAAGTCATTGCAACGGAAAGGGCAAGGTTTCCTTTCGCCAGGTAGACCATAACATTAGACGCTGTACCGCCTGGAACAGAACCCAGGAGCACCAAACCTGCTGCCAGTTCAGCCGGTAAATTCATAAGATAGGCAAGTGCCAAGGCTATCAACGGCATTAATACGAATTGGGTAGCTACTCCAATGATGACCGGGATCGGTTTCTTTACGACCAGCTTGAAATCTACAGGCTTAAGTGTAAGCCCCATCCCGAACATGACGATTCCTAATAGGATGGTGATATAAGAACCCAATCCTACGAAAGGCTCTGGGATAAAAAATGCGATCAGGGCCACCCCAATCACCAAAACGGCGAAGTATTTTCCGGCAAGATTACTGATTGTCTCTAGTAATTTCATTTGTACTCCCCCTTTGGATCTGCAAGTTCAATAGATTTCATTTTGTCATTCGGGTCCAATGCCAATATGAATTTTTCCTTGTTAATGGCAATGCCATCTCTTAATTCACCTAGTAAAGTCTGGTTACTAGTGCTCATATGTACGTCACCTCTGTATTTTAAAAATTGTTTATTTCAAGGATTATACATAATAATCTTAAAATTTACAACATTAAATTCTTCAGAGGTTATTTGCATGCAAAGATCACGCAACCACTTAAATATCACTAGGATCTTTTCACGTATTCTGACACGACTTCGTTTTAGTCCGGTTACTAATCACGGCTTATTATATAGCACTCTCCCAAACCATTTATAACGGCGAGTTGAAATAAAACGGTACACAGGATCACCAATATTTTGTGCAAAAGGTAGATAGAGTAATAAAGCGAAAGGGATTGTGGCTGGAAGTAATGAAAGAATCTTACGGACGGTATGAAATCCTGTCAGAACTCGTTTATCTTTTGTATACATATAGATTTCGTCATACATATTTTTATAAATATTGACTCTCTCTTTTATTGATTCACTTACTTCTTGAACAGGGTACCAGTAAATGGTGTTATTCCAATCCAGTCTTTTCAGTACTGCCTTCACTGTCCGACATAAAGGGCATTCTGCATCGAAAAATACAATATGTTTATTCACACTTTTTTCTCCCTTCTGTTTAATATGTTTTTCTAGTTACAGAGATTAAAGTTTCATTGCATCTTTACTTTAATACATATTTCGAACTTCTCAATGAACTGTCTGTTTGTATATTCCCCAGATTACTTCCATTCAATTACGTTTTGTTTCACTTCTACTGGGTAAACATTTGTCTTTTTCCCATGAGAAAAGCACCTCTAACGCCGTTTTCATTTATATACAACGCAGGGGGTGCTTTTACTTTGTCCTATTCAGTTAGTTATCATCAAGGTTGCGCTTTTCTAACTTTCACCTACTACTTCACCAGTTGTTTTAATTCCTTACTTAATTTACTTATTTCCTGTACGGATGTATTGATAGATGTGATTAAGTTATGTTCATTTTCCAATGTAGACACCATTTCCTGTGTGGAAGCAGCGTTTTCTTCAGAAATGTTTGCTACATTTTCAAGTTGCTCCTGAATATCCTGTAAATCACTCGTAGCAGACTGAATTTCCTTCATACCTAGTGAGAGATTGCTATTGGTATCCTGATAGGAATCTTTCAAATCAGTAAAGAAGCGGGAAACCTCATTCAATAAATCCATTCCTTCGGCAGCTGCTTGCTCTCCTTCAGTAGATTTTGTGCGGGCTTCCTGGGACTTTTGGAAGAGACCTTCTGTTACCTCTGTGATATTCACGGTAATTTCGGCACTTTGTTCTGCAAGTTTACGCACTTCATCTGCAACTACAGCAAAGCCTTTTCCAGCCTCTCCTGCACGTGCTGATTCAATTGCTGCGTTTAACGCAAGGAGATTTGTCTGATCAGCAATTTCCTTTATTCCTTGCAGCAATGTATTTACTTTTGCTAAGTTATCTTGTAAATCGGCGACCGTATGAGAGGTAGTACCAATTGCATCGTTAACAGTGCGAATATAATTGGATGCCTGTTGGACTTTGTCCCAACCAACTTCTACCACATTATTCGTGTGGCCTGATTTTTCTACGATACGCTCAGAAATTTTTATCGTTTCATTTGTTTTCATTAATGAAGCTCCCATTGACTCATTAACGGAATTTACACTCTCTGCTTCATCCTGAATAGCAGCGGACATTTGTTGTACTGCTTCTAATACTGATTCACTAGATTCAAAAATGGTTGTAATATTTTGGTTGAATTCTTCGATCGTCGTATCTAAAGTGCTTGCGCCTTGATCGATGGAATGGAAAGTGTTCTGCAATTTATCCAGTAGCCCTTTTGCTTCTACTTCCTTCTGATAAGAAGCTTCTACTAATTCCCTACCCCATTTTGTTAATAGATACAATGCGATGAGTATGCCATCGGTCATTGCTAGGACGGTAATAAAACCTTTTAGATTGTTATCAACACCTAATAAATCTTGCGGGCTTAAGAAAAATATTGCAAATAACATAATGTTCAAGACGATACCAAATGTTAAAATCAATTCTTTCTTAAAATACATCGCAATCATAGCAATCGTTAAAAAGATAACATAGTGCTTATTGAGTGCATAACCGTCTATAACAAATAATAGTATGACAACTACATTTGGAATGAAGGCAAATATAAATCCTTTTATGTAAGTAGGTAGTGGTGTAAGGTAATTAGCAATCGAAATAAGAGCGACCAATAGGCCTGCAACAATAATGCCAATACTTTGGTTGACCCCCTCTGCTATCACTACTGGAACCACTAATAGCAAGACAATGGTACAGAGTAAAAATAGGTTTACCTTGTGCACTCTGTTAGTATTATATGTATCCTGTTGGTTCATCTTGTATCCCCCTTTGTTCTATATAATTACTTTATCGGCATTTTTTACTAAAATGTAAAATTAAGTTGAGTTTTACGAAATCTATCATGTATACATGGAAGAGTGAGAAATTACCTAGTATAATAGAGTTACTATACATACAGGAGGTTGTTTAACTTGAGAATTGGAATAATGGGAGCAGGGTCATTAGGTACGATTATAGGCGCGTTCATTTCAAAAGGGGGTCACGATGTCGACCTCATCGATATTTTTAAAGAGCATGTAGAGGCACTAAACGAACGTGGAGCAATCCTAACGGGTACTGTTAATGAAACGATTCCCGTAAAAGCTATTACGCCATCCGAAATGACAGGAACCTATGATTTAGTCTTGTTACTTACAAAACAAATTTTTAATGAAGAGGTAGTAACGAATCTCAAAAACTATTTACATAATAAGAGTGTCGTGCTTTCCTTGCAAAATGGTGTACCAGAGGAACAGCTGGTGACCATTTTAGGTGAACAACGTGTAATAGGTGGGTCTGTTGAATTTGGTGCAACATTTAAAGAGCCCGGCATATCGGAATTAACCACGACCAAAGAAGCTTTTCAAAGTAATGCCTTCCAAATTGGGGAGTTAGATGGTTCCATCACAGACAGAATCCAACAAATAAAAGAAATATTAGACTTAGTTGGTGGTACATTTGTTACGGATAACCTTATTGGAACGAAATGGTCTAAACTACTCGTCAATGTAGCACTAAGTGGAATGTCTACAGCGCTTGGATGTAGTTTTGGAGAGGTTACAAATAATGAGGTTGGTGTACATAGTGCGGTATCATTAGCAGATGAAACAATTCGTGTTGGGGAAGCTGCCGGTGTAACCTTTGCCCCGCTATCTGGTTTTGATTTAAAGATTTTAAAACTTAACGAAGACAAAAGCAACTTCCCGACTGCAATTGGGTTTGCTCGAAAAGCCTTTGCCCCACAGGCATTACTTAGAGCAAGCATGTTACAAGATTTAGAGAAACAAAGAAAAACAGAAATAGATTATATTAATGGGTTCGTGGCAGCTAAAGGAAAAGAACTAGGAGTTGCGACACCATACAATGACCTTGTTGTGGCTTTAGTAAACAAAGCCGAAAATGAGAAAACGGTCCCTACTTTTGAAGAGAATATTAAATCGTTTGCTAACAAAGTCGGTGTGCTGCAAAAAAGCTAAAGAACAAGATATTTTCACATATAGGTGTGAGCGTATGACGTATGAAAAGGAAGCTCCTCATGAGTTAAGTAAACTTATGGAAAGCTTCCTTTTTTAGTACAATTTTTTGAATCTGGAATCTGTATGAACAAGCAGTACTTAGAGTAAAGGGTAGGGCCAAATTGATCTTTTTCATTCATCCTTTTAACGTAGTCTCAAGTTTTTAATCAATTTGTAAAATTTATGGTTGCTAAATTTTATATCTTTGGTATACTTTGAAATATAGTTGCAAATGATAATCATTATCAATGATTAAAGGTAGTCAGATTATCAGTATCAGTTTCATACGTTTTAGTTTTACAAAGTTTAAAATACATAAGGAAAGAGGTAGGAGAAAATGGGGAAATTTAAATTAGTTGCCATTATGGCATTTGTTGTTTTGATGTTGGCAGCCTGTGGAAATTCGAATGACGCAGAGGGTGAGGCTGAAACAAATGAAGCCGAGGCTAGTGGGCAAACAGAGGAGTCTACCGAAGCTGAAACAGTGGAAATTACGGATGCCCATGGGACAGTTACAGTTCCGGTAAACCCTGAAAATGCAGTTGTGTTGGATAATCGATCCTTCGAAACATTAGCGGATTGGGATGTGGAGTTAGCTGCTGTTCCAAAGGCAGTAATGTCAGATGATTCACCATATGTAACAGATGAAAGCGTTCAAGATATAGGGAATCATCGTGAACCAAACCTTGAAATCTTAGCAGCTGAAAATCCTGAAGTTGTTATCGTTGGTCAAAGATTCTCTGGTTATTACGAAGACATAAAAGAATTAGTTCCAAATGCAACGGTTATTGATTTAAATATTGACGTTTCTGAGGAAGCTAGTGCACCTGGAGAGAATTTAATTAATGGTTTCAAAGATAACACCATTACGTTAGGAAAAATCTTTGATAAAAACGAAGAAGCTGAACAATTGGTAGCTGATCTTGATCAAGCGATTGAAAAAGCGAAGTCTGCATATAATGGAACAGATAAAATAATGAGCGTGATCGTTTCTGGTGGAGATATTGGTTTCTCAGCTCCTCACACTGGACGTGTTTGGGGACCACTATATGATATATTCGAATGGACGCCAGCATTAGAAGTTGACGAAACGACGACAGATCACCAAGGTGATGAGATTTCAGTGGAAGCTATTGCACAGAGTAATCCAGAATGGATCTTTGTACTAGACCGTGATGCTCCAATTTCCAGTGTAGAGGATAAAGTTCCTGCTCAAGATGTTATTGATAATTCACCTGCTCTTCAAAATACAACGGCTATTAAAGAAGGACAGATCGTCTATGCACCAACGGACACTTACTTAAATGAATCCGTGCAAACGTTTATAGAGTTATTTGAAAGCATTGCTAGTTCTTTAGCTGAGTAGTAAGGAGTTTACCATAGTGCAAAAAAATACCACCACCGGGGTTGAAAATAATCTTCAATCCCGGTTTTATCATCACAATAAGATATGGACAAAACCATTTATCCTGGCAATTATCGTTGTTATCAGCTTAGGTGTTATTTCCCTGTTTACTGGAGTTTACGATATTTACGGACAAGAAGATGGCATGGAAATGTTCTTCATCACTCGTGTTCCGAGAACAGTTGCACTAATGCTTACGGGAGCTGCTATGGCAATGACAGGACTCGTCATGCAGCTAATTACACAGAATCGTTTAGTTGAACCAACCACAACAGGGACGATTGAGTGGGCGGGCTTAGGCCTCCTTGTTGTCTATTTAATATTTCCTGCTCCAACTTTAGTGTTAAGAATGACAGGGGCCATCATTTTTTCTTTTGTAGGAACGATGATTTTCTTTTTATTCATAAGAAGAGTGAGACTTCGATCCTCGTTAATTGTCCCGATCATTGGTCTAATGCTGGGTGCAGTTATTTCTGCAGTTTCCACCTTTTTAGGACTTTTCTTTCAAATGTCGCAAGTTATTGAAGGCTGGTTTGTAGGTTCTTTTACTTCTGTTCAAGCTGGCAGATATGAATATTTATGGATCATTGTGATCGTTACCATCCTTATTTTTATTTACGCAAATCGATTAACGTTAGCTGGTCTAGGAGAAGATGTTGCCACAACACTTGGCGTTAATTATAATACGCTCATTCTTCTAGCGAATGGTTTAATTGCTGTGGCAGTTGGTATTGTGGCAGCTGTTATCGGGAACTTACCTTTTTTAGGTTTAATCGTCCCCAATATTATTTCCATGATTAGAGGGGATGACCTTAGAAGTAATTTGCCTTGGGTATGTTTAGTAGGGATGGGTACCATTATGGTTTGTGATATTATTTCCAGGACCATTATTATGCCTTTTGAAGTGCCTGTCTCGTTAATACTTGGTTCAGTGGGGGCAGCCGTATTCATTATTATATTGTTGAGACAAAGAAAACCAAGGAGATTAAGATGAACGCTTTGGAACATAGAAATAAAGAAAATGTTAAAAAAGATTTTAGCCTTCCTAAAAAGAAAAGGTCAGCTAGTGCTTTTCGTACGAAGAAAGAAGAAAAACGTTACTGGATTTTGCTTATAACCATCATTATTCTAGGCGTTATTTCCTCGTATGGACTCTTAGTGTATAACAATCCCGTCCCAGTAGATTCGCCTTCCTTCATACCAGTTGTGAAAAGGAGGATCGTAGCGGTGGTGGCAATGCTGATTGCGGCCATTTGCCACGGGTTATCAACCGTTGCATTTCAATCCATAACAAATAATAGGATTATTACACCTTCGCTTTTAGGCTTTGAATCCCTTTACTCAACAATACATACGAGTACCATGTTTTTATTTGGTGCCAGTGCCTTGGTGAATTTTAGTGGTGTTGGTCCATTTCTACTTCAAGTTGCTCTTATGGTTGTCATGAGTTTGATTCTTTATGGGTGGTTGCTTTCAGGGAAATACGGGAATTTGCAGCTTTTACTTTTGATCGGAATTATTATTGGCACGGGGCTCAATACTGTATCAGCTTTTATGAGGAAACTGCTTGCACCGTCTGAGTTTGATCTATTACAGACACGATTGTTTGGCTCTGTCAATAATGCAGATGCGGACTATTTTCCAATTGTCATCCCAATGGTAATCATTGTAGCGTTCTTACTTTTTAGTTTTTCAAGGAAATTGAATATATTGTCTCTTGGAAAAGATGTTTCTACAACGTTTGGAGTTAAATATCAATCAAGTATTATTTATACACTTGTATTAGTCGCTGTTTTAATGTCTATTTCAACGGCTTTAATTGGCCCGCTTACGTTCTATGGTTTTTTAGTTGCCATTTTAAGTTATCAAGCTGCACCTACCTATGATCACAGATATATATTTCCCATGGCTCTTGCTTTAGGGTTCTTTATATTAACAAGCGCATACTTTGTAATGTACCACGTGTTTAATTCTCAAGCTGTTGTTTCCGTTGTTATTGAACTGTTTGGTGGAATCGTATTTCTAATCGTAATTTTAAGGAAGAGGTCGCTATGATAAAGATTAATAATGTAAAGAAAAATTATACGGATGAAGTTAAAATTGGCCCTTTGGATATTGAAATACCTAAAGCAGGGTTTACGTCGTTAATTGGACCGAATGGTGCGGGGAAATCCACGACACTTTTAATGATTGGCAGGCTTTTGGATATGGATGAAGGCCAAATTATGGTGGCAAATATGGACGTATCTTCAACTAAATCACGCGACTTAGCAAAAATTATAACGATATTGCGGCAAGAAAATCACTTTGTAACGAGGCTGACGGTCAGACAATTGGCTGGATTCGGACGTTTTCCTTATTCAAAGGGAAGATTAACGAAAGAAGACGAGGAAATCATCTCTAAATACATCGATTTTTTAGACTTGACTGATTTGGAAAACAGATATTTAGATGAGCTTTCGGGCGGTCAAAGACAGAGGGCTTACGTTGCAATGGTTCTCTGCCAAGAAACGGAATATGTTTTATTGGATGAGCCTCTAAATAATCTGGACGTTGCACGTTCTGTTCAAATGATGGAGTATTTGCGACATGTTGCGAATGAATTCGGCCGTACAATTTTAACGGTTATGCATGATATCAATTTTGCAGCCAAATATTCTGATCGAATTTGTGCAATGAAAGATGGAGAAATTGCTGCTTTTGGAACAGTAGAAGAGGTTATGGCACCAGAGCTTTTAACAGATATTTTTGAAACGAAAATAGAAATTATTGAGGGGCCTTATGGGCCTATAGCTGTTTATTAGATGTTTACATATATAGAGGAGGGAAAATGATGCAAATCTATTGGACTAAAATAACCAAAATTATTGAAGAAACAACTGAAGTTAGAACATACCTGCTCGCTTGTCCGCAAGACTTCACTTGGGAGGAAGGATCCCATACCCACATGGCATTTGAGGGGTTCAATGCGGGAGATAAACCAAACCGCAGCTTAATTCGCCATATGTCCATCTCTACTTTACCACATGAAAATGCGATTGGAATCACCACACGTATCAGAGAGCAATGCTCTGAATTTAAAACGATTTTAAAGAATCTTAAAGTTGGCGATGAAGTTGCATTATTTAAAACACATTCCAATGTACCACTGAAACGAGAAGGGAAAAACGTTTATTTGTTGTCAGCAGGAGTTGGTCTGGCAACATTCAGACCACTTGTACTTGATTATTTCAAACAAGCTGATAACGTGAACAAAATTCACTCTTTAAATATAGATTCATCAAAGGAGTTCTTATTTAACGATGTTTTTGAACCCATCCCTGATAAAAAGTTTACATCACAGTTTGTCGATAACCGTACAGACTACTATGAGGAAGTGAAAAATCTTGCTTCGGACAGGGATAGTATCTATTATGTTGTCGGCAGTGACGAATTCCTTATGGAAAACATTAAAGTACTACAAGAGCAAGGTATCAAGCCGGAGCAGATTATGCTCGACAAGCATGAGCGTCAACGGACGGAGTTTTTGTCCTTAGTAAAGAAAGTATAAAATTTTGTCTTCATAATGTTCGATGGCAGAAATGGCCACGTCCAGCTCCAGCGCCCAGAAACTAGGCGACTTCACGCATCGCCCTACGATAAGTCATCATCGGTTCATAACCTCACCGTGATTCCTTTATCTCAGTTGATTCGTTCCACTCGCTACGTTTCTAAACGGGCGCTTGCGCTTTTGTCCCACCTAAACTGGCAGTAAAGGTCCGATTCGTTCAACTAACATTTGGTGGGGAGAAAGGGAACCCCCACAAGTTTCACTTTATCATTTGAATTATCCTAGTAGCTCAAGCAGTTTAGCCAAGACAAAAAACCGGACTTTTCTTCGTCCGGTTTTTTCTGTCTTAGCAGATTAGAGAAGGTTAACCTAGCAACCTTAACCACTACTCCTCTTTATTAAACAGAGTGGAAAGATTTTTGGTAGCATCATTTGTTTCTTGCACAAGACGCGTGAGTTGTTCTTTATTATCCGTTTGCATTTGAATACTTGCAGAAATTTCTTCCATCGAAGCGGTAGTTTGTTCTAAAACAGAAGCAAATTCGTTTACGGATGCCTCAATGTTTCGAGTATCTTGATCAATATTTCCTGCTACGGATGTGAAACTTTGAATTTCTTGTTGGAGTTGATTAACGGAGTCTTGTATCGATTGGAAGATCGATCTATTCCGTACGGTTTCTTCAATATTTTCATCCATTCTACTTGATACAACATCCATTTGTTTTTGCGTTTCCTGATTGTTATCGTGTACTTGATTTAACATGGTAGAAATTTGCTCAGTTGTTTGTTTGGATCCTTCTGCAAGTTTACGGATTTCATCAGCAACAACGGAAAAACCTCTCCCTGCTTCTCCAGCTCTAGCTGCTTCGATAGAGGCATTTAAGGCAAGTAAGTTTGTTTGATCGGAAATCCCTTGTATGGCCCCAATGGCTGTTAACGAAGAATCGATATTTTCACTTAATTGATTCATATCTTTCTTCAATGTTTCAATGAATTTCTTGAAATTTTGCATGTTAGTATTTAGCAATGCCGACTGTGAACTACCTTCATCAATTCGTCCAGTTATATTACTCGTAAAACGATTCGTTTCTTGTACCCGTTTATTCATGGAGACAACTTGCTTTGCAGTACTTTCCATTGCAGTCATAATATCATTGATCGAGTTTCCTTGTGATTGGGTTCCAGCGACAATTTCTTGTATCGAAACATTTACTTCTTCGATCGTTTGTTTTTCCAATTCAGATTGTGATTTTACTTGTTCCATGTTGTCTGCAATAACACGTGAATTATCTTCAATAACAATCCGTTGCTGTGTTTCCTTGTGTAACTGTTCTTCGGCCTTAGCCTTCATACTACCAAGATCTTTCTCCAATCGGCCCATAACTCTCGTTTGGAAGACAAGCACCAGAACCGATAGAGAAAATAAGAATAGATAGGTGGTAAGATCTGAAGAATAAATATCGCCATTTATAGAAAAGGCGAAAAGTAATAAACCAACCGCTAAAGCAGTGCCGATAATAAAAATTGCCAGATTCATATAAAAGGCGGAACTAATTAGTAGGAAATAGAGAAGAGAAAGGTTATTTTCAGATGGGCTAATAAAAATAATACTTCCTAAAATAGCTGCTAATCCGATTACCGCTAGATAGCCGATTTGTTTCGTTAATTTATTTGTTTTGAGCAAATAGGCAATGGTACCGCATAGTGCAAGCCCACCAATTCCAATCGCTAGAATGAGTTCAAGCGGTTTATTCAAGCCCATTTCTACTACTACACCTAACACTACGGTAATGATCAACATGATTAGAATAATTTTATTTTTTCTTTGTAATGTTTTCAGTTGTAATTCATCAATTGTCATAAACATTCGCTCCTTCAGTCTTTAAAAATCTCCACTCTTTATATCGGAGTAGTAATGAAAAATATAAATATATAATTACTTAACCTAGAAAAAAAGTAGAAAAGGTATTCTTCAAGGTTTGGAATAACTTTTTCAGTTTCAAACGACTTTACTAAACAGACTAGTGGATCCTTGAATGATGTTTCGATATCGGTTTTAAGAATGCTTACCAAAAGCTCCTTGAGGGTAAACCTATTTAAAAAAGGGTGACCTATATGGCTTTCAACTATGATCTGGATTTCGATAATATAGATTTTCGCAAAAATCCTGAATTGTACAGAGTTGGTAGGGGCGAACAAGGTGTACTGCTTGTGGAACCTTATAAAAGTGAGATCCTGCAACATTGGCGATTTAAGACCCCTGAAATTGCGAAAGAGTCATCCGATAAAATCTATAAGATGTTTCTTGCTTATAAGGATGAAGAGGATCTAGTCGGCATGGATATGGCGAGGAAGTTTCTTCAAATGGGGTATACACGAGCTCGACGTTACACGAATTATAAAGGCGGCAAGAAATATGACGACAAGGGCAATGTGAACGAGAGGCAGATGGACCCTGAGAAAGCGGAAGCGGCCACCATTTTTCAAGAAAAGTGGAAGAAAGCGCGAGAGGATAAGGCGTATCTCAAGTTGAAAAAAGAACACCAGAAGAAATATGGCTAACGGCATGAACATAATACGAAAATATCAATGATATAAAAGGAAGCTTCTCATAAGTTGAGTTAACTTGTGAGAAGCTTCCTTTTTCTTGTGTCGGTATATTTCTCTCGTGCTTTTGCACCGATACGAAAAAGTGCAGTACCGGCTGATATTATGGTGTTACATGTTGGGGAATATGATCAGACAGAAATCGACCAATATACAGAACAACACCGTGACCTAATCGCAATGCAGGAAATGATGATTTTTCAGAATACTGATGGAAAATATTCATTTTGGTCAAAATCAAACGATGGCTGGATCAATACGGGATATTTCCTTCGTGGTACAGCATAATGAATGTAAAGAAGGTTTCGTAGCTGCTCCTTTCTAATTTTTGGAACGCCATGAGTTGAAAATAGGGGATACCATTAAAGTGAAAAGCTTCAACTTGACACGTGCTAACCTACAATGTATTATTTTACGCTGTGGTTAAATTTAGATGTAGATTAAACCATACATACAACTGATTGAGTTTGAAATATAGATCAGTGAGGTATGTAATTTTTTATGTGGAATTGAAAGGAGCAGATTTTGAGAAATATAAAGCAACAAAATCAAAATATGGATAAACCAGTGCTATTTCTGAGCGGAGGGGCATTACTTGCCTTTGTTATTTTAGCATTGATAGATAAAGAAATGGTTACAGATGTAGTTAATACAATGTTTAATTGGTCGGTAACTTACTTTGGATCCATTTATCAAGTACTAATGGTTGGAACCATATTTATTGCCTTAATCCTTGGATTTTCCAAGTTTGGTAAGATACGTTTAGGTAAGTTAGAAAAGCCAGAGATTGGAACTTTTAAATGGATCTCCATTATTATGTGTACGCTACTCGCAGCGGGTGGGGTTTTCTGGGCAGCAGCCGAGCCATTAAGTCACTTTTTAACTGTCCCTCCACATTTCTCAGGGGTTGAGCCAGGAACGAGTGAGGCAGTAGTACCAGCACTTGCAACAAGTTTTGTTGATTGGGGCTTTGTTTCCTGGGCAATCCTGGGAACATTAGGTACGATTGTGCTAATGTATTCCCATTATCATAGAAATGCACCATTAAAGCCGCGGTCCCTACTTTATCCGATTTTTGGAGATAAAATTATGAAGAAAAGTGCACTTGGAACATTTGTTGACGCCTTTTCTATTGTATCAGTAGCAGCCGGTACGATTGGTCCGATTGGGTTTCTCGGTTTGCAAGCTGGTTACGGATTAAATGCTTTGTTCGGTATACCAAATAATTTACTCATGCAATGTCTTATTGTTGCAGTAATTGTTCTTGCAGCTGGTATTTCCGCTGCTACAGGTATTCATAAAGGTATTCAAATTTTGAGTAGCTATAATATTATTCTTGCAGTTGGTTTAATGATAGGTGTTCTTATTCTAGGACCAGCATTATTTATTTTCGATTCATATGTACAGTCATTTGGTTTGTATGTACAGGAATTTCTCAGGTTAAACACTTTCCGAAGTGATGGAGCTTGGCTTGGATTATGGACCATTTTTTTCTTTGCGTGGTTTATCGGATATGGACCAATGATGGCTATGTTTGTAAGTCGTATATCACGTGGTCGAACAATTCGTGAGCTAGTAACTGCTGTTGCAGTAATTGCACCAGTGGTCACAACATTTTGGTTTACCGTTGTTGGGGGAACAGGAATCTTTTCAGAAATGAAAAACCCTGGCTCTGTTTCTGATGCTTTAAGTAGTGCTGGACCTCCAGCAGCAATGATTGCCATTGCAGAACAACTGCCCTTCGGTACAATTTTCGGTTTCTTGTTTCTTCTGGCAACTATCGTTTTTGTACTAACGACAACTGATTCCATGTCATTAACCATTTCGATGGCGATTACCGGGCATGGAGATCCAGCAAAATATTTACGTGTAGTCTGGGCAATTCTCATGGGACTTGTCGCGACGGTACTTATTACGCTTGGTGAAGATAGTGTTGGGTCCTTACAATCATTCATCGTGGTTACTGCTGTTCCGGTTTCTTTACTCATGTTAACTACATTTTGGACAGCACCGCTAGTAAGCCGTGAACTAGCTAAAGAACAAAAGATTGATGAAAAGAAACAATATACGAAGTAATATAAAAGGTGCTGACTTCAGAAGTCAGCATCTTTTGTGGTTTTTCACTTTTGAAATGTCACTAGTGTTGTCAGTTTAAAAGATAACATTATATTATTGAAGTTTTATATTAGTCTATTTGAGCTCTTCGCATTGATGATAGACTGAACCATAGTCCACATAAAGCTAATCCAGCTATCGAAATCCATAAAGCGGTTATGAAACCTAGTCCGTCAGCGAGTGCTGTCCGGAAATTGGATGGTGGAAGAACTGGCTGATACTAATAATTTGGTAGTGAATATTGAGCTGTCGTAAATGAAGTATGAGCTTGAGAAACTTATATTGTACATCTAAACAAGGGAATGAGAATTTATTATCTCCTTAGTTCATTAGAAAGAAATTGCTACAACTAGAACTGTAAACTGAACTGTGCGGGGAGGGGATTATTCTCTCACTTACACTGCCTAATCTTTCAAAGTGGTTGGTTAATTAATTTATTCCAACTCTTTCGTCTAACATTTTACTATCTTCCACTTTTTGATACGCCATAAAATAAACTATTAAAGAAAACCTCTCCTTAGTCCACTGAACTGTTGAGAGGTTTTTTCTATGTTTCTACTAAAGTAGAAAACACTTGCTTCAAATCCCAAACAATATCTTCCGCTTCTTCAATCCCTACAGAAAATCGTAAAAGCCGATCACAAATGCCGCGACGTGTCCTCTCCTCAACAGGAATCTCAGCATGGGTTTGTGTAGCAGGATAGGTTATAAAGCTTTCGACTCCTCCTAGACTTTCGGCAAAGGTGATTAACTCGAGGCTTTCCAAAAATTGCCCTATCCACTTACTTTCCAGCAAGCGAAATGAAAGCATTCCACCAGTACCAGGATAGAGAACATCTGTTACCAGGGGCTCGTTTTCTAAGTAGGCTGTAACTTTTCTAGCATTGTTTTCATGTTGTTTCATTCTCAAAGCAAGGGTTTTTAATCCTCTAATCAATAACCATGAATCAAAAGGAGACAGGACAGCGCCGGAAGCATTATGTAGCTCGGACAATTTTTCACACAGGTTCTTTTCTTTTGCAACGACCAAACCAGCCAGTACATCATTGTGACCACCAATATATTTGGTGGCACTATGGATCACAATGTCAGCACCTAAGTCAAGTGGGCGCTGGAAATAGGGGGTTAAAAACGTGTTATCCACGATTAATAAGAGATTGTTTTTCTGGGCTAATTGTGCGAATGCTTCAATATCGATTTTTTGCATGAGCGGATTAGTCGGTGTTTCAATAAATAATGCCTTTGTATTGTCTGTAATGAATTGGGCTGTTTCCTCAGGGTGGTTAAACGCACTGTATGTAGTTCGGATATTATAAGCTTGCGCATAATGCTGCAGTAAACGATAGGTCCCTCCATAAATATCTTCTGGAGCAATGATTTCATCCCCTGAGCGAAGAAGGGATAAGACTAATTGAATGGCAGCCATGCCGGAACTACAGGCATACCCACTCTCACCAGCTTCCAACTCTGCAATGCCTTCCTCGAGAATCGCCCGGGTCGGGTTTTTTGTTCTGGTGTAATCATATCCAGTCGACATATGAAGCCCTCCATGCTGGTAGGCTGTCGATAAATAAATTGGCGGATTTACTGCTCCGGTTTTGGGGTCGCTACGATTGCCAAGCTGCACCAATTCTGTCTCAATGTGTCTCCTCATCATGTAATCGATCCTTTCGTCAAAAATAATAAAAGTTAAGTGGATTTAAGAAGAGGCTGGGACAAAAGTTCTCTTAATATATGAAAACACGAACTATCATGCAATTCCTTTAAAAAAGTTTGCCTAGTTAGAGTTTTCTCATTTTAGCGTAGGCAGAACACGTAGACTCCTAAGAAATCATTCGTATTTTCTGCGTGCGATGCATCGCTCACGTAGTTTTCCTTGTCCAACGGGAACAGCACGAGTCCGAAGACCCCACAGTGGAAAAGGAACAAAGACTAAGGTCGCCACGTCCTGTGGCAACGTCTCCCGGACCAACATCCTGTTGGCCTTCGTGATGCGCCTGCGTCTTCTAGACTCGCTTCGAAGTTGGCTTCCTCGGCGCAAGGGAGCAAAGAAGTTTATTCAAGTAGTTCCCCGGCCGTGCCCGTGGAAAGCGGAGTGTTCTGCCGAAGCGGTGCTCATACTTATTAATCGTATTTTAGTATAGATGACTTAGTTTTGTCCCTTCCTCTTCCTACTTAATTTAAGAGCCCCAAACCTCTTTACTGATCTCAACAATAAATCTAAGTTTATTCCACTGATCCTCTTCTGTTAACTTATTGCCGTGGTGAGTTGACGCGAATCCACATTGGGTGCTGAGGCACAATTGATCAAGCGGAACATATTTGGAAGCTTCTTTAATTCTTGCTTTAATTGTTTCTTTGTTCTCCAGCTCACCATTTTTTGAGGTAATAAGCCCAAGGACAACTTGTGCTCCACCATTTGGAATATGCTCAAGTGGCTTAAAATCACCGGAACGGTCATCATCATATTCCAAGAAAAATCCGTCCACTTTCTCTTTTGCAAACAACGTTGATGAGATTAATTCATAACTCCCTTCAAAGGCCCAATTAGATCGATAGTTTCCACGACATAGGTGTGTCGTCACGATTAAATCATCTGGTTTTCCATTTAATACTTCATTAACAACGCGTAGTGCGAGATTAATAAGTTTCTCCCTGGAATATTTTCCATCATTGAATGGGATATCTGGTGAGGAAAGCCCTGCAATATACACATCATCAAACTGTAAATAGCGAACTCCTGCTTTGTAAAAAGCTTGTAGTGCATCTCGGTATGTTTGAATAACATCATCGGCATACGCCTCAATATCCGGATAAATTTCCTCATTAATTATCCCTTGGTTAAAAAGCTGGTTAGGGCTAGGGATGGTTTGCTTAGCAACTGCACGCCCACCAACAATCTCATTAAATTCAATAAAATCTTGAATGAATGGATGATCAGGATTAAACGATACTTTGCCGGTATTTCGCACATTATATCTTTCTGTTTCTTCATTACCATTGAAAATATAGCCTTCATCTGGCACATATCCTTCTATCCCGTTGAGATGCTCTAAGAAATCGGTATGCCAAAATCGTCTTCTAAACTCGCCATCTGTCACTGCATTTAAGCCAACTTCAATTTGTTTATCCACGATCCGCTTGATTTCTCTTGTCTCTACTTCACGTAATTGTGCAGCTGTAATTTCTCCGTCTTTAAATTCTTTTCTTGCTTTGTGTATGCTGTCTGGTCGTAATAAACTTCCTACTTGATCCGCTTTAAAAGGTGCCTTTGTTAAAGTAATTGCCATGTTAAATCCCTGCTTTCGTTTTATTTTTTAATGTATAGAATCAACTAAACTACTAAAACCAACTTACATTTCTAATGTATACACCAAAAAACCCCCTTCTTAAAATAAGAAGAGGGTCCTGAAACCGTAATATCATTCTCTTCTTATCTCCAAGCTTAACGCTTCTGGAATTAGCACAGTACAAATGTCTGTTGCTGAGGCTTCAAAGGGCCAGTCCCTCCACCTCTCTGGATAAGAATAATCGTTATTCAATTTTTTGATTAGTCAATATACTACAACTCTAATGTGAAATTGTCAAGGTGTATTTTAAAAATATTTCACACTTAAAATTCATGATAAGAGATTCCTTGCTATAAATACGGCTTGACCACCACTTATTTCGGGTACATATATCGGTAGACACATTAATTAAAAATAGTTGAAGTTTAAATTCTACCAAATATCTGATACAGAACTTCACCAAATAGGAGGATATTGATGGCAAATAATGGTCTCCAGGAATCATCAAACCAGATAAGTAATACACAAGAAATCCCGGAAAGGCAATTTTTATATCCAAACCAGGTTATGCAAACGTTTAGCGATAAAGGGAAAGAACACCTTGATACAAATACATCCTCCAGGTTGTTATTATCTTTAAAAGCGGGTTCATTTATGACTTTTGGTGCTGTTTTTTCCGTATTGCTTGCTATCGGCATTGATGCGAAAGGCCTGACATATCTTCTGCAGGGGCTTGGTTGTACAGCAGGTTATCTAATGGTATTTATGTCGCGTTCCGTACTGTTTACAGAAGTAAACGTCCTGTTGCCGACATCCTATTTACAAAAATCATACTGGAGAAAGCATAAGTATGTTCAATTCTGGGCCGTTGCTTATATAGGAAACATTATAGGTGCGTTGTTTGTTGCTTTATTAGTAATGATGTCAAACTCTTTACCAACGGAGTTTTCGAAAGAGATGGGTACACTTCTAGATAAGAAAATGCAGTTTTCAGAGCATGGCTGGATCGGCTGGTTTCAAGTACTTTTATCGGGGATTCTCGCAAATTGGCTTATTGGCATGGCTACATTTCTAACCACAGCCGCTAGGGACATGACCGGCAAAATTTTAGGAACTGCACTACCTGTTATTCTCTTTGTAGCAGGTAATTTTCAGCACAGTGCCGCAAATATGGGGTATTTCAGTTTAGGAATCTTTACATCTGATAAGTATGCATGGCATGAGTATATCCTGCTCAATTTGATCCCGGCAAGTATCGGAAATATTATCGGTGGGGCTATTTTCATTTCCTTGCTCTTCTCTTATGCTTTCAGAAAAGAGATGAGAAGATAATAAAATGTACTACTTTCATATGCTCTACGTGTAAAAAGATATTCAAGTAAATTGATATAATTGCGATAAACCTCCCTTAGTGGTTATGATAACTAAAAGAGAGTTTTGTGTGAATTTTATTTCTAACTCGATGACAAGATAGAATATTGAATAGGAGGCTGATTTTATTGGCAAATCAAATTAAGCGATTTGAGAACAAGGTAGCGCTTGTGACAGGAGGACGATCTGGAATTGGACGTTCCATTGCACGCCGTCTACAAGCAGAAGGTGCGACGGTAATTACAGCGCAGCGTGGTGAAGATACGGAATTTGATTCCATTAAAGCGGATTTTTCAGACGCCCATACACCGCAGCGGATTATTGAGGAAGTTATTTCACGAGCAGGGCAACTTGATGTGCTGGTTAACAATGCAGGAATGATGATGGAAGCTGGCATTGAAGAAATGAGTCTGGAGGATTGGCAACGCAATATTGCCGTCAACCTGACAGCTCCATTCTTACTTATTCGCGCAGCATTGCCATACCTTCGTAAAACAAAAGGTAGTATTGTCAACACGGGTTCTACTGAGGGATTGGCTGCTAACCCTAATCATGCTGCATACTGTGTCTCTAAGTCCGGGCTCCATGGATTGACCCGTTCGGTAGCGGTAGACCATGGCCATGAAGGTATTCGCTGTAATGCAGTGGCACCTGGATGGATCGACACGGAACTAAATATTGACATGATTGCCGCATCTGATGATGCAGAAGCTTTTCAACGTAATATTGGAAAGATTCACCCTGTAGGTCGTTCAGGAACTCCCGAAGAAGTAGCAGCACTTGTTGCTTTTCTTGCAGCTGATGAGGCTGGTTTTATAACAGGCCAAATCTATCCAGTAGATGGCGGAAGGATGACCAAGCTGAGTCTTCCTTAATTCGTGTTTCACGGTTACCTTCCATTGATAGAAAAGTTTAGAGCCACTTGCTGCACGTTAAGCAAGTGGCTCTTTTTTTATCATTCACATCTTACACCAAACTTACCTCTGATAGTTTCTCTAATCCTTGCATTGACTTTATTACGTCAATTTCTTGAAAGGCTTTGATTAACTGCAACGATTCCTCTGGTTTAACAGCATGTGCTGCTACTGTTTTCATTGCCTGTTCTTGTTCTTTAGCAACGTTCAATTCTTGTAGATTTACCGGGAATGTTAAACTTTTATAAAATGGGAGAAGTTCTTTAACTTCTTCTGTTCGATCCTCTAGTAGAAGCTGAACGAGGATTCCATAAGCTACCTTTTGTCCATGGAGGATGCGATGTGTTTCATCAATAAAGCTAAGTCCATTGTGAACCGCGTGCGCACCAGACATCCTACCATACTTTCCTGCATACCCACCTACAGTTCCAGCCAATGGGATGATTGCTTCTAGAACTCTAGTAAAGGAAGGGGTAACAGTATTTGATTTCATGCCTTCGATTGCTGCATTACTGTCTTCCAACAAAATATCCTTGATATAGGAGGCGTGGTCAAGGCCAACTTTTACCATAATGGAAAGGTCACTACGATTGCTGTTCCGAATGATTGCTTCGGCTTCGTACCATTTAGCCAATGAGTCACCAATCCCGCTCTTTAAATATTCAATAGGGCTGTCTAGCAGGAAGATAGGGTCTACAAGCGTTAGATGGATTGTTCGGAAATGATAGTCCACTCGTGTAAAAGATCCATTGCTGTCGTATATAACACTTAAAGGAGTAGCGGCAGCACATGTGCCGGCGACTGTTGGTATTGTAATGATTTCAATGCCGAGCTTGTCTGCTACAGATTTAGCAGTATCAAGAATCTTTCCACCGCCAACACCAATAATTACATCAGCCTGATTCGCAAATTGAGAGATCTCTTCTATGGCTTGATCTGTGCTGTAGCCATCATGTTGAAAAACCTCCACGTTTGAAGGGAAGCTTGTATAGTTCTGAAATGCTTTGTATGATTTAAAGCCAGTAACTGCTACCGGCGAACGAAACGTTTGTACAAATGTTGAAAGGTCCTTAAGGATACCCTCTCTACATATGTATTGATTCGGCCCACTTCTCAGAATCTCTTCAGGTTTAACCATAAGTAATAACTCCTTTTAATATAATAGATAGTCCAAAACTGGATTAGCAAAAAAAATACCCAGTAAAATTAGGTGTTGTGCATAACTTTTAAAAACGTAAAAATTAGAATACTTGAAAAAATAATGGTGGAATATATCCTAATACCTTTCTTTGAAAAAGTAAACCACTTTGTTTTAGTACGTTTAGGGTTATAAAATAGTGCCCTTGATATAGCGTTTGCAAGAATATATACTGAAATTACAGTCTTTAAAGGAAGGTAGATTAGATGTTCCGTAGAGCGTACGCTCGGTTTCATATGGGCTTGGTAAGATACCTATATTACACTATACTTAAAAAAAGAGATTCTAAGTTAAGGAGAAAGGGTTTATATAAAGATATCATTAGGATGATGAAAGGTTATGAAAACCTCATCTTTAAAGAAGATGGGACATTAACCCAAGATGCAGCTGCTAGCACCTCCAAAAATACAAAAAAGCTTATTAACGCTTTTACGAAGAGTCATAAACATAGTGGAAAAGAAGATTACTATTATGTACAAGTGGCTAAAGACTGGTTAGCAGGGTATGAAAAAAGGTTTCATCGTATTTCTATAGCATGTATCAGTTTATTTTTGCTTTTGTGGCTAGGTCCGCACGCCTTTGGGATTATACATATTAGTGGAATTTGGGCGATTCTGTATTTTATCGGCTTGTTTTTCTCTCCCATCCTTGGCCTTCTAATCTCACTATATGGTAAGGGGTGGAAGAGGTGGTTGCTCGCCTTAGTCAATGTAATGTTAATCATTATCTTCATAATTATTATGGTATGATTTATAGAATCTTTAAAATGATATATCGAAATTTATGAAAGAGCATCTTTTTGAAGGTGCTTTTTTTACCAGAAACCTCGTTTCGCAATACTAGTTATTAAAGAAAGATTATTGTGATAATATTACGTTAAATAACACCAGATAAAGGAGCGAAAGCATGGAGATAGAAATCAAGATACTTGAGAGTAGCACTTATACGGACTATAGTTTTGAGAAAGAACTGCAAGCGGAGTTGCAAAAAATAGGGAGAAATATCCTAGGATTTAATAGCCAGTTAACGAGAGAAAGAATTGGTTTTAGAAAGAAAGATATGAGAATAATTAATGTTAAATTGGACGGGGAAGAAATAGAGGATCCTGATGAGTTTAATGACACAATATCAAAAGCAGTACTACGAGCAACAGAAAGCCTGTCTTTAGAATTATACGCATTGATTTAGCCGGGTAAATTCCCGATGATTTTAATTGATTTGGTGGGGAGAGAGGGAAACCCGTCTCACCAAATGAAGTTTCATTTTATCTAAGTTTCTCCCTTGAAATGCATAGATGCAAAAAAAATGCAGAGCATAAAGGGAGGGCGGTGTATAAAATGTCAATTAAAGAAGGTATAAGACAAACCGAAAAAGGTTATGAGCTATTACAAGAAGCAAATAAAACGATGACTGATGCTATGTACCATGCATACTTATTTACTTGGCAGTGGTGGTTAGGGATAGCTTTATTTGTTACGCCTTGGATCTTTTGGTTTTTCTTTAGAAAAAAAGAAAGCACTGGGCGTCTTCTAATGGGGGCTTTTGCCACCATCATATTGTCTTTATTAACAGATTTAATTGCCACCTCTTATGGTTGGTGGTCTTACCCGATTAAATTCTCCCCAATATCACCAGAGCTTTTTTTACCTTATCATTTGTCATTAGTCCCGATTGCAGTAATGGTGGTGCTGCAAATTAAACCTCGTGCCAATCCATTTCTTAAAGGGGCAATTTTCGCTGCTGTAGGAGCATTTGGAGGAATGAAAGTATTTGAAGCATTAAGGTACTATGATCCTAAAGGTACCCCTATGATTTATGTCTTTTTTATTTTTTTGGTTATCTATTTAATTTCTTACGTTTTTTATAATATGAACAACTTTCAGAAAGTGACGTCTCGCTCCGAACCATTGCATGAAAAATAGGTAATGGTTTTTTTGCACCTTTCTTTTATCCTCTTAACTGGTAGTAAGATCCCCCACCAAGTGAAGTTTCATTTTATTAACGCTACGTAAAATAAACCGTTTATTTCTTCTAATTTAGGTAAATTAGTATTAATGAGTCGTTAGCATGGAAGGAGGTATAGGGTGCTAAATGAGTATGAAACGTTTTACTTTCGAAGAGACCTAACCTATTTAACTTATTTATTGACGAGAAGTAACGAAAACTGGAGAACAAGACAAATTCGAGGTGAAATTGAATTTGTAAGAGACATCTTAAAAAAAGCTGGTTGACTGGATGCCAGACAAGAAAAGATGCTTAAACCGGAACCGAACGAGCAAACATACTTATAAGATATGTAGCCGTTCGGTTTTTTATTGCTCAGAATAACCACTGGGAGAAAGTAATTTTGTACTTTGCTTATCAATTGATAAGTGAGAATGGAATGTGGTATAAAAAAAGAGTCAAAACAAAAAAGGAGACTCTATATGTTGAGATGGATTTTAAAGCGTTCTAAGCTATTTATATTTTTTATAGTGTTGTTTGTCATTGTTGGCGTATTTACCTTCTTTCAGCTACCACAACGGGAAATTCCCGAAACAACAGCAAATGTCGGATCAATTAGCACCGTTTACCCTGGGGCTGGCGTTAATACGGTCGAGCGGTCTGTTACAAACCCTATTGAGGACGCACTACAGTCTGTCGACGGTATTGCAGAATTGACCTCAACTTCTTCGGCCGGATTTTCTAATGTAGTAATTGAAGTGGAAGAGGGCGCAAATAAGAACGATGTGTTTTCTGACGTAAATCAAGCTGTGTCGAGTGCTTCAGCTTCCTTCCCAGATGGAGTTCAAGACTCGGAAGTTAATGATTCGATGTCACAATCCCCCGTCGTCTCCTATCACCTTACGAGTGATTCGCGAGATAACTTGCTTTCTCTAGGAGAGGAGTTAAACAGATGGAAGGACGAAGTAGAAGGACTTCCTGGTGTTTCAGGTGTTACCATCAAAGGCTTACCGGATGAGCAAATTTTAATAAACGTTAAGCAGGATGCGTTAAAGGAAGCAGGGCTTAACACAGGTGATTTGCAAACGGCCATTAATAATGAATATTATCCATCCCCATTAGGTAAGCAGGATATGGAGGAGGAAGTAGTACAGCTTACTCTTGAGAACTACGACACCATTGAACAAATGGAAGAAGTTTACGTTGGAGAAAATACGGAAGGAAATGCTGTTTATGTAAAAGATATTGCAAATGTAGAAGTCGGTTCAAAAGAGCTTGAAGATATCATTACGTTTGAAGGAAAGCCCTCGATCTCCTTCACAGCATATGTGAAAAAAGGAGAGGACATTCCAACGGTTGATGAGCGTGTATCTACGAAAGTAGAGGAACTTTCAGATGGGCTACCTTCGAATGTACAGCTAGAGTCCTATTATTCACAAGCCTCAATTGTTACAAATATTTTCGATGGATTATTTCAATCTCTTGCTATTTCTGTTATAGCAGTTATTGTTGCTGCTGCACTTGGCCTTTCCGCATCGGGGGCTTTGGTTGTAGCGCTTGCTGTACCAATATCTGTTCTGACAGGCTTGATTCCGTTACCGTTCACAGGTGTTGACCTTAACCAAATCTCGGTAATTGGAATAATCATTGCACTCGGAATAATTGTGGATGATTCGATTGTCATAAACGATAATATTGAACGAAGATACAAGGTTGGAGATAAAGGGTTAATGGGGACAATCAATGGTGTGAAAGAGATATGGGTGTCCATTGTAACATCCTCTCTTGCGATTGTGTTTACTTTCTTGCCACTCATTTTCCTGTCAGGTGGAAATGGTGCATTTATCCGTGCATTACCAACCGTCCTAATCACAACGATAATTGCATCAACTCTAGTAGCGCTTATCTTTGTACCGATTTTTCGTTACATTTTCAATCGACGATCAAAGAAGACGATGTCGGAGGCGCCGGGACTTCTTGGGAAGCCTTTAAACAAACTTGCAGACTTTTATGCGGATAAGCTTTTAAACCGATTTTCTAAAAAGCCGTTAGTGGTTACCATAATTGGGCTTATATTTACAACGGCAACGTTTGGCTTAGTCCTTTTAACTCCGTTTGAATTCTTCCCACCAGCGGATAAAGAAGAGGTAACGATAGATATTACGCTTCCAATAGGTACACCGCTTGAAGAGACACATAATGTCCTTGAAGACATGGAAGAAAAGTTGAATACAGACAACGGTGTTTATGAAACAAGTGTCTTCACAGGAACGGGGACACCGGGTCTTTTTAATAGTTCCTTGTCGAGAACGGGAGAGAATACTGGTCAGATAGTAGCTAGAGTAGATCGAGATATTCAGACCACACAAGGCTTGATGGATGAATGGACAGATAAATTACGTAACCAGTATCCTGACGCTGAGATATTTATGGATACGATCCAACAGGGACCACCGACAGGAGCTCCCGTTACGGTTACGGTAACTGGCCCTGAGATGGACCGATTACTTGAAATGAGAGATAATCTTACAAAAGAGATAGAAGAGCTATCAACTGACATTGTGGTAGACGATGTAGGTGAATTACAGCCTACAATAGAATACGTACCAAACCGTGATACCCTTGAAGATAACGGCATTAGTGTGAATCAAATAAGTCAGCAAATTGGGCTTGCCACTGAGGGTATTCCACTAGGTTCATTCGATAATGGCGTTGTAAAACGGGATATGAAGATCGTGTTAGAAGAAGGGGAGGGAACGGTTGATCTCTCAGAACTTGAAGTTCCCGCAGTTTCAACGAATGGTCCACCAGAGCTTATTTCATTGGATGAGCTAGTGACGCCTGAGGAAAGTGAAAAGCTGCAAATTATCCCACATATAAAAGGAGAACGCTCGATTACGCTGCGGGCCTTTCCAGAAAACGAAAAGAATTATGAAGCAAACGTAAGTGATATCGTTGAAGATTATAGGGAGCAGCTTAACGATGCTAATTACAGCATCACATTAGGGGGAGAAAATGAAGCGCAAAGTGATTTCTTTGCGGAAATTACGGTACTATTCATTATCGTTCTATTCCTAGTGTACTTGTTAATTGCTTTTCAATTTAATTCCCTTTCGCTCCCGTTTCTTGTACTTGTTGCTGTTTACCTGGCAATTTCAGGTGCAATTCTTGGGTTATTTGTGACACAAACACCAATTAGTTTCCTTGGTGTCATGGGAATGGTCTCGCTCACCGGTATCGTTGTTAGAAACTCAATTGTGTTAATTGAGTTCATTGAACAATCATTAAAACAAGGAATGAATGTAAAAGAAGCTGTTATCGAATCTGGACGCGTCAGGTTGCGGCCAATACTCTTAACAGCAATTACATCGATTGTTGCCCTAATTCCAGTTGCAGTAAGTGGAGATGCGTTATTCACCCCACTTGCCGTAACAATAATATCGGGAATTCTATTCTCAGCAATTTTAACCTTGATTATGGTGCCAATGCTGTATCTTGTTTTCTATCGATTTAGGAAGAAGAAAAGGGATCAGGAAGCGATGTAAGACAATCTTAGTAATCTCTACCGGAAAGAAAGGGTCGCGGGGAAGCACCCTTTCTTTTCATTTACTGGTTTTAAAACCACAGGCTCTGCCTGTGTGAGAATTCAACTTGTAGAGTTGTAACAGAAAAAACTCCTTTCGGTATAATAGAGTTGGCCGTCAAACCGACTCTATATACAGAAAGGAGATCTACTCATGTCGAGTGACAATAGTTTATCACACACCCGATGGAATTGTAAGTATCACATAGTCTTTATACCCAAGTATAGAAGGAAAGTAATTTATGGCAAATTAAGAAGAGACATCGGGGTGATCTTAAGGCGTTTATGTGAGATGAAAGATGTAGAAATTATCGAGGCTCATGCCATGCCCGACCACATCCATATGCTGGTGAAAATACCACCAATGATGTCAGTATCTTACTTTATGGGTTACTTAAAAGGTAAAAGCTCTTTAATGATTCACGACAGACATGCAAACCTAAAGTACAACCATGGGAACCGCACATTTTGGGCAAAAGGTTACTATGTCAGTACAGTGGGGCTCAATCAAAAAACGGTGGCAAAGTACATTCGTGAACAGGAATCTGAGGATAGACTACGAGACAACATGAGTAAACGTGAATACGTCGATCCATTTAAAAAATAGATAGGAATATAAACGGTTGACGGTCAATTTCGAAGCCCCTTTAGGGGCCTCGTTGGTAAAGTGCCCTTATAGGGCGAAACTAAAACCGCCCGTTTTACGGGCGGATAGTTACTTTTTAGGAAAAAACTATCCCGCATTAACCTTTATTTATACAACCCCTTGTTGTAAGTTAAACTCGTTTGCTATTCTAGTTTTTACGATTGAAAAGGCTACCTCTCTTGGACAGGTCAAGGTGGGGCCTATTAACATACAAATTGAAAAAGTTAGCCTTGTAAGCGGAGAAGTAACAGAACCATCGATAGCAGGTATTGCAGGGGATAAGGTAAGGTTTGTCCAACTAGATGCGATGTTACAGAATACAAGTGAACTTCCTCTTCAATTCTTTTTCGCCAGTACGATGGTGGAGATTAATGGACATCAATTATCCGCACACGATATGTTCAGTGGAAGAACGGATGGAAACTACACGAGTACAACACCAAAAAATGCTACATTGGTATATATGCTAAATGAAACCCATCCAGGGATTGAACAAATAAGAAATGTAACAATTGACATAACGTCACCTGCTAGAAATATAGAAACAGAAGAAACTATTGGTAAAGGTAAATCGATTAATGGTTCTTTTTAACAAGCAGAAAGACAGCAAGTTAAAAGAACCCACTACAACAAGTTTAGGTAGTGGGTTCTTTTTTATTTAATCACTTCTTGTTCGTCCAGCATTTCTTCCATGTAATCTTTTCCCCATTCATACATAGCATCCAAGATAGGCATTAACCTGTCCCCATACCCTGTTAGGGAATATTCCACTTTAGGGGGGACAACAGGGTAAACCTCCCGATGTACAATATGATGGGCCTCGAGTTCGCGTAATTGATTTGTCAGCATACGTTGGGTGATCCCTGGCATTAATGCTTTTAATTCCCCAAAACGTTTTGTTCCTATCTTCCCTAAATGCCAAATTATTAGCATCTTCCATTTACCGCCAATCACAGAAAGAGTTAATTCCTTTTCACAGTTGAAATTTTTTTCAGCGAAGTTTGGCAATTTTAACAATCCTTTCTTTCAACAATTTTGCCGACTGATATTGGAACGATCATAGTTAGTTTCACTTAAATAGGCAATTATTCTATTGTTTGACAGTATACTTTTTTGCACTATCTGCAATAAAAGTGCGTACTTTTCAGGAGATAGTAGAGAAAGTATAATCCTTTTTAAACAGTTGAGTAAATTATTTAGCTTTAAGCATTTTATTTACGCTGTTAAATTTTAAGAATTAAAGGGGATATTTGAAGTGAAATTACAGTTAGCATTAGATCTCGTAAATATACCGGAAGCAATTGAACTTGTCGCAGAAGTTCAAGAATCTATTGATATCGTAGAAATTGGTACACCTATTATTAATAAGTTTGGCCATGAAGCAGTTCGCCAAGTAAAAGAAGCATACCCAGATTTAACCGTGCTTGCTGATGTGAAAATCATGGATGCTGCAGCGTATGAAGTAGAACAAGCTTCAAACGCTGGAGCTGATATTATTACAATTTTAGGAGCAGCTGAAGATAGCTCTATACGTGGAGCAGTTGAAGCAGCCAAAGAAGCAGGAAAAGAAATTCTTGTTGATATGATTGCTGTAAAAGATATTAAAACGCGTGCTAAAGAGCTTGATACACTGGGAGCAGACTATATCTGTGTTCATACTGGTTACGACCTTCAAGCTGAAGGCAAGGATTCCTTTGAGGACCTACGCACAATTAAAGGGGTTGTGAAAAATGCAAAAACAGCTATTGCAGGTGGTATTAAGGTTGAAACACTTCCACAGGTAATTGAAGCGCAACCAGACCTTGTTATTGTTGGTGGAGGTATTACTTCAAAAGATGATAAAAATAAGGCAGCAGCAGAAATTAAAGAACTAATTAACAAAGGGTAATAAAAGATGAATACAGCTTACTACCTAAAAGAGGTTATCCGTGAATTAGAAAATACCACGCAGGCTATATCAGAAGAAGTGTCTGAGCAGTTAGTAGATGCAATCCTTGCTGCCAATAAAGTGTTCGTAGCTGGGGCAGGCCGGTCTGGTCTAATGGGGAAATCTTTCGTCATGCGTATGATGCACATGGGGATTGACGCCTATGTAGTAGGAGAAACAGTTACGCCAAATTTGCAAGAAGGGGATCTGCTTATAGTCGGGACGGGATCAGGTGAAACAAAAACATTGGTACCAATTGTGAAAAAAGCCAAGAATCTTGGAGGTGAAGTAGCGGCAGTTACGCTGTCACCAGAATCTGCAATTGGGAAACTTTCTGATTTAACAGTCGTTCTTCCAGGCACACCTAAGGACAAAGAGGCAGGACAATACGAAACCATCCAACCAATGGGCTCTCTGTTCGAGCAAACCTCTTTGCTCTTCTATGATGCTGTCATTTTACGGTTTATGGAGAAAAAAGAGCTTGATTCAAAACAAATGTATGGAAAACATGCGAACTTAGAATAAAAGTAGCATTATGTTATAGCTGCTTCACAATGTTAGACACATAAACCTAACATTGTGGAGCAGTTTTTTTTGAAGAGAGTTAAAGTCGAAGTCTTTAACGAGTAATTGAAAAGAGGAGCCTCAGAAAAGGGCTCCTCCAAACTAACGTCGATGTTGAACGAGGTCAATTGTTCCTAACACTATGTGGGCCAGCCCGAAGCCAAAAATGGTGTTTGCCAACATTTCATTGGCATTTTTTTGCTTTTTCAAGATATAACCTGTTGTGGTCACGGCGGTTCCTAATGTTGTTGGGATAACACCTTCGCGAATCTCCATTCAATCTCCCCCTACATCGAGTTATGTTCCATGATGGAACAACTTATAGTATTACCTAATTTGCGATTAGGATGCTTGCTCTAAAATTAGTTTAAACGGTATGATAAGAAGGGTTTAGATCAGCTATATCTGGGTATTTTTTAGGAGAAGAAATGGTGGTGGAAAGATGAATACGTATCTATGGTTAGCAATGGCCATTATATTTGAGGTATTTGGTAGTTCCATGCTTAAAGTATCAAATGGATTTAAAAGACTCTTTCCCGCAATAGGAGTTATTGTTGGGATGGGGTTTGCTTTTTACTTTTTATCTATCGCTTTAAAGACGCTTCCTCTTGGCAATGCATATGCGATTTGGTCAGGAGTAGGCACCGCGCTAACGACCATGATTGGGATCTTGTTTTGGCGAGAGAAAATAAATTGGAAAAAAGTTGTTGGCATCATATGTATTATTGCAGGTGTAGTGGTGATCAGGCTCTCTAATCCTGGACACTAAAGTAAAGGAGCAGAACACAATGAAGAAGGGTTATACAGCTTTATCTATAGCGATTATTAGTGAAGTATTTGGGACGACAATGATTAAGCTATCGGACGGATTCACAGCTTTTCTTCCTGTTCTAGGTGTTATAGCAGGATTTGCTTCTGCTTTCTACTTTTTATCTCTTTCGCTTAAAGAACTTCCATTAAGTTTAGCCTATGCAATATGGTCAGGAGTAGGAACAGCTTTAACGGCGGTGATCGGAATAGCTATTTGGCAGGATCCTTTTAATTTTCTTACATTTGCAGGGCTTGTTCTCATAATAGGTGGTGTAGTTTTAATGAACTCCTCAACAGGAAAAGGGCAAGAAACAGAATCATCTTATTAGCAGAGTGAAAAAGTGGTAATAAGGAGGAAGGAAATTGAGGAAGAAAGAAATATTAATTAATGACTGGGCTCCTTTATTGGAGGATGAATTTAAAAAAGAGTACTATAAAGTGCTGCGAGCATTCTTGAAAGATGGATATGCAAAATATATCGTCTATCCCGAAATGGAAAACATCTTTAATGCGCTTCATCTTACACCTTTTGAGAAAGTAAAGGTAGTAATTTTAGGTCAGGATCCGTATCATGGACCTAACCAGGCACATGGTTTAAGCTTTTCAGTAAAACCAGAAGTAAGTATTCCGCCGTCCTTACGTAATATCTTTAAGGAGTTGAAGAATGACTTGGATGTTCCTATTCCAAACCATGGCTATTTGGTCGATTGGGCGGAGCAAGGGGTTTTGCTGTTAAATAATGTATTAACGGTTAGAAAAGGAGAGGCGCACTCCCATAAAGGGATGGGTTGGGAGAGATTTACGAATCGAGTGATTGAGCTTCTAAATGATAAAAAAACTCCTGTCGTTTATCTTCTTTGGGGGTCTGCAGCCCAAAAGAAGGAAACATTAATTGATACGAATAAACATTATGTTATAAAAGGGCCTCATCCAAGTCCTTTATCTGCCTATCGTGGTTTCTTTGGAAGTAAACCCTTCTCACGTACGAATGAATTGCTGGAGAGACATGGTTTAACAGGAATTGACTGGTCAATATAGTGCATAGCGACATGTATCAGGAAAGGGCTGTTTTAAAACAGTTCCTTTCCTTAATTGGAATAGAGTTTAGGAAGGCCATAGTAATTATAGTAATCCTTCTTGCTCGTATAAAAAGTCGTACGGAATATCTATAAAAATAAATACACCTTCAGCAATAGGGGATGAGTATGTTCGAATGCGTTCATCTCGTTCAATATCTGTATATAGGTCTGAGAGTATTCCTTTTTTTTCGATGTTCATACGTACAATGTTTTCAAAGAAATAAGGACGCCAGCTCCAGTTCTTCTGCCTTCCCTCATAATGGAGTTTCCATTCTCCATCACTATTTTTCTCTGCATTTGAGGAAAGTTGATACCCTGCCTGATTACATATGTAAACACGGAATGTAATAGCATCACAATCATTTGCGACTGTTAAAATGGTCTTATCGTAATGGTCTTCAGTATTTATTTTCTTTAGGGTTTTATTTAATTGATTGTTTATTGATTCGGTTAAATTAAGCTGTGCCTTCATCTTTTTTTGTTCAAATGTAAGGAAGTGATGAAAATCTTTCTTTATTTTCTCTTTGCAGCTATCCGCAGAAATAAATTCTGGTAATTCTTTTTCAAGGTAATCACCCTGGTAATAGCGCCCTCCGTTTCGCCAAGCATAATTTAATTGCTGGAAAGTGGATATTCCTTTAAACAAAAGGGTTGCACCAATTTTTCTAGAGAACATAGAAAGCAAATGATGTACATCCTGATAAAGGTGTGGCAAAGCATCTTCTTCTAAAAAGGAAGTATCTACCTTGAGAATATTTGGCTTAATCATTGCTAAGCGTTCTAAGTTTCCGTTTTGCTTTCCTGCATCATCAATGGCAAGTCGAATACCCAGGGTTTGCATGTAGGCAAGGAGATGTTTATATTCTTCGATATGATTAATCACATATTCTGCAGATAATTCGAGTACTAGCCTATTTAAGTTGAACCCTCGTTCCGCGTATGTTTGCAATAAATTTAATAACGTTTCACCATTATCGTTTAATAGCAATTTTGCATTGTAGTTGATAAATAGTAGTGTTGATTGTTTTGTTTCAAAAAAAAGATCTAAGGATTTTTGCTGGATTATTGTATTCAGTTCTAATCGAAATTCGCTCGGGATGGAATCATCCTTAAAAAACCAATCTAAACTAAGCATTTCCGAATCTTGGTAATAAGGTTTAAGTTCATAACCAATAATTAGTTGATTTTCGGCACTGATAATAGGAGAAAAATATGAAACGACTTGATCTTGGTTCATCATGATATCTAAAGGATCCAAATCCATCACCTCCGTCACTTGTTATAAGTATTATAGCATGAGAAAAGCATGATTTCTTTAATTTCAAATCGTCTATATCAAATGAAAACAATCCGGCAACCTAATGTTACCGGATTGTTTTATGGGTTTAATATTATTTAAGTTATTCTGTAGACAGAAAATGTGGTACCTGATGGAGAAGAACTGCCTATATTAAGGCCGATTGTTAATCCGCTTGCTATATAAAATAAACCAATTACATCGCCTGCATTTAAAGTTACGTCTCCTGTTAAGGTAACGGTACCATTTCCAAGTATTACCCTTAAAGATAGTAGTAACGCAATATTTACGCTTAACACAGGAAATAGCCCTGATACTAACTCTGTTGTTGTAGGAGTAATACGACGGATGGAGAAGGCTGGATTTACGGTCGGTCCTAACTGAGCTGTAATGGTTGCTGTAGTTTGGTAACTGATTGTTGCTTTAAGAGAATACCTTCCTGTTGCAGGTACTGTATAGCTT